>CAZOOY010000001.1:0-54580 GCA_964581555.1 uncultured Staphylococcus sp.
TTTAACTTAAAAATCAACCGATTATGGCACAAGCATGGAAAGTAACGGTTAAGTCGTCCTGGAAGAAATACGCAAAGGGGCTTACTGTACAGATTGTAACAAACACCTCATCAAAGCCCACTCGTGAGCAAATCTTCGAGGCTTTTGATAAGCAACTCGGAATTAAGAAAGAATCAGGAGCAGCTCCCCAGTTTGATATTATAAAAGCATAATGTCAATTCCCAATCCAGTCAAAAGCGTGCCCGCATTTAGTTGGCACGCTTTTGTTATAAAATATGTCTGCTTTGGCTTAAAATAAACTATCATTATACAGAACCCATTGATGCAAGAAAGTATATCGACGCGAAAAAAAATTACACTTCCTTGAACTTTTTTCACCCACCACATGTTTTATAGACAAAACATCACATTCAACTATTTATTATGAAAGATCTCAAAGGAACAAAGACTGAGGAATGTCTGAAAGCAGCGTTCGCCGGCGAATCGCAGGCTTGTGTAAAATATTCTTTCTACGCCAAGAAAGCCCAGAAGGACGGCTATCAGCAGATTGGTGCGATCTTTGAGGAGACCGCCCATAACGAGCATACTCACGCCAAGCTTTGGTTCAAGCTTCTTCACGGCGGTGACGTGCCCGCAACACCCGAGAATCTCGTTGATGCAGCCGCAGGCGAGGAGTATGAGTGGGAAGACATGTACAAGGATTTTGCCAAGATCGCCCGCGAGGAAGGATTTAACGACATCGCCCGTCAGTTTGAGATGGTAGGCGAGATCGAGCGCACCCACATGGAGCGCTATCGCACCCTTCTCAAGAACATCGAGGACGGCCTCGTGTTCTCACGCGACGGTGACCGCATGTGGATGTGCCGCGAATGCGGTCATATCCATATCGGAAAGTCTGCACCTGTTGTTTGCCCCGTCTGCAAGCATCCGCAGGCATTCTTCGAGCTCCGTCCCGAGAATTATTAATTCCCCTTCAACTACATACTAAGACTAATGGAACAGTGTGGCTCAAACGAGTCACACTGTTTTTTCATACCTTTCCTTTGCAGGGACAATCATTGAGATGATCATCAATGAATCCTGTGGCCTGAAGGAAAGAATAGCAGATGGTCGATCCACAGAAACGGAATCCACGTCGCTTCATGTCACGGCTCATGGCGTCGGAAACCGGAGAGGTGACGGGCAGACTTTCGGCCGAAGGGATATCATTGACAATCCTCTTCCCTCCGGGCAGAAAAGAAGTCACATAATTATAGAATGATCCAAATTCACGAACCACTTCTCCGAAAAGGCGTGCATTAACGACCGCGCTATGTATCTTAAGCCGATTTCTCACTATTCGTGAATCGCTTCTGAGCCGCTCCTCATCTTCAGGAGTCATACGCGACACCGCTTCATAGTCGAAGTCATGAAACAGTTCACGATATCCCTCGCGCTTGCGGAGCACCGTGATCCACGCAAGCCCTGCCTGGGCTCCTTCGAGGATGAGAAACTCAAAAAGTGTGCGATCATCCGTCACAGGTCTCCCCCACTCCTCGTCATGATATTTCACGTAGAGCGGGTCATCTCCGGCCCAGAAACAACGCTTCCCTTCCTTATCAGCCATAGTCATATGTTTTTCAGGAGCAAAAATACATAATTATAATCCATAACTCCAAAAATCAGGACTGCACTTCCGGAAGTTCTGAGTTGATTTTCCGGAGGTGCAGTCCCTTCGTGTATGTGTAAGCCCTGTATAACAGGCAGATCAGGTGAACACTACCCTATCATTACCAGGGAGCGTTCTGAGTCCAATAGTCGGCCATGATATCCATCTGAGCCTGAGGAATAGGCCAGAGGTTGCCGTCAAACTTACGGAAGTCACCGGTGGCAGTATACTGGACGGTCGGGATAACATCTTTGGCAATGTCCCAGCGGATGATATCATAATAACGGATACCTTCGTAGGCGAGCTCCACACGGCGCTCGTTGCGGATGATCTCACGGGTAAGCGCAGTCTTGGCAGGCATATTGACGCCGGGACGCTGGCGCACATCGTTGAGAGCCTTGAGAGCTTTGGGATCGTCACCCTTACCGCTCTCAAACATTGCTTCGGCATACATGAGCAGGAGATCGGCATAGCGCATCTTGACGATGTGCTGGTCGCTGAGAGTGGCGGCATTGGGAGCGAAAGCACTTGGATCCACGTACTTCTTGAAAGCCATTCCGGTGAAGGGGATGGTGCCCTCGGCACGATTGCCGTTTTCCTCAAACTTGCCTGTCTTGTCATTATTTACCCAAGGATCGCCCTCTTCATACATTGTCATCTTGATGCGGGGGTCTCCCTCCTCATAAGCAGCCCGCAGATTATAGCTTGGGAAGACGGTCATACGGCTACCAACCATCTGATCGAGAGCGTGGAAATCATCGGGGGCTGTGAACTGGATAGAGAACATGATCTCGGGATTGTTCTTCTGCTTGCCGAAGAAGATACCGGCATAGTCGTCGGCGAGCGAGAAGGGATTGGAAGCATCATGGATATAGTCGCCGGCGAGTTTGGCGACCTCGGCATACTTGCCATCATTAAGAAGGATACGGCATTTGAGCACGAGAGCCGATCCCTGGACGGCATGACCATCAGTGTAAGCCACATTGGGGAGCCATCTGATGGCATAATCGATATCCTCGATCATCTGAGCCACAACGTCGGCACGGGGTGTACGGGGCATCTTCTCGAAACCGTCACCGACTTTGGCGACATGGAGCATGAGAGGGACATCGCCATAATGAACCACGAGCTCATTGTAGAAGAAAGTACGGACGAAGAGAGCCTCGGCTTTCATCTTGTTGAATTCCTCCTCCGTGTAGAGGTCTTCAACTTTATCACAGTTGTCAAGGAAATAATTGGCAGCTGCGATACCTTTGTAGCAGTTGGTCCACATGTCGGTGAGAAGACCACCGGTGGAGGCGTCGATGCCACCCTGGGTAATGGTGAGATGTGCGCTACGGGTGACGGCATTGTCTGACAGACACTCCTGTTCGGTGCAGGGACCGCCACCGGGAACGGCTGCGAATGTGCCGTTGCGGAAGGAGGAATAGACAGCGGTTAGAGCCTTGTCGGCATCCTTTTTCGTATTCCAGAAGTTGGATGTGCTCACTGAGTCAAGGGGCTGCTTCTCAAGGTAATCCTCACAGGATACCATGCAGGCTGCCATTGCGATAACCGAAGCACAAATCAAAATATGTTTTTTCATCGTTGAAATAATCCTGTTAAAATTAAAGACTTACTTTTACACCGAAAGATATGACCTTGGCCTGGGGATAGATGACCGCACGGGAGTTCTTGGCGGTACGCTCGGGATCGATGCCCTGGAACATCTTGGTGTGTGTCCAAAGGTTGTCACCGGAGAAGTAGACTCTCACGCTCTGGAAGTGGATCTTCTTCATCCATGACTCGGGAAGGGTGTAGCCGATCTGAAGATTCTTGAGACGAAGATAAGATGCATCCTGGAGATACCATGTACAGATAGCGGTGTTGGGAGCATAGCCGTCGTTGAAGATGTGGGGAACGGTGTTGGAGGTACCTTCACCATCCCATGCGTCACGCCAGATGGTGGCGGGGATGGATCCCTGACGGAAAGGCTGGATACCCCAGTCCTTGAGATAAGTCTTCTTTCCTTCGACACCCTGGAAGAAAGCAGAGAAGTCAATACCCTTCCACTCCGCGTTAATGGTGAAGCCGTAGTTGAATTTCGGGAATGCGCCATCCACGACCGCGCGGTCGTTGGTCGTGATCTTGCCGTCACCGTCAAGATCCTTGAACTTCATGTCGCCCGGCTTGGCGAGGTTGCTCAGAGGCTTGAGATCCTTAAGCTCCTGCTCGTTCTGATAGAGGCCGTCGAAGATATACATATAGTATGTATCCCACGGGAGTCCCTCTTCACGGATGGTACCGTTGGTGTTGATCTGGCGGGCACCGAACTTGACGAGTTTGTTCTCATATGTCTCGAGTGTTGCAGAGATGCCGTAGGTGAACTCACCGATGCGGTCACGCCATCCGAGAGAGAACTCCCAACCCCAGTTGTCCATCACGCCGTCATTGACGGTAGGTGCGGTCACACCCACATGGGAGGGAACCTGAAGTGTACGGAGGATGTCCTTGGTGCGTTTCTTGTACCACTCGGCTGTACCGTAGAGACGGTTGTTGAGGAAACCGAAGTCAAGACCGACGTTGGTTGAAGTTGTAGTCTCCCACATGATCTCAGCATTGGTGAGGGCTGTCTGTGTGAAACCCTGGTTGACAATACCTCCGAAGTTGTACTTGACGGCTTCGAGAGTATCCTGATAGGGATAGTTACCGATGTTCTGGTTACCGAGCTTACCCCATGAACCGCGTAGCTTGAGGTTGGAGATCCAGATAAAGTCACGGAGGAATTTTTCTTCCGAGAGGCGCCATCCGGCCGAGAAGGCGGGGAAAACACCCCAACGCTTTTTCTTGGCGAGACGTGAAGTGCCGTCATAACGGAAACTTGCCTCGAAGAGATAGCGTCCCTCGAAGTCATAATTGAGACGACCGAAGAGTGACTGAATGGCCCATTCGTAAGCACGACCCTCGTTGGTCTGACCGGCAGTTTCAGCAGTGTTAAGCTCCCAGAGTGTATTGGTGGGAACATCGTTACGGTAAGCACCGATCATGTCATAACGGTAATTCTCCTGATTATAACCTAACATTACATTGAGATTATGCTTGTCAAGGAATGACTTGCGATAATTGAGAGTACCGTAGAGAGTGTACTGATTGGTAGTGGTCTGCTGGACGGTGAGAGTATTCTTGTCGCTGTTGTAGACACTTTCCTGATGCTCGCCAAACTCGTTGGGATGGAAAGTATAGGCTGTGCAGGATACGGTGAGACACTTTGCGAGGGTATTGTCATACTTTACCGAGCCTTTTATCTCGGCATCAAGACCATCGATGATGTTCACGCGGGCAAATGCACTTGCAAGTACATAGTTGGTGTTCCACTTCTTGCCGCCACCGCTGTTGGCTACAGCGAGGGGAGCCTTGTTGTGACCGCGTCCGGCATAACCGCTGGAAGCGTATCGTCCATCGGGGAGATAGGGAGTATAGTAGGGACCCTGAGCGAATGTACAGAGGATAAGATCCTCGGTCTCGTTGGTGGTCAGGGCATTGTTTGCAGTATAGGATGTGGAGTGACGGTTGGACTTGGAAAGATTGATGTTTGTGCCGAAAGTCACGCGTCCATAGGTGGAGCGGAGATTGACCTGCGCATTGTAACGCTTGAATCCGGTCTTTATCACCATACCATCCTGATCAAGGTAGCCGAAACCTATATTATAGGTGGTACCTCCCTTGCCTCCGTTGATGCTGAGGAAGTGCTGCTGCATGGGAGCGGTCTTGATCACGTCATCATACCAGTCATGATTGGGATACTCGGGATCGCCGGGAGCTGCATTGGCATAAGCGTCGATCCACTCCTGCTTGTAACCCTTGGTGGCGATATCACCACCGGTGTGAAGGAGAGCCTTATTGAAGAGAGTCATATACTCAGCTGAGTTGATGATGCGCTTCTGCTTCGTAGTGGGCGACTGCCAGGCAAAGTTATAGCTGTAGTCAACATTCAGACGTCCCTCGCTGCCATTCTTTGTGGTAATGAGGATGACACCATTGGCAGCACGCGCACCGTAGATAGAAGCGGATGCCGCATCCTTGAGGACGGTGATATTCTCGATCACATTGGGATTAAGCTTGTCCATGTCACCCTCCACGCCGTCAATGAGCACGAGAGGATTGGAGCCTGCGCTTGAGAAAGTGCCTTGACCGCGGATCTGGATTGAGGCCGACTCGGCACCGGGATTGGCTGAATTCTGAACGATCTGAAGACCGGCCACGCGTCCCTGAAGAAGCGACGAGGCATTGGGAGCAACACGTGTCGTGAGCTGCTCGCCATCGACACTGGCCACTGCACCGGTGAGATTGACTTTCTTCTGCTGACCATAACCGACCACAACCACTTCGTCGAGCTGCTGGCGATCTTCCTTCATTGTGACTTTCATCTGAGGAGTCGCAGGGAGAGTTACTGTCTCATAACCTATATAAGAGAAGGTCAGTTTGCCCCCCTCGGGAACTGAGAGGGTAAAATTACCGTCGAGATCTGTCGCTGCTCCTGTCGTTGTGCCTTCGAGCATTACAGAAACTCCTAAAAGAGGATCGCCGTTAGGCTCAACGACCGTACCGTTCACCTGAATGTTCTCTGCACTCACTCTGATACCCAGACTTAGGGCGAGAAAGAGGAGAGTCCACATCATTCGTGAAAACCCGTGAGTTTTGTCACTGTTTTTCATTAACAAAAATAGATTTAAAATTTTAATACTTTTCCGTTACTTACTGTGGCTAATGATTGCCGAGGATTACGGTGCAAATATAGGTTATAGAAGTTTCAGGGGCTTTCAAATTTATCCCAATTTGAATATATTTTTATTCCAAAGGTATAAAAAATTTTCCTATCAACCCTAAACACCAATTTAATTACCTGATATCCTGACTATTATCCACGTTGATTAATTTGTAAAATCGCGCTTATTCCGACAATATTTTGCTGTATCCGGCTCCGATATAAGCCAGATCCTTATTATTGTTATCGTACCATGCTGGTCCGACTCCGGGAAGAGAGGCCAGGACACGCTCCCGTTCCATCCGGGCATAGTCGGTAGCAGATGGAGAACTATTGAATCCCTCGAGTTCTATATCCGATTTGTCTTCGAAAGCATAACTGTTCTCAAGAAAATAAAAACCGCCGAGAGTCTCTTCAGGTCGATAGATATTCACATTGCTGACCGGACCATATATATTATTGTAGGCGAAACGGATGTTTCGGGGCATTTTCTCCCCTGCTCCCGTCCCGAAATCCATCGCATTGCAATCAATGAAATGATTGTATGCGATATCGACATTCTCGGCACGATGGAACGAAGTGAGAGGCTCGGCCTTCAGATCCGTATCAGGGCCGGGACGATCATGGACACCGACGCGGACGAGAAGTCCCCACCCTCCGAGACGACACATGAAATTATCGTAGACGGTGTGGCCCTGATTGATGATGCGGACACCGCATGTACCGGCGAGGTTATTGCCCACAAATGTATTTCCCTCCACTACATTGTAGTGACCGTGACGGCAGACGAGAGCTCCGCGAGACTCAAAGAAAAGATTGCGCCGGAGCACGTTGTTGCATGACTTTACGGAGATGATCTCGTTTTCACCGTCGCAATGAAGGAAAACATTGTTCTCGATGATGGCGTGAGACTCAAGCTGGGATGACCAGGAGTGACCCACACGGATTATCTCGGCTCCATTTCCTCCATAAGGCTTGCGAAAACCGAAGAGATTGTGGTCAATCTGATGATTATTGATATGACTGTTTTCATCAAGCCATAACTGAAGTACCAGACCACCGATGCGCTTATTGGCGAAATAGCAGTGATCCACACGGTGATTCTCCCCGTAGAGTCCCACCCAGTATTCGGCCACCGACATCGGGAGCTGTCCTTTGGGTGCGGGAGCTTCGCTCTTGTCCGGATCATTGCAGTCGTCGATCACGCAGTTGGTGAGTCGGCAATGATTAGCATGTAGACCTTTATCCTTTCGGAACTCAATCATGGAGAAGCCTGATGCCCATGCTTTATTAAAAAATAATCCGTCGATCTTGAGGTAAGATCCGTAGATTCTCATTTTCAAAGGGCCTGAGACCACCGCTCCCCCGGGATTCTCGGCACGGAGAGAAATGGTGTCATTCCTTGTACCTTCGGCAAAGAAATCTACATCGCCCAGATTGTAGACTCCGTCACTCAGAGTCACTCGGTCTCCGGGCCGGAGATCTCCGCTCGCCAGCAGAGTCTTCATCTCCTGCGTCTCATTCGGAGAAAAGCGATATTCCCTTGCCGAAACTGACATAGCCGAGAGAAAAAGCATCCCGCAAAAAGCCGTCTTTCTAAAATTCAAGAGATTCATAAACATATTTAATTCTCAGTCCATCGTAACAAGTTCGGTTGCACACCAGAGGAGAGGTGCATGAGCGTGAAGGTCACCTGTGATGTGCTTGCGGTTCACGTAGTGGTCACGATCGTTCTTCACATTAGTACCTTCACAGACATCCTCAACCTCATCATCGGCATTGATACGGCTCACAAGACCGAGCCACCCTTTTCGTGCCACAGGTGCGTACTCCTGCTCATCAAGCCAGCCGTTTTTTACACCTGTAATCATGGCATAGGTAAACATTGCTGTACCTGAAGTCTCGTTCCAGGTATCGGGGCCGTCAATGAGCTGGTGCCAAAGGCCCTCTTTACCCTGATACTTTTTCAGAGTAGCCATCATGGTCCGGTAGCCATCCATGATTTTATTATAGTTGGGATTATCTTTAGGAAGAATCGAGAGAAGTTCAGCCATTCCGGCGGCCATCCATCCATTGCCTCGCGCCCAGAAAAAAGGAGCATCGGGAGAATGATAGAAAAGACCGTTGGGACACTGGATGGAATCGAGATACATCGCCATCTCATTGGCGGCTCGGTCGATATACTTCCTGTCGCCTGTGGTTTTATAAGCCTGAGACTGTATGGTGGTAATCATGAACATATCGTCGATCCACACACGTGTCTGCCATGAATAACCCTTGTCGGCATTGGCCTTCTGCACAGGTTTGGCATCCTCAGGCACTTCCCACTGCGTATCGGCGTACTTCATGCCAAGTTCACGATAGCGGTCTCCGCCACACTGCATATAAATTTCGAGAGGGACGGCACCGACTACATTGTGGTCCACGTGGTTCATTTTGGGGAGGAGATGCTTCTCGGAGTCAAAGAGCGGTTCGAAACGTTTCACCAGCCCGGCTGTGAGATCCGGCTGATGAGTAGCTTTAGCAAACCAGAGTGCGCCGAGCCACGCACATGCATCCGGATAGGTGATGTAATTGGGCGCCTTGTCGGCCCTGGGATTTCCAAAACGGGTGTGAGGAGTAGCGAGGAATTTGTTTACGATCCTCGTGCCTACATCCTTCGGATCAGCTTCCGGCGGAAAGTCGGTCAGCTGCGTCACCTTGGCTGCGGCCTGCCCTACGGACAGAAATCCGGCTATAAGCAAGGTGAGAGTGAAAAATCTAAACTTCATGATAATTGGATATTGTTTATTGGTTTTTACTTATGATTATTTCAGCAAGTGTAAACGGCCGATCATGTCCGGTGTTGATCTTATCCGGTCCGGTGACGGCATCAAAACATGACACGATGAGACGTCCGCGCCATATTATGGGTTCACCCGGCTGGTCAAGCCCACCGTCACTTCCATCGCAGTCAGGACTCTGAGCTATACGGGTGATGACTCCATCGGGAGTGACACGAGCCAAAGCATTGGCGGAAAAATCCGCCACATACAGGTTTCCGTCGGAAGGATCGAAACAGATCCCGTCGACACTCTTCATCTGAGTGGTATCGCAGGCCCAAACACTCTGAGAAGGAACGCCACCCTCGCCATCGAATGTCACCTTGACAATAGATGCATCTCCGAAGTTCCCAAGATACATGTTCCCCTCCTTATCGAAATCAATTCCGTCAATGCCGTATCTCACTTCGGGATTTACCGTCACGACAGTGAGAAGAAGATTGGCATCGGAGGTATCATTTTTAACTGTGATATTCTCTTCGCCTTCGCTGAAACGATAGACACCGCTTACAGTTTTATCCGAACTCGAGAGGGGTGAAAGGATACTTTGCGTCACATAAATATAGCCGTCCCTCACCCTCACACCATTAGGGTGTTCCATTCCGGAGGCAACCGTCACAGTTCTAAGAAGTTGTCCTTCCTTATCAAACACAAGTTTTAGTAATCGACCTTTATTCAATGTGCCATCGGCACCCGCCCAGCCCTGATTGTCACAGATGTAGAGTTCACCTCGGTCATTGAAAGCGATACCCATCGGACAGGCGTGGCCGGTCTCCTCGAGTACCGGAACATTCAACCATTTTGAGATGTTCCCGAGACTGTCAATCTTCATCAGACAAGCCGGACGGGAAGGATCGGCAAAATTCGGACACGCGAGGATTAGGTTTCCATCCGGATCAACTGCCATTCCGTCAGGAGTTGGACAAGACTCCGGAAGTTCCATAAAAAGTGAACTTCCCTTTATCACATCTTTTTTCTCTTTTTCTCCGCACGCAACTGTCAACAAGGACAACCCGACGGCAAAAGATATAACATTGCCTTTCATATTTTGAAACTCTTTGAATCTTTAATCACTAATTCAGAACCTTTGCGACCGAGACAATAGATACCGGAGGCTGATGGGGTAAAAGTCATGCCATCGATTTCAAAAGCGAGTGGCTCGTATACGGCAGCCCAAATCTCAGGTTCAACAACTCCTTTCAACTCCACAATCTGAGCCACCGAGTCATTTCGATGGATCTTTACATGCTCGTCAATTGAAAATGCGCTCACCGCTTTGGGCGTTGTGGAAGGGAGCACGAAATAAAGATAGGAGGCGTCTTTGGGTGCTATTCCGTGAGAAAGATGCAGCGAAACAACATCCCCCTCAACTGCGACAGGTCGATACATCTTCATGAATGTGCTCCAGCTCCCGCAGCGATGTCCGCTCTCAAAAAGGACCGGAGCGGTAGGGCTGATGATGTAACCGACACTGTCATGATATAGACGAGTCAGTCCGGATGACTTGCATTCCTTCCCCACTACCTCGCGCCATTCCCCGTTTTCGTCGAGGAGGGAGAGCGCCCCGCGTTTCATACGTGTATCGATGGATGTAGTCACATTGCGGAGGCTGTCGGAATTAAGAGCGCCACCAAGACACATCACGAATTCATCCGTTATGAGCCACGCTTTCCTCGCCCGCAGGCTGTCACGGTCAAAGCACATCGCACTCATCCCGTGAGAATCTCTTTCAAGTCCACCGACAAGCCCGCTGCGGTTACGCGACTTGTTTTGTCTGATATTGGGAATGGGTGCATCATCTTCATAGGCAGTGACCCCGGGAATTTTTCTCCAGTCAAGAAAAGGGAAAACATCACGGTATTCATCACCACGCACATAATAATATGTGGCTCCGTCACCGAGATAATATCCGAGATGATTGTCCTCATTGACAACCTCCGTCCCGATCACACGGCTTGAAGACATTTTCACCGATGCCATCCAGGATGGAGCACGATGTATTGTATAGTCCGACTCGTCAAAATGCTTATGACCGACAAGCGGATTTCCATGCATGGGAAAACCGTTTATTCCAAACTCCTCCGCCGTAAAGGCAAGAGCATAAGCTTTATGAAGCTGGGCATGATGGAAAAGCTGGCGTCCAAGTGCGCTCACGTCCATGTGACGGTTCCAGATGGTCCATTTATAACCCTCATTGATAAATGTGCGCAGGATCCTTTCATGTTCCTCGTCAAAGCAATAGGGTGTTCCCTTGAATAGCCGGTAATAGAATCCCATACCCGTAAGGAAAGCAAGACCGTAATTACCGAACTGTTGCTGAGGACCGTGCTGATGGAAACTCCAGTCGTTTTTTATACCTTCGGCCCTACCAACACATATCTCCGAGACGATAGTATCACGTGCCATCTTCACGAGAGCAGGATCAGTCTGGAGAAGTCCGCGGATCAAGACGTTTCCCGCAAGCCAGACCTTGTTTTGCCCGGTCATTTTGATTCTCGCAGCAGAAACCACTTCTATAATTCCCTCATGCTCGGCAGGAGAAAGTTCATCCTCTATGAGCAGACATGCCGGCCCAAGAGTCTTAGGGACACCTATCTCATTTTGCCACCAGTTGAGACACTTGGGTTTGGCCGTGAACCAATAGCCGAGAGCTCGATGAATCTTTTCGTCAAGATCATTAGACCCATAAAGGCATGTCCCGGGCGTACGGTAGACCTTTACCATTTCAAGCACACGGTCCGCATGCTGCTTGGGCTCCCACCCCGAGCGTTTAGTATCGGCATAGTTTATGTCGCTCCAGGATCCGTCAGGGTTCATGCGGGAGATATAACCGGAGATTTTTTCAAGATCGAAGGGATAACGCTCGTGCAATTCTATCACCACTTGATCAGACATCTCCTTCTCAGGCTCAATAGTCATGAGCCCTGCCGTGAGCGAGTCCGCCTCGCAGGCGGAGTGAATGAGAATCTCTCGATAATTGGCTTTAAGTTTCTCGATCGTCTCATTTCTTTCCCCGGCCGCCATCAAAAGAGAATGAGAGAGCGGGAGGAAAATCATGATGAGATATGCGATAGTGGTTTTCTTCATCTGTGTTTCCGGTATTGGACTTTACGGATACAAAAATAGGCCGGAATTACCCGGCCCATATTTCAGAATTTCACCAAATACTATAAGATTTATTTCTTGGGAAGAGAAATCTTCAATGTTTCCCCTTCCTTGACTTTCTTATGGATCAAGGTCTTATCGTCACGCACGATTTTAACATCAAGTTTGTCTGCACCGGCGCGGGTCACGTCGATATCGAAATCGTCACCAAATGCACGGATATTGCGGAGATTGGCGTAATCCCAGTCCTTCGGGAGGCGCGGAGTGAGATCGAAACTTGAGAAACCTGTTGGACGGATCCCGAAAAGGCCCTCGGTGAAGATGCGGCAGTAAAGTCCGCTTTCAGCCGAAAGATGTCGCTGGTCTCCTTCCGGCCACGCTTCGATGGCATAAGGGACATGGTCGCCCAAAAGACGATGGCGTGAGTACTGCTTGAGGAAATCCATCCCTTTCTCGACCTCTCCGGCTGCAAGAGTGCCACGAAGCGCATAAAGCGTGGAGCGATCCCAGAATGTCTCGGTCCCGGCCTGAGTGAGGCATCCGTCGTTGGTCCAGAGACGCGGTGAGAAGAGAGCATCAATCGTACCCTTTGCGCGGTCAAAGATTCCCATCGTGAGGGGTATGCATATCCATGACCGGAGCACATCGTTTCCCTCATAATAGCGGTAACTGTGGTAGCCCTCTATCTCGTAACCGAAGTGATTTTCAATTGCTTTACGGAGTTCGGCAGCCTGCTTCCTATAGCCGTCAAGTTGTTTGCGGGACACTCCGAGTTCTTTCCCGAGATAAGAGGCGGATATAAGCGCGTCATAATAGAGACATGAAGTTGCGAGATTGGCGTCGCCGGAGGGGAAACGGTTCTCAAGCTCATCTGAATCGGAAGCCACCACACCTGCGGGAGTGAGTTTACGTCTGCAGTATTCGAGACACCATTCAATCAGTGGCCAGAGTTCGCGGGCTTCCTCTTTGTCAGCCCGTGCAAGTGCATAGCGGGAAGCTCCGTAGGCTATCATCGCACCGTCTCCACGATCCTTTGCTCCATGCCAGAAGCTCACTCCTTCCGAGATAATTGAACTTGGGATCGGGTTATAATCATCGTTCATATAACGGGCGAAGTGACGATAGCAATTGAGCGAAGACTGATTGCCGATCTCATAACCGAGATAAGGGAAGAACGGACAGATATACTCGGCCTGATCGTTGGCCCACACGGCAGCATAGTAAGCCTCGCCACCGGGACCATGCATGAGACCGCCCTTGGTATTGTAGATACTCTCCGCGCCACGGAGTTTCGCAAAAGAGAACATGGTGTTGAGCACCGAGTCGGGAGTCTCAAGAATGAGATTATTCTTCCACTCCTTTATGAGTGCCTTCCTGCCATCACGCTGGGCGTCCAGATTGGGACGGCGACCGACAGGATCTCCTGACTTGCGTCCGGAATAAATTACATTGATATCAAAAGTCTCACCGGGTTTCACTTCAAACACTCCGTTCTTCGAGAGGGAGGCCTCGACTGTATATGAGCCGTAGACTCCTGCCTCCTCCGGTGTGACATATTTCACATTCCACTCAGGGACTCGGAATGTGATGGGCTGCTGCATATTGTTTGTGAAGCTATATTCCTCACAATAGAATGCACCGTTGGGCGAGGGATAAAGCACGCGCTTCAATGTGACCGCGTCTTCGATCTTCTTCCTGCGGTAAGTGTGACTGAATGAGCTCTCCACCGTCATGGTTCCGTCAAAGTTGATCGACTTCACCTTTTCATCGGCAAGATTAAGATCGTCTATTGTTATTAGGGCAGGGATATTTACGTCAAAACGCTGTTTCAGATTGTTCTGGGTCTTGTTGGGCTTCATGCGGAGCATCGGGAAGACCAGACTGCGGTTGAGATGGAATGCACCTTTGTCATCCACCCCATAGCGGAGTACGACCGACATCTGCTGGCCGCTCATCTCAATATGATCGGAGTGAGCCTTGTCACCCGGTTTGACAGTCCATGTGATATCACCGTCTTTGCCTATGCTCCAGCGATCGGTGGCATTGGCGACTCCGATGCTCAGTGTGCAAAGAAGGAGTGCCGTTGTGATGAAGTTCTTTATCATTAGTATAGATTTTTATTTTTTTGAATTTGATTTTTCATCGACCGGATGTGGCTTGCAGACGGCTATTACCCGGATAGAGTTTGATGAGGCGGACACCGTGAGCCGGAAGATCAGTCGAGAACTCCTGATCGGACTTGGCCACATCCTGCTGTCGCCAAAGATCGCGGACAGTCTGCTCGCCCCGTAGGCCCACGGTCTTCCACGTGACGGTAGCATTTGTCGGACTATCCCCGAGATTGAAAAGTCCCACAGCCATCGAGCCATCTTCAAGAGGCTTGGCATAAATGGTCACATCACCTTTCTGTGAGACTACCATCGCAGGTTTCCCGAGAATGTCCTGGTTGATATCTATGACCTCATCATTGGTAAGCAGACTGAGGGTGAAGTCATCGAGCTGTGCCATGTCACAACCTATAAGAAGAGGAGCCGACAGAAGAGCCCACAGACTGATGTGAGTATACTGTTCATCGGGAGTAAGGCGGGTGTAGTGGAGCTTCGGACCCCAACCGACCATTCCGACCACAAGCATGTCAGGATCAGGCCAGTGACCGGGTCCCCAGTAAGGTGCCCACTTTGTCTGACCGAAACCAAGTGAACTCATACGTTCCCACGTATCACGGATATCCCCCGTGGTACGCCAGCAATTTGCCATCTCCTCAAACATCGGGGCATCCCCGTAGGGAGCGCTGTTTGACAGACTGTAGACCACATCCCTTGGATAAGCTCGGAGAGCATCATGCATCTCCTTGACGTGATAGTAATCATTGGGATTCCAGTCGTATTTCAGGTAGTCTATCCCCCACTCCATCCACTGGGCAACATCATTCCTGACAAAGGAATATTTCCCATGATGATAGTTGACACCGTGCTTTGTTTCCTTGGTTGGATCCACATATCGGTAATTTTCATTAGCATATTTTGCCACCCAGTCGTAGATGCCGTCCGCATTGTCACAATAAGATCCAAGATGACCTGCATACGTTCCCACCCAAGGACCGGAATAAATCCCGATCTTTAGTCCCATGTCATGAATCTCGTCAGCGAGTCCTTTCATATCGGGAAACTTTGCGTTGGTCATTACAGCGTGGTGGTCACCGCCTCGCAGTCCCTGCCATCCGTCATCAATATTGATGTATTGCCAGCCATGATTGATAAGGCCTTTTTCAACCATCGCTTTGGCTGAGCTGAGCACCTTCTCCTGACTCACGGCATCGCCCCAACAGTTCCAGCTATTCCATCCCATGGGAGGTGTGAGGGCTATGCGATCACCCACTATGATGCGGAAGTCTCGTTTCGTCTCGCCCAACCGATTTTTTGCAACAAGTGTCACATTATATTCTCCCTCCTTTTCGATTTTTCCCGTAATGCGTCCGGACTGCGGATCGAGCTTGAGTCCTGAGGGAAGATTTTCAGCCCCAAAGGTCATGGGTCGGTCACCGGTGGCAGCAACTGTGAAAAGGAATTGGGAACCGGGACGCACACCGAACACTTTGGCTCCATTGATGCGTGGAGTCGCAGGAGGTGCCGGAGTCAGGATATACTTTTTTAGAGTATCGAGACCTTCTGACTGAGGAGAAGCTGCGAGAATGCTGCCGCTTAGCAGCATCGCACCTATCAATATAATTAGTTTTTTCATTCTTCAGAAATTGATTATTTTGATTCGAGAAGAAGGACAGCGCTGTCAAACTGGGTGGAAAGGGGATTCGAGATACCGTTTTCCATGAGCTCACGACCAGAGAAAACAGCATTTTTGAACCGGGGAGTTGCCCCTTCCTCGAGGTTGACTTCGCTGAGGGAATACAGTCTGTCGGGATCCAGACCATCAAGCTTGACATTAGGCACGTTTCCATCCTCGGTCTGGAAGAGATAGACAACACCTCTATTCTTATCTTTAGCAATGTAGCTCATCGCAGCCATTGGATTCTCATAGGGCGAGACGAGACGATAAAGTTCCCCTGCCATCACGAGATCACGGATCTTGTCCTTATATAATTTCACACCACGTGCCAACTGACGACGTTCCTCGGGGGTAGCCTTGTCAAGTGCGAGATCGATTCCGAATGCCCCGCTGAGTGCAACGTCTATCGCAAGTTTCAAGTGACGTTTACCCATTCTTGTCACATGAGCCGCCATTGTGGTGCCGGGGAAGAAATGCCCGAATCCCCACTGAATTTTGATACGCCCGAGAGGGTCGGTATTGTCACTCGGCCAGAAAGAATGAAAATAAGGCATCGCACCATAATCAGCACGTCCGCCGCCACCGGCGCAGAGCATCGCCATCACATTGGGATAGCCGGTAGCAAAACGATCCATCAGACGGTAAAGCGCCTTGTTGTAGTCCACGAGAAGATGGCTCTGCTCATTGGCCGGAAGATATTGGGATCCGGGTTGTGTCACGTAACGGTTGCAGTCCCATTTCACATAACCCACACCGGGATTGGGTCCGAGAGTGTTGTGAATTACTTCCCACTCGTAAGTCTGGACCTCGGGACGTGTGAGATCAAGGATCTCCTGGTGACGGCCCAGGATGGGGTCACGTTTCTGCTGGGTGATGATCCATTCGGGGTGTTTCTGATAAAGTGCGCTCTTAGGGTTCACCATCTCAGGTTCAAGCCAGATACCGAAACCGATCTTACGTTTAGCGGCCTGATCGGCGAGATAAGAGAGGCCGCGGGGGAGTTTCTTGGTGGATACTTCCCAGTCGCCGAGACCATGCTTGTCATCATCACGTGAAAACTCGCCGTTGCCAAACCATCCGTCGTCAAGCAGGAAAAGCTCGGCACCTATCTCTTTGGCTCCGTCAAAGAGTCCTACAAGTCGCTCTTCGTCAAAGTCGCAGTGGGTCGCCTCCCAGTTGTTGAGAAGGACAGGACGAAGTTTATCGGCATCACGAACCGCATACTCATTGGCCCAACGGTGGAACCGACGGCTCGCCTCTCCCTTTCCGTTCTTACTATAGGTATAGAGAATGGCCGGGGTCTCAAACTTTTCACCTCTCTCAAGATAAAGTTGCGATCCGAGTGGATTGATGCCGGTCAGCACACGAAGATTTTTATTCCAATCCATATCGAAAGCGAGCTGATAACTTCCTGACCACCTGAGTGAGCCGGCAAACACCTCTCCGTCTTTCTCGGAAGCAGGTTGACCGTATGAGACAATGAATGAAGGGATGCGATATTGAGTGGCTCGGACGCCAAGTTTTGAGTCGAGGATCTTGATTCCTTCACCGAGGCGCTCTTCCTCCAGAGTTGCTTCACGCTTGTACTTTCCGTTAAACTGGGTCAACCAATATTCGTTGGACTTCAATAGCGGCGACGCCGAGGCATAACGATAAAGGGTCACTTTGCCACCTCGCTCATCATGGCGGATATCATTCCAGATCTCCATCATGCCTGAATTGTTATAGCACTTCACGTTGACATCGACGAAGAAATTGTAAGCCGGATCTTTCAGTGAGATCACGGTATGTGTCACGTCCGATGAGATCGTATCGCAGCGATGGCTCACATAACGAAGATCGGTCGAAGTATTTCCGTCGGTATGTGTGGCCTGAATCGCGGGCTCTGTGATGACACCGTTACCATAGGCCGGCACGAACTCCATCTCGCGAGGTAATTCCTTTTCGGGAATAGCAATTTCTTCGGAAGCATCGCCGAATCCGAGCTGATAGAGGCGACCGTCATCCCCCGCGAGAAGAGTGAGCTTGAGATTATCTGCAACCATTTCTATCTTCTCAGCGCCCGAAAGTGAGGCAGGAAGAAGAAATGCGGTTACAATCAAAGTATGGAAGATAGTGATTGGCTTAAACATTATATTAGAAGTATTTTAATTCTGTGTCATGAATTTCCAAGTTACATTTCCGATGGAGTTAGGCTTCCCTTTTTCAGGCTTAGAGATTGTACCTTTAAGTTTACCGTTCTTCTGACGCTCCACCTTTATATCACGCCAGGAGTATGCGCCCTTCTCGTAATCATAGCTCACTCCATCATCATCATAAAGACGATAAGCGCCATCGGCGTTTCCGTAGTGTCTGATCTCAAGGTCTGTCTTTTCTCCGGGTGAAGGGGCATGGAGACGCGGCTCCATCATCGGAATAATGCCACCATCCTTTACATAGACCGGGATGCGGTCAAGACCCGGAGTTACTTCGATCGTCTCACCGTTACCGGCATATTCACCGGTGTAGAAGTCAAACCAATCCCCTTTGGGGAGAATAACCTTGCGGGATGTCTCGCCCGCAAACATTGGCGCAACAAGGAGGTACTCACCTGCCATATATTGATCTTTTATCTCCTTGGTCACGGCCTCAAGATAAGGATTATCCTCAAGATTCTTCTCCTTAAGCTCTGTCACGACACCGCTCTCCGGACTGAAACCGGGTTCGAGATTCATGGCACGGAATGGAGGTATTCCGTCAAAATGATAGCGTGCAAATTCAGTGTACCAGTAAGGCATCATCTGCATTCTCAACATGGCGTATTCCTTGACCTGATCGGCAACCTCGGGAAACGACCAAGGTTTTGTTCCGCTTGCCCAGGCATTGATCATAGCCATCGGCGAAAATACAACTGACTGGAAACGCCGCAGCCACTCTTCGGCTGTCTTTGATCCTCTCACTTCGGGAGTCCAGAGCACACCGCTGAATCCTGAATTAATCAGAGCCGTGATGAAATCCTTGTGACTGTAATAATCATTGTAAAGTACGTAAGGCATCGAATTGGCTCCTGCATTGGAGGCACGCACAAGCCCGAAGGTACGGTTATTGCGTTTTCTGAAAAGATCGTCTGTCGTGCGCTGCACCCACAGTCCGTAGGTCTGTCGCATCTGTTCGGCCGACACTCCCGAAGGAAACTCCGCGACATCGGGCCATATGTAGAAATCGTATCCGTCAACCTCATCGATCTTGTATCCGCTGACCCCGAGATTAAGATGCTCCTTTTCCAGCTTGTCCTTCCATAATTTTTCAGCTTCGGGATCCGCAAAGTCAGGGACGATTCCACACCAGACCGTGTGAGAACCACTGTGGGGATACATACTTTTATAAATACCGGACTCAGGCGAAACGTAAGGATTGGTCCATAGGTTTATGCGGACATTCTTGTCAAGCATTTTGGAGACAAAACCCTCCGGATCAGGGAAACGGGTCTTGTCCCACTCAAAGCTACAGGGATAAGCCTTGCTTTGCCAACCGGGCTCAAGGCCAATGAAATCAAGAGGATACCCCATACGCTCAAACTCATCGGCTTCACGTTCCACCTGCTCGGCGTCATAGAGTTTCTGGGTACGCTGAGTGAATCCGAGTCCCCAGCGGGGAGGAAGTGTACCTCCACCGCAGAAGAGATTATAACGACGGACCACATCCATCGGCGTCGGGCCGGCAAACAGATAGATCTCAGCTCCGGGAGCCGGGACGATGATTGAAACCGCATCAGAATAGGGTCTGGCTGACCAAGTCTTATCCGTATTCCTATCCTTCGCAACCGGTGCCTCCGGACTATCCTTTCGGGAACCTGATCCGGCATAAACGGTGAGATAACGGGCGGAGTTGATGAAGACACCGTAACCGTCGCTTGAGACATAGAAGGGAACCGGAGCATGGGTACGACCGTTATCCTTCCCCCCATAATGATCCACGTGGAGGTTGAGGATCTTACCCCGCTGGTGGACACTCTGGAAATTGAGACCGAAACCGTAGAGTTGTTCCCCCTTAACAAGAGGGATGCTTATGTTTGTCTTACCGTCACGGATCTGTCCGGTAATCCTGTCGGCAAGCGCCGGAAGTGTTACCGAGGGTAGGCGGTTGAAACCTTCACTCGCCGGAGTGCATCCGGCCACTGACAGGAGTGAATAATCCTCAGGTGTACCGATTATTCCTTTCCACACTCCCGGTTCTACCTCTGTCCATTTGATTCCGGCCGAAACCGTAAAGAGTGCGAATGAGCAGAGGAGTAGAACATATATTTTCTTAATATTCATAATGACATCATTTTAATATTGTTACTCAATGACCGCTGCAAAGCCGCCGTTACCAAGGAGTTTCACGCTCACGAGGCCATCCGTCCGATTTATCTTTTTCTCCCCGAAGGTATCTGCGTCTTCTCCGTCAGTGATGAGTGTGAAACTCTTCCCGATACATTCAGGCGGAAGGGAAAAAGTGATCACACGCTCGACATTTCGTCCGTTGATACCTCCAAGATACCACTTGTCACCCTTGCGACGGCATATCACCGCATAATCCGAAGGATAACCTGCAAGCAGCCTGCTCTCATCCCAAGCGGCGGGGATCTCCTTAAGAAAATTCTTCGGTCCTTCCGGCAATCCGAGGTAGGCCTCCGCACGGTCAGCAAAACACTGGAAACCTGATTCGAAAACTACAGCAAGTGCAAGCTGGTGGGCCACGGAAGTCTGACGTGCCGCCGGGACTCCCTGACGTATCTTGTCGGAGAATGTCACGGGAGTATAGTCCATGGATCCGACGACATTACGGGTGAACGGCACGGTGGCATTATGCTCGGCGGCACGGGCACATCGGGCAGGCTGGCCGAGTGTTTCTGCGCCACGAATGGCTTCAGTGGTCATGAGATTTGGATATGTTCTCTCGAAACCTCGCGGCAGTGTAGCGCCATGAAAGTCAACCATAAGTCCATATTCCGCGGCATCCTTCAGGATCTCAGGATAGAGGGCAATTATTGCCTGCTTGTCAGTGTCGAAGAAATCCACTTTTATACCTTTCACTCCCATCCGGCTGATACGTTCCATCTCCGCCCGCCGGCGAGCTGGATCGGACATGATGCGATTCTGCACCTTGGCTTCCGCACCCTGGCCGGATCCCGAATGATACCATAGCCAGATACCTACGCCATTCTTATTGGCATACTCGACAACGCCTTCCACTCCCCGGCCGTCCATATTTTCCCAACCGGCATCTATCAGCGAATATTCCCAGCCCATATCCAGGCAAAAGTCGACATATTTTATCTGGTCGGCATATCGTGTGGCTGACCATCCGTCATACCACCAGCTCCAAGCCGAGCGTCCGGCCTTGATCCAGCTCTCATCCTCGATCACCGAGGGAGGATTAAGAGACTGTACTATCTGAGTGGAGAATATGTCGTTGAGTTCATCTCCCACAACCACCACACGCCAGGGAGTCAACCAGGGATAGGACGATACAGGACGAGGGTCATCAGGAATTACGGGCTCGTCGGCCTCCGGGAAACGGATACGGTAGCATCCGCCTTCACCTGAATTATCGACATGAGTGGCGGGATACGACCCGTCAAGATAAGCTTCGGTCACCATCATCCATCGCGTGGAATCGGCTGTCTGAAACAACATCGGGTAAGCCCATCCTCTGTCATGACCGGGAAGGGAATTAACCTTTATATTATTTTGGCTATACTGTTCGTAGCTTGGCTTATGACGGTCATTCCAGTCGTAGGGATGAATCCAGGCTCTCCCGTCGGCGGGAACTGAAAATTCAGTGAATTCGGCATTGATCGTATCATTTATACCGGAGTCGCCATACAGTTTGTAGCGGAAAGCCGCTCCGTCGTCATAAGTCCTCACGATGAGGTCAAACAATGATCCATCTCCTGCACGGAACGTATAGACTACTTCCTCACATCTGTCACGACCGCCGAGTCGCTTGCCGGAATGCAGACGGTAAGGCGTATCGATTGACTTACGGGAACTCTTTTCCAGTTTCACATTCCTTCCGAGATCGACTCCGCGTCGCTCCAGTCCGAGCCGTGAGGGGTTAATCATTGTTATGCCGTCGTGGTAGACGCTATATGAAAGATCTCCGTCGGGATTGATATCAGTGACGAACTTTACCCGGCCGTCGGGTGAAAGCGCAGTGAGCTTCCGGGCTTCTCCACCGATTGCTGCCATGGCAAACATCGACAGACAGAGGATGACACCCGCAGTCTTTATTTTAAGATTATCAGTCATTACAATTTTTTATTTATATATCGACATATCGCCATCCTCACATATGATTTCCGGACGGGCATCGGGAGTCTTGAGCTCAAAAGTAACATTCTTCAGTTTAAGTCCGCGGACGTGACGGGCCCATACTCCGTATGCAGGAATCTTGGGAGCGAAAGTCGAGACTTCGGGATAGGCGTCCTCCGCTTCCGGTACCTTACTGAGCGCATCCTCGGGAGTGCCGCCACCAAGCAGACGGATGTGGATATTTTCGAGAGTTAAATTAGTAATATAATGTCCCGGTATACCTGTTATAAGAATCCCCGAAGGAGGATCGAGCTGTGCCTTATCAGCCGCCACAGCCATCACGTTGCGAACGATAACATTCTCGAATGTTCCGATAGGTTGTTTCTCATCCTCGTTCTTGCGGAACACACTCAGACGAGATCCCAGGCGAAAAAGCATCGGAGTGCGTACCTCGCTCATGGTAATATCACTTATCTCCACATTGCGAAGATGGGCACCATCAACCGAAAAAAGCTTTATGCCGCCATTTCTGGTCTCGTAGATATGACAATTGGAGATCTTGATGTTCTCGAACGGCGCCATTGACTCGGTGCCCATCTTGATCCCGGCCTGATTTGATTTAAGTCGCATATTCGTGACGATAATATCGTCACATCCGGCCTTTGAAGATGTGGTCTTGAAACAGAGGGCGTCGTCACCGCTCACGATATCACAGTTGCTTATGCGGACGTGCTTGCAGCCATCAATGTTTATTCCATCATTGTGGGCTACACCGAAACTTCGGATAGTGATGCTGTCGATAGTCACGTCATTGCATCGGAAATAGTGGGAAGTCCATGCTCCGGCAAACTTTAGCGTCACGTTTTTGACATTGACTCCTTCACATCTCACCCACCGCAAAAGGAAAGGGCGCATGCCCCATCGTTTCCCTTCAGGGCGGGTATCTTCCTTAATGTGGCGCTCCTTCAGGGCGCGTCCCTGTCCGTCAATGACACCCCGGCCCGTGATAGAAACATTCTTGGCATCGACAGCCACAAGGAGTGCGGTACCTACGTCAATACCGAGACCTTCTGTGAAAGGATCCAGATTACGGTAAGCCTTATAGTCAGTGGTGCCGAGGATCGTAGCACCCTCTTCAAGATGGAAATCCACATTATTTTTCAACTCTATGGTTGCCGAGAGATATGTGCCTGCCGGCACAATCACCTGTCCGCCACCTGCGGCAGTACATGCATCAATAGCCTTCTGGATAGCAGAAGTGTCGAGGCGCTTGCCATCACCTTTGGCCCCATATTTTCTGACATTAAATGTGGCGGCATCGAGACTCAAACCGGCAGAAAGCAGAAGGGAAAGTAAACTCAGAAATATCTTTTTCATATCCTTTATCCGTTATTATTTTACCTCCTTGACAAGTCCTATGCTGTGGATGCGGTTACCTCGGCGCCCGGGCATCTCCATCTGGAGCTGAGATTTTCCTTTCTTGAGATTTACGGGGAAATAGTATTCACGGGGAGTGTTACCGATCGAAGTCAGCCAACCATAATTCTCGGTAGCTTTCTCTCCATTGATGAAAATAAAAGCGGGAGCGGGATCACTGCCTGTGTAGACCGTCTTCAGGAGATAAGTGCCGCTCTCGGGCACTTCAACCGTCCAGGTTGCAAGATTGCGGGCCTTGCTCCGTTCACCCGAAAGGGCCAGATGGCCGTTCTCATTGATGATAAATGTGCCCTCAGTCACAGCCTGCGAGGGAGTGTAATTATTCACATCATTTACGACCTTGACTACCATATCCTGACGAGCCTGCTTCCCATCTTTTCCTTTCACTTCAAGGGAATACGAGGTAGTGCGCGAGGGACTGACAGTGAGGGTGCCCTTAGCGGCAACTTTCTTGCCATTTAGTTTCACCTCTTCCCCATTGGATGCCTCCCAACTGATCTGCGCTTTACCGCCCTTGTTGATGACATAACGATCGGAATAGAATGACTCAACAGCCGGGCGATCAGCATCAAGGGGAACGCGATAGAGTTCGATACCGTCACCGGTGCCGAGATTACGGCTATACTGACGGTCATCCGGATTATTCCAATGCTCATGCACTCCGAGACTCTTCAACCCGGCATTGACATATCTTGTTCCGGAAGGTGGATTGCCGATATTTGCAGCTTCGTGAAGAAAATTGTCAGCATTTGCGGTCAGAGGCAGCTCGGAAAAGATGAAATCAAGGACGACCGACTCGATCGCAACCGGGTCATTGGATGCAAGGAAACTTGAAGTCCAGCCGTCATTGAAAGGAGCACGCTTGAATTTCACGGCCTTGCCGTTATGCTTGGGATTGACATACATTGCATCCACAATATACACAAGAGTGTTTTCTCCTAACTTCTCATGAGCCATAAGGTCGACGATACAGTTATAGGTACCCATACCTCTTTTACCTGACCAGTCACGGATAGAATAGTGCAGCGGCGGAACATTGGCTATCGACCCGAACTGGTTCTTACCGGTACACGTGATTCCTGTCTGTCCGGCTCCGTTGCTCCACTTGTCGGTGGGCTGTGAGTGACGCTTCATCAGAGCCATATTGATCATATAGTCCGCGTCGTAAGCCGCCTTTGCAAGACTACGCGCACCCGGATCGGTGATCTCGCTTGAATATGTGATCGCATCCGGGACAAACCCGCCCCAGTTCTGATAATTCACATTGGGATACAGAGGCTCGACATAAGTGTAGACGGCAGAAATACCGCGTCGCTGCGCGTCATAGACGGTTATATCCTCCTGAGGGACCCCTACGATATCAACGAGCTGATGCAGAAGTGCGACGACCGACTGAGGAGTCGCATCAATAATGTTCGATCCTCCGTTGTCATTGAGATTGATCTTGACGGCGACCTTCTCTCCGGGCTTATAGCCGACGGCACCCTTTCCCTTCCTTTCATTGAAAGTCCGGAAAAGCTGATCCCATGCTTCGGAGGGAGTGGAGCCTGTTGTAAGAGACATTATGACACCTTCCATCATATCATCCACTCGGGTCTGGCTGTTATTGTCGGCATCCGAGTAGAGCCCATGCTCCCCGTCCCAGGCTGCGGCTTTGGGGTCGTGAGCCCACGCCACTCGTCCGGGGTGTATACCGCGGGCTATACCCATGGGAGAATTGGGGAGGTCCGTCGGGACGAAAGAACCCATATCGGTGTTAAGATCATCCTTGTCGGTCTGCTGAGCTGATACAGTAAACCCCGGCGCCCAATAGGCGCCGAGGGTCAGAACTCCGGCCAACGATAAATGCCTGTATATTCTATGTAATCTTCCGAGGGAAAGATTACCTGCTCCGGTATTAGTAGTTTTTTTCACGCTGTATTGATTTTATTAGATTTGGCATGTGTTAACAATGCAAAGATAAAATCAATATACAACATGGATTTAAACTATTATTCCATTTGTTTCAATTTTTATATCAAAATCATATTTTATTGAAAATCTGATGGTTCCCGTACTTTTATCTTTTCACATAGATCAATTCTATCCCTTCATTCTCTCCGAGATTACGGCTGTACTGCTTATCGGAAGGGTTGTTCCAGTGCTCGAGCACACCAAGACTTTTCAGTGCTGTCCCGTCTCCTTCAGGGTCGTAGGTTGTACCGGAAGGAGGATTTCCGGCAAGAGCGGCCTCCACGAGATACATGTCACAATAGTCCACATCCGCCATCGCGGGAAACTCGGATGAAAGGAAATCTATCCCAACTGCATCAATGGCCACCCCATCCTGAGAGCCGAAAAGTGAGCAAGGCCAGTCACGGTTGAATGGAGCCATCTTCCATTTCCCTGAGGGAGCACCATTGACATCCATTGATCCATACAGACCGTCGATCAGGAAAAGCATGGTTTTTCCTCCGAGATCCTTATGGCCCATGTAGTCTGTGAAGGTCATATAGCGTGGACGGCCGGTGCGGCTCTGGTTGAAATTGTTGTGCTGGTTTTTGCGGAAGTTTCGGTTGATATCTGTCGCACCATACCAATTTTTTGCACAAAGTGTCACGCCCTGTCCTCCATGTCCTTTCAGAAGTGCAACATTTATAAGATAGTCTGCATCGATCACACAGTTTGCCAGTCCGCGGGCAAGTTTACCGTTGTCACTGCTGTAAGTGATGGCATCTTCTGTATATGTTGCTTTCTCGCGACCCTCGGTTCCTTCATTATCTACGTAATGTACGTTCGGAAACTCTTCATGACATTTTTTATAAAGTGCATCGGTCATGAAACGGCTTGCATCAAAGAGAGTAATGGCATCCTGAGGTACACCTCCTTCGTTCACGAGGCTTCGGAGAAGAGAAAGTGTGAGATGGGGAGAGGCATTGATCTGTTCGTTGTCAGCATATTCGAAGGTATTATTGAGATTAAGCTTCACAGCAATTTTCTCACCCTTTTTGTACCCTCTTTTCTTGCGACCGGTACGCTTGTTGAAATCATTGAACAGCGCGTTCCAGGCCTCAGCTTGTGAAAGTTCTCCGGTAAGAGTCGTGAGGACATCGGCTACCATTCCGTCTGTCGCTTCCTGACTGTTCCACTTGTCCTCATACCATCTTCCTTCGCCGGGGATCCAGCGTGCTGCACCGGGAGCATGGCTCCATGCCACACGTCCGGGATGGATACCTCTCCCCTTTCCCACGGGATGATTCTTACCCCATGCCATACGGGGTTCGGATTGACCGGCTACATTCAAGTCGATATTCTTACTCCTGACCACTCCAACAGGTTCACGGCGATTTTCATTGGGAGCTACTTCCAGATCAATCACTTTTGCTCCGAAAACATCATCAAAATAAACAGCATATCTACCATCCTTGGTCTCGGCCTCTATCCGACAATCGTTCATCCCGACATTTCTGGCGTGACGGAACCAATAGCCATAGGCGGGCTGGATTTTCATATCGACCACATTATAGCGGCCCACACCTATCTCCGGCGGAACGGCATCAGCGTCGGCAGCCGGATGACCGCCCTTTACCGTCATATTCACATCATTGAACACTATATTCTCGATATAACCTGTGTGGCGCCCGTCAGGAAGAGTGAAGTCGAGTCCACCTTCCACAGCTTCTGTGTCAGGGAGCTTGAATCCTGCTATTATAGCCGATGCTTCTGTCTGAGTGCCGTCATACGGTTTCCAGCGCTCTTTCTTGAAAGAGGATCCACCATAAACCTCCGAGATATCCACACCATTAATAAATATATTCTCCACACGCCCGATATTTGAATTTGTGACAAGAAGCTCTTCACGCTTGCCACCGTTCTCCTCGAAAGAATACTTTTTCACGTCGGCACCTATCACACGTCCACGATTAGAGATAGAGATAAAGAATGGCGCACGCGTACGCTTCATTTTTGAGCGAGAATGTATCGGTCCTGTCTTTCCGCTATTCAGATAGACGTTGGAGATACATGCCCCGTCATTAGTGGAAATCGAGAATCCGGCCTTATTGGCACCGAGCACATATATATTGTCTATGTACAGATCCTTGATGTCATCAGCGGTCTCGGACCCGATCTGGAATAAGTTGCAGTTGGTATCACCGACAATGTTACGCACGAGATAATTGGAGACGGGGCGGGTGAATCCGAGCGAACAGTCCGAACCGGGTTTGACTATGTCATCCGAACAAACTTTGGAATAGATATTATAGGCTCTCACATCATTGCATCCCATGAAATCATATATATCGCGGGCATTGGATACATCATGTTTTCCGAAATATGTGTCATGAACATATATACCGTCAGTGCCTGTTGCAAGAAGCACAAAATGTCCACCCTGGTCAATGTGAAGCATTCCCGGCTCACCGAAAATCTTTTTTTCACCGTCAATATAATATGGCTCATCCTTCTCCTCGTCATACCACATGTCGCGGTCACTCTCTATACCTCCTATCTCGATATCCTTGCAGAGCTTGAAGGTGAACATCTTGTCCGAGCGACGATGAGGCTCGTTATTCATTACCTTATCGGTGGTGATGAGATTTCCGTTACCTGTGATACGTCCCGTGCCGACTATCTTCACATTCTCCACCCTTTCGCCATGGAACATGGTATTATGGAAGAAAGTGTGACCGACGTCCTGCTTCGTCAGATAGTTTTCAGGATCCTTATATGGTCCGGGATCCGTTGGCGAGAGACCCGACCGGTAACCGCGGTCACTGAACCAGGTTGTCTCCGGTGCGTCACCACCTGGGAGAGCCTTTATGACTGCTGCACTGTCAACATGAAGCCACACATTGCTGCGCATGTGAAGTGTGCGCACAGGGAATTCCCCTTTGCCGAAGCGGATCACTCCGCCCCCGAGATCAGCGGCATATTGGATAAGAGTATTGAGAGCATCGGTATCATCCGTCACTCCATCACCCTTCGCTCCATATTTCTTCGGATCAAACTGTCCTGAATAGAACCATGCGATATTCGAATCTCCTTTCGACTTACCATCTTTGACACGGAGTTTGAAAGCATATAGTCTGTCAGGCGCGAGTTTATTGATGAGAAGATTTCCATCCTCTGCTTCCAACCTCATGGTAGAAACAGGCTGCCAGTTCTTCCCTTTATCAACAGAGCAAAGCACCTCGATCTTGTCCGTATCACAGAGAGGAGTCCACGAAAACGCCGCCCATGTGAATTCCTGATTGTCCCGATAGCCACCGCGTCTCATAGGCTCGCGTGCAAAGTCAGCAATTGTATTGACACCCTTTAATGTCACCTTCGCCACAGGGCTTACGAGTTCTTCCGGCTCCGCTACACTGTAACGCCCGGTTATCACATAGTCTCCCTCCTGTGGAAGGCAGACACCTTTCATGACCACACGGACATCAGTGCCGTTATCAGGCCGGAGATCCAGACCGCTCAGACGAAGCAGTCTCCCGCCGGGAATATTTGTCACCCTACACTCTCCAACTTTATTATAAGAGTAGTGCGTTCCCGTCCTGCCTATGGACTGACTTGAAAGATTGCGTCCGACAACAGCTCCGCGACCTATCACATCAACAGTGATATTATCGGGCGTTATGTCGATACCCTCCGGCACCGTTATCTCTACGACAGAATTAGGCGTACGCTGTCCGGCTTTGAAATCAAGAACGACATCGGATGAGACACCGACTCTCGCCAATGGATTTCTGAGACTGAGTTCCGGCATCAAAGCCTCGCGTCTTACGCTCACGGGATATTCTTTTATCATCCTTCCGGAAGCTGAAAGTTTCTGCAAGCGGTCACCCTCAACAGGGACCTCACTACGCGCACGTTCAGTTCCGGACGATGTCACGACACGGAAATGTCCTTCTCCCGAGAATGCGTCCAGCATATCTCCTACTTTCGGTGCTGTCGAAGTCAAGCCCTCACCTTCCGGAGTATCCACCGTATATCTATAAGTGGAGCCGGTGCTGACGAGAAGCGAGTCACCTTCTATCCGGCAATTATTTCCTGCAGCATGTGTCAGAGTGACAATCTGCGCAAGCAGACAGAAAATCGTAAATCTTTTCTTACCATTCATAAGTTTTCCCTTTTTCAGTGGTCAGATCTATCGTGTAAGTTTTCTCAAGGTTAAGTGTCCCCCTTTTCCCAGCCGCATTTTCATTGGAAATAAAAGCGGGAGAGTCGGGCACAAACATCATGGGATTATTCACCCTCTCGCCATTGGATAACATTCCTTTAAGAGGCTCCCTGCTTCGGATACGACACGTACCGCCAAGTGTGGAATGCAATTTCAAATGAGTCAGTCGTCCATCTTTCCAATCCATGTCGACAATGAAGCCTCCTCTTGCTCTCAGACCACGGACCGATCCTGTTTTCCACACATCCGGTAGCGCGGGAAGAAGGAAGATTTCTCCACCATGACTCTGGAGAAGCATCTCTGTGATACCGGCGGTACCACCGAAATTACCGTCAATCTGAAATGGCGGATGTGCGTCAAAGAGATTCGCATATGTGCCACCCCCTTTTGTCGCCACTTCCGTTGCGTCGGCATATTTAAGTCCGTTCTTCAACATTTTATAGGCATGGTTGCCGTCCTCAAGACGTGCCCGGAAGTTGATTTTCCATGCCATTGCCCACCCTGTTCCGCCATCTCCGCGCATTTCGAGGGTGCGCTTCACGGCTGCTGCAAGCTCCGGATCCCGCCGGGGCAAGATCAGTTTGGAGGGATGGAGACCGAAAAGATGCGAGGCATGACGATGTTCGGGATCATTGTCAGCAAAATCTTCATGCCACTCCTGAAGTTGGCCCTCGCTCCCTTCATGGAAAGGATAGAGCGCTGCAAGAGCCGCCTGAGTCTCTCCACATAGCTCTGTTTCTCCAAGAATAACCGATGCCTGAAGGAAATTGGAGAAGAGATCACGCAGAATGGCCATATCCATAGTCGAGGCCTTAGCAACTTCCCCAATCTTACGTTCACCCTGAGCATCCTTATATATAAATGTGTTTTCCGGAGAAGTGGAAGGATTGGTGACGAGATAGCCCGATTCGTCTTTCTGAAGCCAGCCGAGCATAAATTCCACAGCACCTTTCATAAGAGGATAAGCTTTCTCCCGAAGAAATACCTCATCACCGTTGAAAGCATAATGATCCCACAGATGTTGACAGAACCAGGCACCGGCCATGGGCCAACACGACCAACGTGGCGCTCCTTTCGGATCCTTTTCATAGCCTCCTGTCGGCGATGTCTGCGCCCAGACGTCGGAATTATGATGGGCAAGCCATCCACGCTCCATTCCGTAATTCGTTTTAGCTGTCTCTGCACCATTCACTGCAAGCGCTCCGATGAAATCGGCCAGAGGGCCAAAACATTCCGTGAGTCCGGTTGACTCCACAGGCCAATAGTTCATCTCTGTATTGATGTTCACAGTATAATTCGATCCCCACGGTGGCTGAATGTGTGGATTCCAGATACCTTGCAGATTGGACGGCAGTCCTCCCTCTCGCGAAGAAGCTATGGTGAGATAGCGGCCATACTGATAGTATAACTCGACAAGCCCCGTGTCGGAATCATCGTCCTGAAAACGACGCAGGCGTTCGGAAGTCGGCAAAGAGGCCCGCTCATTATTTCCCGGGCCGAGATTCAACGTCACGCGGTCAAATAGATTCCCATAGTCCGCTTTATGCGACGAAAGAAGTAATTCGAAATCTTTTCCTTTAAGAGCACTTAGAGTCCGGATGGTTTTCTCCTCCGGTGTGATACCGCTTGAACCCGGAGCGCGGTTAAACCCGTCATAATCCGTAGCGGCCGCCAGGATTATCGTAGCGGCATTGGCATTTTTCACAGTCATGACCGAGTCTCCGGAATTTACGTGGCCACCATCGGGAAGTACCCTGACCCTTGTCTCGAAACTCATTCCTCTTTTTCCGGTCTCATCATATACAATCTGATTTGGATCGTAGTCACGATTAGCGACATAAATGGGAGCCTTCCCTGTCATGGTGAGTTCATCTCCGGTAACCTTCTTGAAACTATGTCTCAGTTTACTCGTGAGGGAAAGATCAAAGGACACTTGCCCCGGACGGTCAGCCGTGATTCTCACCACCATCACCTGATCGGGATAAGAGATGAATGATGTGCGCTTATAAGTGACATCTCCAACCTTATAACTTACGGTGGCCGTTGCATCCTTGAGATTGAGATCTCTATATAAATCTGAAACATCTCCCTGAGCAGACATTTTCAGATGCATGTCGGCCAACGGAAGATAACGTGCCGTATAAGGACCTTGACAATTATCTTTCCAGAGATTTCTTGCAAGTTCATAATCTCCCATGTTCACTGCTGCCCTGATTGCAGGGAGCGCTGCGGATGCATTAGGGTTATTCCTGTCAGTCGGCTCGCCGGACCATAGTGTTTCCTCATTCAGTTGATAAACCTCGTCAAGAGGATTGCCGAACACCATAGCCCCGATCCTTCCGTTGCCAAGCGGAAGTGCTTCCTCCCATTTTGCAGCAGGAGTATCGTACCATAATTTTAAATTTCCGCAATTAGCGTAAAAGGGCGCTAAGGCTGTTATTACAGCCATTCCCGCACCTATAATTCTTTTTCCTATCGCTGTCATTAAGTTTTCGGTATTGATTTATCAGTCTGCATCAACGATCTTGAATACTTTCTCGGAATTTGAGATCAATTTCTCTACCGGCAATTTTCCTTTCAGCTCAAGCTTGATTACTGTTGCGACGGGATCATCCATCGAGTCCGGAAGAGTGATCTCAGTGACTCCGTTATGGGAAGAGCTTTTAAGGGCTCTTCCGTCGGCAAGCATGGTGGCTCTGCGTGCCGGAAGATTTGAGGGGACGGTGATTTTCCCGCTCTCAGGACGGTCAAAAACGCAGAGATAAAGCACTGTGTTTTTCCCTTCATCCTTGCGTGTGACCGCGCCCCACTCCGCCGGGATATGGCTGCGACGGGTGCCATAGACAGCATCACCGTTTTCCGCGAGCCACTCCCCGACCTCTTTCAGGCAGTTTCGCGCCTCGGCGGGAATCCGGCCTTGTGGGTCAGGACCTACATTCAAAAGATAATTACCTCCAAGTGAAGTGATGGTCAGGAGATTTCGTAGAATAGTCTTACCTGACTTCCAGGCCGTGTCCCAACTCTTGTAGCCCCACGAACTACCTATATTCATACAGGTCTCCCAATAGATTCCGTCAATATCCTCTTTCTTGGGGATTTTCCCCTCCGGAGTCTTATAGTCGCCGGGGAAATCCGGTCGACGCAGGCGGTCATTGACGATCACGCGAGGATATTCCGCCAGAGCTTCCATGATATCCGAAGCCTGTTCCTTGGTGATGGCCTGCGGTGTATCGAAGAAAATCACTCCGAGTTCATCGCCGTAGCGCGAGAGCAGTTCCTTGATCTGAGGTAAGGAGACCTCGTAGAAATATTCATTAAATGATTTTGTGGTCTGGAGAGAATCCCATGATCCGTTATGCTCACGTGTGTAATTATTGATAAATGTGGAGTCACGGTTGGCCCATCCCTCCCACATCTCCTTGCGGGCTGTACTACCGCCAGGATTATTCCAGTCCTGCGACTGTGAATAATAGAATCCGATTTTCATTCCGTGTCGGCGGCATGCCTTTACGATATCATCCAATATATCCCGCCCGTAATCGGTATAGTCCACGATATTGAAGTCGCTTGCCTTGCTGCCGAACATTGCAAATCCGTCGTGATGCTTGGTCGTGAAAACAATATACTTCATTCCGGCATTTTTGGCAGTGAGTACCAGACTGTCAGCACTGAATCCTACGGGATTGAAGCGACTTGAGGTGGCCTGATATTCCCTAACGGGAATCTTGCATCTGTTCATGATCCACTCGGCACCCCCGCGACGCTGATTATGTCCGTTATAGACACCTCCATACATGCAGTAAGGACCCCAGTGGACAAACATTCCGAACTTGGCGTCCTGCCACCATTCCATCTTCTCCTCCTGTGATATTTTTTCGGCTGAAAAAATGGGTAATATCATGCACAAAAACAGTGCGAATGTCGAGAGTCGTTTCATTAGTGTGTGATAATTTATTTGGTTAGATTGGTGAGATCTCCGTTTTTGCGTGCAATAAGTTGTGCGAGATAAAGCGAACGTGGAAATACATTGGTCTCTCCGTGTCCTTCCCATTCTCCCGACGGACGATCTTCAAAGACACCCGGCCTACGCTCTCCCTTGGTACCTATACTGTAATTCTTTCCCGATGCCCACGGACTTTGCACGGTCACTTTCCCTGCATGACAGTTCCAAAGCACCTGAGTGACTCCGGCCCAACCGTGACCGCTTCCCATCTTTCCACGATCCTGCACATTAATTTCTCCGTCCGTCACGACATTGTCATAGAGTGTACCTACTGCCCAGCGATGATGCGGCCCGATATCGGCGTAGCTCTGAGTTGCAGTGCAATTGTGGAATACGTTCGGACCACAAACCTGCGATCCTGTCACAAAGTCATGCCTGCCCTCGCGGCTCTGACAGTTAATGAATAGATTCTGCTGCCCGTTGTTGTTGAAAGCATAGCGATAGCCACCTGTAATGACCGATTTTGGCGATAGATTCCGACAGTTTCTTACGGTCACATTCTTGGCATTACGTTCACAGCTCACACCGGCATAGCCGAAATGGAACGCCGTCACATTGTCCACCCAGCAATTCTCCGCTTTATCGATCTGAATTCCTATCCATCCGTGGCGCGTATCCTCGTAATTTTCAAACTCCGAGTCAAGACAGAGATCGGCAATCCCTACTTCCGAGACACGGCCGTCAAAGGTGTACTTGTAGAGTTCGCCACCTCCATACTTGGTTGACATCTGCATTACTACTGGATTGTCAAGAATCACAGTATTCCCCTCCACTCCTGTCACTTCCCGCTCGAAAGCAAGATTGTATTCCTTCGGAGTCCATTGGCGTGTACCTTGCCTTTCAACGATCTGATCCATCTTTATGTCATGGATCCACTCCTGAGTGCCGGGTCGATAAAGGATCACACGGTCACCCGTCTTGAGACCGGATGCATCCGAGACATTGATACGGTGAGTCCCCACAGGAATAAAATCATCAGTAAGATGGACGCGTGTGCCGGGAATCTCCTGAACCATCCCCTTACCTGTCACCCGGATTAGCGGATATCTCTCCCGCTTCGTGGCTAAGAGACAAGTTTCGCCGGGACTACTCCCTTCACCCCTTATCTCGATTCCCGACTCACTTATCACGATCGTCTCAGCCACGGGATAAATGCCGCTTGTCAGGAAAAGCACGCCGCGATGACCCTCCGCGTCAGGAGTCATTGCCGCGATGCTGTCAATCCCGTGTTGGATATGAGCCGTATTGTCACCCTCAACCGGGGAAAGCGTGACCGTGACTGCATGATGAGGCAATCCCTTGTCGCCGTGATGATAGCCTACCCGGCTGAAATCGGGGATGACATTACCCTCTTTATCAGGGAAATATTCGATCCTCCCTTCTTCCGAGATTTTTACAAGTGATGACTGCCAGGGAGCAGGCATTTTGGTCTGAGCGTTGACGGGAATTGTGAGTAAGACAATAACCGCTCCCAATCCCGACAGGATGATATTTTTTATCGCATTCATTTCATCACCTTTTATAAGATTCAGAATCGCCACTCAACTCCTGCCATAAAGGTAGCGCGTGGCATGGGAAATCCATCATATATCTCATATCTCGCGGCCGTCAGATTCTCCCCCTTGACGAAAATGATGAGAGGACGGCGGAAATCAAACTTATATGCTGCGCGGGCATTGAGCAGGAAATAGCTCTCAGCTTTCGTTTCCGTATTCAGATGTGAGATGCCGAGTCCGTCGAGGGTCAACTCCCAGTTGCCGGGCGTAAATGCAACCTCCCCGAATATCTTGTGACGTGGAGCCGCGACGAGCCTGCGATTGGAGTGCAGATAGGCATAATTGGCCGTCACATTCCATTTATCATTAATTGTATAAGAAGCATCGAGTTCAAATCCTTTATTGATAAACTTCCCCGTATTTACATTCTTCTGTGCACCATCCACCATAACTGTCTGAATGAGATTCATCCCGTCAATGTAATAGAGTGCTATACCTAAGTTCAATCGACTGTCCAGACACCATTGGCGGAATTCTACTTCGTAATTGTCCATCGATTCCGGTTCCAGCTCAGGATTTCGTGCCGCATACATGTAAAGCTCCTTTATGTTGGGTGAACGGAAACCTTTTGCATAGTTGAACTTGACGCGATTGAATCTCATCGGACGAACCACGAATCCGGCCTGAGGAACCCACTGATTGCCAAATTGGGAGGAATGCTCCAATCTGACCCCTGCATTCAGGCTCAACCTGTTCTCCAGAAGTGCTTGTTGCATCATGGCATAACCGGCTATTTCATTGACATGCCTGTCACAGATCGGGGTTTCCTTTCCGTCGGCTTTTGCAGAGTTCCATGCCTCACCGCCCCAGTGCTTGAAATCAGCCCCGACACTGAGATGATTACCCGTCCACGGGCGTAACGTCTGATACAGAGTGACACCCATGTTGTAATCCTTGGAATTGAAAAGATAGTCGCGAGGTTTGCCGTTCTTCAGTCCATCGTCGATCTTATGCTTTCCCCAATTATAATATGCCTGGATGCCACCCGAGGTTTTATCATAACGGTTTTTTACGAAAACCGAGGTCGTTGTCCGAAGCATCCTCGTCCACATGTCAAGAGGAAGTGCAAGGTCAACTGATCCGGGATTCTCCGCACGGGTTTCGGTCAGCATTACATTTGCGCCCGCTTCCCAGTGAGAGGAAAAACTGTAGGAGAGGGAAGCAAACTGATTGGCCAGCCAATATCCCATACCCCGTCGGCTCCCGTCGGTAGATTCATAGCTTGCCGCGCCAAACGCACGCAGTCCTCCTTTCCTGTATCCTGCCCTCGCTCCATACTTCTGAGTGCCGTAACTTCCGGCAGAGGCTTTGACACTCCCCTCGATTCCTTCTTTTTCTGCCCGGCGTGTGATAAGATTCACCGATCCTCCCATCGCCCCTGATCCGTAGAGGAGAGATGACGGACCGCTAACAACCTCTACTTTACTGATATCGTTGGTGACATAGGTGTCAGGGAGAGAGTGACCGAACACTCCGGCCCATTGAGGTTGCCCGTCGATCATGAAAAGCACTTTGTTTCCACCACCGACACCGCGGATGCTCACATTCCCTGCTGCTCCTCCACTCACTCCATATCCTGCGAGACCGCGCTCAGTGACGAACATGCCCGGGATGCGGTTCTGAAGCACGGGAAGAAGATTTGACTCAGTACTTCTTTCAATAATCCCCCCTCCGATCACCTTCACATCAAGAGGAAGAAGCTGGACGGGTGCTTTAGCAGCCCGCTCAAGCACCATGACTTCACCGAGCACCGTAGTCGTGTCCGTCGCTACGCGTGTCTGTGCCCCCTGAACACAGGTGAACGGTGAGAGAAGTAGCGAAATTACAAAAAGTGTCTTTTTCATGGCTGAGGGAGATTGTATGCTTAATGTTTTTTCAATTTGTCTTTCTCCATTATGACGGCAGCCCAGAGCACTCCGGCCACCGCTTCCTTGGCATTCAGAATTTTGTCGATAGTCACATACGAGACGAAATCATTTTTGATCGAGACACCGTCACATGCACCGATCACGTCAAGCAGACCATTATTATTGACCCTGACGAAGGGGAAGAGTGCCTCATATCCTCTTTTCGCTACAGGACCATACTCTTTTTCCTTAAGCAGCCCCAGATCAATACCGCGCTGAATCGAATAGACAAACATGGCTGTACCTGAAGGATCGATAAAGTTGAGCGGATTGCTACCCTTATCCACCACCATATACCATCCGCCGGTGTTTTTATCCTGAGCTTTTTTGAGACCTTCGGCCATTTTAAGGTATATATTTTTAATATCCTTATAGTCCGGATGAGATTCAGGTAGCACTGCGAGAAGCTCGGGAACGACGAGTGAATACCAGCCCATTCCTTCGCTCCACACCTCACGTGACAATCCGTTCTCATCGGCCCAGGCTGCTTTTTCCGGTTCGGTGGTCCAGGCATGAAGCATCAGCCCGTCTTCACGCTGGAGATGTTTTGCGGCAGCCTTGATATTTCGGCAGGCTGTATCCAGGCAATACTCCTCTTCTCCCACAAGCTCCGCACAACGTATCAGGAACATCTGCATCATGAACACTCCGTCAACCCACATATTCGGCGATTTGTTTCCGTGCCAGAACTGTCCGTCGGAACTTGGATAGCTGTCCACGGCCTCCAGGATCTGAAGTGCAGCTTTTTTGTAGCGCTCATCACCGGTGCGGTCGTAGAGAGTACAGAATGCCGACCCCGTCATGAAGTTGTCAAGATTGGTCAGCGGACCACCTTTATAATTACCCTCCTCATCTATGAAGTTGTCTATATATTTCTTCATATAGGCCGTATATGTCGTATCAGAGGTGAGTTTGGCGAGCCTATCCATTGCGTCAAGCATATATCCCTGCACATAGGTATAGTTTTTCCAATAAGCCGTCCTGTAATCCGGATAGCGCGCCATGACAGATCGCGCAAGAGGAATAGCCAACTCTGCGGGAGCATCCCCTGGTGTATATTCGAGGCGGGCATCGGGATCACCTTGCGAGGTGGTGCGACGTGTTTTTGTCGTCACTTCCTGAGTCACTTTCATTGTGACACCACTCGGATCAGTTGTATATCCTGTTGTGCTGACCGTTGTCTGCGCGTCTAGATTTAATCCGGTAGAAAGGGTGACAACTGTCAGAATCGCGGCGGGGATATTCCTGTATTTCATATTTGTGTTGTATCGGTTTAAGGTAAATTGATAATATTTCAGAGCCAGATTATGGGATTACGGAGGGGAAGATTTCTGACGACCTCCTCATTTTCGGGAAAATGTTCATACCTGTCCCAAAGCTTGAGACAACCTCTGTCGCCCCACTGCTTCCAGGCGAAAAGCATGGCAGGATGAGCCACCGGCCATTCCTCCCAGAACATCACGTCGGCCTCGAGTGGCCATTTATCTTTATCCTCGATGTAAGGAGTCATGTACTCAATGGCTTTCCGCATATTCTTTCCATCCGAGGTCGTAAAGTTCCATAGGTTATCCTCCTCGGTGGAAAGTATCTCACACAAGGCAGCCATCGCGTCAAGATTGAAGAGTGAGTAGCCGTAAGGCTTCGTGCGGTTTAACTCGCGAGGGAATGATCCGTCAGGGGCCATCTGAGAAGGCACGAATAGTTTCTTGAAACGATCCCTGCACATCTCCATCACCTCGCTGTTTTCACAATATTTGGCAAACATCGCCGTCTGCATGGCCCAGCAGGTACCGTGATTATTTGTCGCGTTCATTTCATCAATACCATAGGGATGAGTGAGAAGCCAGTTGATATATTGATCCAGCCATGCCCTGACTCCGGAATCGACATCCGCCGGTACTTTACCACTCTCGCGCAATCTCTGAAGAGACTGTATCACCTCCACAAGATGTATCGTGTCGATAATACCGATTCCACGCCCGGTGGCGATCCCCTTGATGGCCTGGGCATAGAGTAGATTGGGATTCATACGTGTGGCAGAATCGATGAACCATGCGCGGACATGATCCATCACCGGTGCCACATATTTGTCATCACCCGTCAGAAGCCACGCCGAGGTGAGATTACCCACAATCTGACTGAACCGAATCATGGCGTGACGATGCTCGACGAAATTATCCGGATTGGTACATCCGTCTCGACGGACATACGGTCCGTCGGGATTCAATGAATCTGGCCACCAATAGTCACCTTCCGAATAGAAATCGTGAATCGAACCTGCGCTACGCTCGGCCCTGAAAGATGTCACCGTCACGGGACGTGCCGTGAGATTGACGTCGGCTTTTGCGAGAACTGTCTGACGTAGCGGATCTGCTACCTCCTCCGCTATCCCGGTGTGCTTGGTGACACTTGAGAGCACCATCACACTTAGCACCGCAGCAAGACTGATGAGTAAACGTTTCATGCGTCTGATCGGATTTATATGGTGACAAACTGGGTAACAAAACCTTTTGACTTAACGGCGACGACCGATTTGCCCTCCCCTTTGTCAAGTTTTATTGATGCCCGTCCATTGGAGACTTCAACCTTCGACGAACCCCCTGCCGTGCCCTGATTAGTTATCAATGAGCCATCCCCTGCGACTTCGAATCTCACCACTCTGCGCGAATCGAGACATGGTACATTGTCGGAATCTGCCACCGAAACCTCTATAATTTCGGTATTCCCTTCACCGGGATGGTGAATGACGTTGAGATGATGCTCCTCGCCCCACTTCTGAGTCTGATAATTCCAGGTCAGATTATCCTCAACCACAGTTTTATCTTTAGCGTGTGCCACTGCGGTGACAGTGTTCTCTCCGGGTGCAAGACGCACATTCCAATGAAGACCGGCCGCGGGATATTCCTTGCTGTCACGCTTCTTCACTCCACAGCTCTCACCGTTGACAAAGAGCTCTGCCTCCGGGCAGTTGGAATAAACAAGTATCTCCTTCTCTTCTTCGGGCTCTCCCCATCTCACGGGCTGAGAGTGGCCTAAAATATGGACCATGGGCTCATCGGTCCAGTAAGACTGGAAGACATAATAGCTCTCTTTCTTGGTGAGATCTCGCTCCACCACACCCTTCTGATTGACATAAGGCACGGGGTTATCCGGGCGCACTGGGGTTGAGAAATCCTTGAATGGCCAATAAGCTGCACCTGTGAGCCAGGGCATATCTTCCTGCTCCTTTAGATGCCAGTCGATGAGCTTTACCACATATGTCTCTGACCAATCCTTGCGCGTAGGCTCTGCATCCTCCACGTGACGTCCGGGATGACTGTCACCTCCCCACTCCACGTGTAGGAAATGTTTCACCTTGTCAAAGGCCTCCTTGGAGAAATCCTTATAGTCCGTGAAATTGCCGCGATACCATCCCGCCCAGATTGTAGGAGAATATACATCGACGATATCACTGCAGAACTCGCAGCGACGGATGGCTGTCTTGCGGCTTGGATCAAGATTGTGAGCAAGTGTGTTGAGCTCGCTCATGAATGCACGGATCTGACTCTGCTCATACACCGGAAAGTCATTGGGCCAGTCATTCTCATTGCCGAGACCCCAGATGATCACGGAGGGGTGATTGAAATGCTGATCTATCATATTGGTGAGCATCCGGCGTCCCTGAGCCTGATATTTCTCGCCACCTACTCCTCCACGGCACCAGGGTATCTCTTCCCACACGAGTATTCCAAGGCTATCGCATAGATTGAGGATGATCTCCGACTGCTGGTAGTGGCCGAGACGGATGAAATTGACGCCCATCTCCTTCATCATCTTCATCTCTTCCCTCATCATCTCCTCAGTCATGGCAGCCGCCACTCCGGCGTGATCCTCATGACGATGAGTGCCGCGCAGAAGCAGACGGCGACCATTGAGATGAAAAGGACCTTTCTCTATAAATTCAGCCTTGCGGATACCGAAGCGCTCCACTGATGTCATCTCCTCGCCATCGGCCTTCACATTTACTTCACAGGTGTAAAGCCGGGGATTATCAACATCCCAAAGCTGAGGATTGCTAATGGTTAAATCGAGAAGCTTATGCTGACCGAGTGGAGTGAGATCCTTTAGCGTTTTTTGAGCCACAGTCTTGCCGTCGGGAGCTTTCACTGTCACCGTCACATCGGCATTGCGAACATCCGCGGGATTATAGAATGTAGCGTCCACCTTCACGGTGGCTTTCTTCAGATTCTCGCTCACCTCCGGTCTGACAATAATTCTGTCGGCCATGACCGGGGGAAGATATACGAGATTGAGATATCTGTAGATACCTCCGTAGATATTGAAATCTGAAAGATCGGAAGGAATCATCTCCGCATCGCGTGTATTGTCACATCTTATACTCAGTGGCACCTTGCCATTGAAACGGGTTGCATCTACTGAAGAGAGGAAATCGTTTACCGCATCGGTTATATCGACATTCCAACTGTCATAACCTCCGATGTGGGAACCGACTTTTGTCATATAGACATAGACGTCGGTCTTCTGGCCCGCACCCTCAAACTCGAGAATTATGCGACCATCCTTATAGGGATTTGCTATATCAAGCTGAGTCTTGTACCATCCGGGACCTTGATAATAGTTCACGTCTGGATCCACGCAATCCTCGGCATTAAAACAATGCGGTAGTGAAACGGCCTCCCATACCGGGACCGACTCCGGATTGCCCGCCTTGAAGGGACGCACTGCCTCCCAGATGTTTCCGATATCCTGTCGAAGGAACGACCAGTTATCGTTAAGCCGGATTTTATGTTGCACGGGCACCTTTGCGCAAAGACCCCCGCACAACATAAAAATAGCGACATTGAGTATCAACAATCTTCTTACCATAATTTTACCTCTACCTATCATAATCTAAATCTAAATCTACCCGAAAGAAAAATTTTACCGTCTTAACCTTACATTGACAGATTAATGTCGATAGGATACTCAATTTTCAATTATAATATCGCTGTTCCGTCTTTTTCAAGTTTATCTTTTTTCAGAAGTGCCTCGAGGAAATAGTAGTCCGCATAGATGATGGGGACATCAACCTCCGAGTTGCTGTTGCCTGATCCGACACTGTGTAGAGTGAGGAATCCACGGTCACCGCCAAGCTTTGCGCGATAATTTCGCGTGATGCTGTCAAGAATTTTATCGGCACGCTGCTTGTGGAGGGCGGCATTCTCTTTATCATACATGGAGAGTTCGTAGAGAGCACACGCCGTCACGGCTGCGGCCGACACGTCGCGCGGCTCATCGGGAATACCGGGAGCGTCATAGTCCCAGTAAGGGACGAGGTCCTCAGGGAGCGTAGGGCTGTTGAATATGAAGTCACTGATATTCTTTGCCTGCTCAAGAAACTCTTTGCGTCCCGTCTCGCGGTAGCACATTGTATAGCCGTAGAGTCCCCATGCCTGCCCGCGTGACCAGGCTGATTCATGGGCATACCCCTGATGTGTATGCTTGTGAAGCACTTCTCCTGTAATGGTGTCATAGTCCACCACGTGATAGGAACTGTTGTCCTCTCTGAAATGATTTTTCAGCGTGGTGAGAGCGTGATTGACGGCTATGTCACGGAAAGTGCTGTCGCCTGATTCCTTCGCGGCCCAGAATAGAAGCTCGAGATTCATCATATTGTCGATGATCACCGGACACTGCCATTTGTCACGGTTGTGATCCCAGGAACGGATTGCACCAACCTTATCTTTATATCGGGTTGTGAGCGTCCGGGCTGCTTCAAGCATGATGTCACGATAAGTGGAGTCACCCGTCAGACGATAGCCGTTGCCGAAACTGCAATAAACCTTGAAACCCATATCGTGAGTACCGCCGTTGGTCTTTTCTCTTTCCACGGGAGCTGTAAACTCGATTGCTTTCTGCTTCCAGAAATCATCACCCGTGTATTCATACATATACCACAGCTCACCGCCGAAGAAACCGCTGCACCAGTCGCGCGATGCCACCAGGCGGAGCGAACCGTCAGGCTGAATATTACGGGGTGCGAATACCATGTTCTCCTTCTGACGATCGTCAAGAAGAGCCTTGGCGCTGTCAATTTCTATAAATGCATGCTTGAGCTGCTGATCGGAGAATGTGAAGTTTTCGCTCACGATATCCTTGGAGGGCTCGGTCTTCGAGGCACATGCGCTTGCCATGAGAGCGACCGGTATGAGAAGTGATTGTAATTTCATGGAGTGATTAGTTCTTGTTGTTCGACATTGCAAAGTTAGCTTCGCGGTCAAAAAATGAGTTTCAGAATTATTTCAAATGTTTCAGATATTTTCCCAAATGCTTAATGGAGAGCATTTTTTACGTTACAATCGGCCACACAGACCGATGAAAGGCTTTCAATTCCGTCCCGAGTGCCGAAAGTGGCGAGGATTTCCTTGTCGCGTGTCACGAAGAACATGTGAGGCTGATTCGCCTCCTTCGTGTGTCCCTGCCAGTTGGTGAAAAGAATCCCGTCTTTCTCCGGAATATATTGAAGTCCGGTGAGAAATCTCAGTGGTCGCCCCGGAAGATCATCGTTGCTGAGTTGCCACACTATTTCCTTGCGTGGATTATACTCTACCAGTCTCGGATTCTTGTCCGCATCGGCAACAGCGACAAGTGTGTTTCCGCCGGGAAGACGAACTACAGAATGGGCACCTCCCGACACCGGCACCTCCCAGACATTCTTTCCGTTTTCGTCATACTCCACCACCTTTTTTCCACCGTAATGAGCCACGAGGAAATGTCCATTGGGGAGGCGGCGTGCATTACGGATAAAGGATTTCTTTCCCTTCTCCCCGGCCGGGAGAATACATACTTCTTTAATAAGATTCCCTTCCGGGGACATCTCAAGCAAACGGCCGCTCTCACATTCTCCGACGAACGTATTGCCATTCCCGAGTCTCTGACAAGCGAAGATGTGACTGTCACTCTCGTAATGAAACACGGTGTCATTTTCCATCGACATCTCAAGCACGCCTTTTCCGGTGGTAAAAAGTACATTACCGTTATCAAGTGCCCACACATCATTGCTGAGCGGCGCGGCATGTTCCCATATCAGCGAATCGTTCTCGTAGACCATCACTCGGCCTCCGGAATAGTCCGTGCATACATACTTGTCCGGCATCGGATTACGACGCGCAAGAGACTGAAGCTCTGGATAGGCATCTTCTACAATCCGGGTAGCCCAGAGGAAGGAGGAAATCACCTCCTGGCCGTTCATCTTGCGAGGACGGGTCACGTAGGTCTCGTAATCCTTCTGAATCCCGAGGCCATCGTTGGCATCATAGAGATCTATGAGTCCGTCCGACGGGCTTATCTTGGCTTTGGAAAGAAGACCGTAGTAACCGTTGATTACGTTGTCCCGATACTCGTCGGCAGGTATCAGCCCCAGGTCAATAGCCCGTTGCATAGCGTAGACAAACATTCCGCTCCCGGAAGTCTCATGCCAGTTGCCGGGTTGATCACCTTTATCTACAACCTGATACCAAAGACCCGTGCGAGGGTCCTGGGTCTTCTTCAGTCCGGCCATGAGTTCGCGGGTGATTTTGACAAGCTTCTCGTAATCAGGATGATCTTTTGGAAAGATCTCAAGTGTCTCAACCATTATGAGGGCATACCATCCGAGCCCCTCACTCCACACCTCCGGAGCGAATCCGGTCTGAGGGTCGGCCCATCGGGCATCCTTATCCTCATCCCATCCATGGAGCAGCAGCCCGCTATCACCTTTGTGGAGATGCTTGTGCATCCCTTTGAGCTGACGTGCAGCTTCGTTGAAACAGTACTCGTTGTCAGCAACATATTTCCCATACTTTGTGAGAAACATCTGACCCATGAATACGCCGTCCACCCAGATCTGTCCTTTGGTGCCGCGTCCATGCCAGAAGATACCGTCGCTCGTGCGTGGATAGTCGTCGTAACTCCTGCGGATTGTGTCTGCAGCTTTGCGGAATTTCTCGTCACCTGTCTGCCTGTAAGCCCAGATCACAACTGCACCCGCCATCATGTCGTCCATGCTACGGCCACGGAAATATATAGGTCTCCCCTCTTCATCCACCACACTTTCGGCCCAGTTCATAATATAGTCGTAATATTTTCTGTCGCCGGTCGAACGCCAGAGCTTATCGAGACCACTGAGGAAATAGCCCTGGGGATAGCACCATGCCTTGAAAGGGATTGTCAGAGCCGAGGGATATCGTGTCATCACGGTCTGGGCGATGGCTTCCGACCATTTTTCAGGTGTCCTGTAAGGGAAATGGGCCGAAAGGCCGGGCGACATTGTGAGAATCAATGTCAGGATGAGTGAGATTTTTCTTATCATGATATTAATGATGGTTTGATGTCGAATTTCGGATGCGATCCGCGTACTCTGATGGAGAGCAGCCGTAGACGGCCCTGAAACACTGTGTGAAATAAGCCGGACTGTTGAATCCGACATGTGTCGAGACCTCCGAGACGGAATGAGACTCATCTCTAAGCATTCGTGCCGCTTTCTCAAGACGTAGTTTCCTTATCAGCTCTTTAGGTGTGAGTGGGGTGATACACTTCAACTTCCTATAGAGATCGGTGCGACTGCACCCTGTCTCCCGGCATATCAAGTCGATATCGAGATAGGGATTGGAAATATTCTCCTCGATCACACGGAAGAATCTATCCTTGAATAATTCGGTTGAAGTCCTTTGGTCCATGACACATCAATGAAAAAGCACCGCGAAGATAGAGCAAATCTCCGCGGTGCTTTTCCAATAATGTTTCAACTTCTTTCAATATCGGTCTAACTGAGAGTAATCTTATTTCAGCGACTGAATTTCTTCAACCATTCCGCTATATATTGAGCCGTTTCATTGGCCGTCTTGGTAAAACCGTGGTCTTCCCCCTCCACCGGTTTCAACTCGGCTTTCGGCATCACTTCCGAAGAACGGATGGCATAATTGTAGGGAACCACCGTATCGTGTGTGCCGTTGAGGACAAGAGTATGACCTGTATATTTATGTGCGGTCCGATACCTGAGTCTGGCACAATGGGGCCGGCAGGTGGGAAAGAAAATTGAATAGATAACGTGTAATTTTTCTTGTGATTTCCACGTTTAAAACAAAAACACGAAATTTTTACCACTACATGAAACTGACTCAATATTTACCCGACATTCCACGAGAGTATCAGGATCTGCTCGAAGCTGCCTTCATCATGGCCGAAATGGCCGGAGAAATCCATCTGAAATATTTCCGCAAGGCAGGTCTCGAAATGACTACGAAGCTCAACGACACTGACGTCGTCACCGTGGCCGACAAGGAATCGGAAGCTGCGGTGCTCGGATATATCCGTGAACATTTCCCTCTCCACGGCATCCTCTCGGAAGAGTCCGGAAGCGATCATGATGACCGCGAGTGGCGCTGGGTGGTTGACCCTCTTGACGGAACCACAAATTTCTCAGTCGGGCTGCCGCAGTTTTGCGTCTCTATCGGCTTGGAACGTGACGAAGAGTCAGTGATCGGTGTGGTCTTCGCGCCCTATCTGGGTGAATGTTTCTATGCCGTCAAGGGTCATGGCGCATGGTTGAACGGGAAACCGATACGGTGTTCCGACAAGGCGGAACTCTCCCAAGCAGTGGTGGCGACCGGAATGCCTTACGACCGTAATGAGAATTCCGACAATAATCTCAAGGAGCTTTCCGAGATGTCACTCCGCGTGCGCGGACTTCGCTGGATGGGTTCGGCAGCGATTGACCTCAGTTACACGGCAGCCGGATATCTTGACGCCTATTGGGAGCTGAATCTCAAGCGCTGGGACATCTCTGCCGGCCAACTCATTGCCACTGAAGCAGGAGTCATTATCGAATCCATCCGTGAGGACAGAAATTATGCCCTCCTCGCCTCCGGCCCCAATCTCCTGTCTGCAGTCAGACCCATCGTTACCAAATCACTTAATTAATAAGAAGTTAAGCCACTTGCTCCTCACTAAAACTGACCCCCTTTCAGGCAGACTCTCCCTTCTCCTTTGCTACATACTCTGAAGGCGAGCACCCGTAGGTAGATTTAAAACATTGCGTGAAGTAAGCGTGACTGTTGAAACCCACATAGGTTGAGATCTCCGAGACGGAATAGTCTGACTCGCGGAGCAGACGGGTTGCCACTTCAAGACGTTTGTTCCTTATCAGCTCCACGGGTGAAAGATCGGTGATGGCTTTCAGTTTCCTGTAGAGATTGGTTCGGCTCAAGCCCACCTCCCGGCAAATCATGTCGATATTCAGATCGGGATTCGAGATATTGTCCTCGATGACCTGGAAGAACTTCTGGGTGAACTTGTCCTCCGCAGAGACAATCTTGATGCCGAGCGACTCAAGTGAGAACTTCTTGCCGTAAAGCTTCTTCAACTTCTCGCGTGCCACAAGAATGTTACGCATGCGATAGATGAGAACATCCATGCTGAATGGCTTGACGATATAATCATCCGCTCCCGACGAGAATCCCTCCTTGATGTGCATCACCATACAGCGGGCCGTCATGAGAATGACAGGGATATGCTCTGTGCGAAGGTCGTTCTTGATCTGCGAGCAGAGTTCCAGACCATCCTTGCGTGGCATCATCACGTCACTCACGATTATATCTGGGTACTTTTCGACAGCGAGATCAAAGGCAGTCTCCCCATTGTCTGCCTCGATGACGTCAAAATAGGGCAACAGACATTCCTTGACATAATTGCGCACCTCCTCGTTATCCTCGGCGAGAAGTACGGTGTAGCGTCGGTCAAGTCCCGGTGTCTCAGGGGCCGGCGAAGGGATGACATCGACAACCACACGGTCTGCCGCCTCTTTGTCAAACTCATCCTCCGAGAATGCCTCGCGGTCAACTGGAAGAATGACATGGAACACCGCGCCTCCCTCAGGATTGTTCTCGGCCCAGATAACTCCGTGATGCAAAGCGACGATCATCTTCGTCAGGCTCAGACCGATACCTGTACCGCTTGCGTCTTTGGGCTGCCCCTCCTCCACCTGGTAGAAAGGATCAAATATTCTCACGAGATCCTCGGCAGGAATACCGCGGCCCGTATCGCTCACCGAAATATGAACAAGTCTATGATCGGATCCCTTCAACTCCTCAATGTCCGTTCGCCCCTCCGGAGTCGCGGCAGGAAGCGTAGTGTCAAGTGACATGACAACACTGTCGCCCGGGCGGGTGAACTTGAATGCATTGGAAAGCAGATTGAACAACACCTTGTCACAGACACTCTTGTCAAACCATCCGGGCAGACGCTCTTCATCACAGCGGAACTCGAAGTGGATATCTTTCCCGTTGGCAAGATGATTGAACGCACAGTACATCTCCTGCATGAATGACACCATATCCTCCTTGGACACTTTGAGCTTCATCTTGCCGGACTGGCTTTTACGCAGATCCATGAGCTGGTTGACGAGGATGAGCATGCGCTGGGAATTGTTGTAGATAAGGCTCAACTTATTCTTCACCCCATGATTGAAATCAGTGTGGTGAAGCAACTCTTCCAGTGGAGAGAGGATGAGAGTGAGAGGTGTGCGGAGCTCGTGAGAGAAGTTGGTGAACATCTGGAGCTTCGACCTGTGGAACTCCTCGGCACGCTCCTGTTCCTTGCGCTGATAGGCCACACGCTGCTCGAGCGCTTTCTTCTTGACAATATAGTAACCGATGAGGAAGATGGTCCCGAAAAAGAGAATGGCATACAGAGTCCAGGCATACCACGTTGCCCAGATGGGCGAGCGGACTATAATGGTCAGCGAGCGGGGGTCATCGTTCCAGATCCCGTCATTGTTGGCGGCTTTGACTTCAAATGTGTATTTTCCCGGTTTGAGATTGGTATAGTAGGCCGAATGACGGGAACCGACGTCATGCCACTCGTCATCATATCCTATCATCCTTACGGCATAAGTGTTGTGTGAGGGATTGACATAGTTGAGCGCGGCATAACTGATTGTGATATTGTTCTGATTATATGCCAGTTCGATGCGCGGAGTGCTGTCAAGTTCCTTCTCGAGTATTCCCCCCTCTTCAGGGCGTATTTCCTTATTGTTCACCTCCAGGCCGGTGAAAACGACCGGAGGACGATAAGTGTTCAATTGCATTGACGAGGGACTGAAGGTCACGAATCCCTTGGCAGTGCTGAATCCTATGCGCCCGTCGCTGAGCAACGTGCCGCTGTGAGGCGTGAACTCCTGGGCTCCCGTACCGCTTCCGATCCGATAATTATGTATCTCATCACTCTCCGGATCGTAAGAGGTGATATTATTGCTCGTGCTCAGCCACAGTCGGCCGAACTCATCCTCGACAGTCATGCAGATATCTTCATCACCAAGACCATCCGCCTTGGTGATACTTTTGATGATACCTTTCCCATCCTCATAGAGACTGATACCTCCGCCGAATGTTCCGACCCACACCCGGCCCTTGTGATCACGCGTGAGGGAAGTGACATAGTTGGCAGGAAGATATCGGGCTCCCTTTCCGTTGGAATCAAAGACCTCATACTTTTTCCTTATGGTGTCATAACGATATAGACCGTTGTTGCTCGAGCCAATGAGCAGGATACCCGGGGAAACTTCAAGAATACATCGTCCGCTCCCCGGACGCCAGATGGTATCTCCTATCTCAAAGCGGGTCTGCATCTGCCCTTCGGTGGAAACACGGATAAGGCCCATGGATGGCTTCGAGACAACAGTCCATAGACTTCCGTCATGCCCCCGGATGATTCCGTAGACCGAACCGGAGACGGGAAGAGTATGGGCAAGAGAAAACCGCCGGCTATTACGATCAAAGAGATAGATGGTCCCGTTGTTCGTGCCACACCAGATCCTGTCCCCCTCCAGGAGGAGAGATTTGATGATGTTGTGGCTGTCGGAGGGATCGTAAAGGAAACGTGTCGAATGACCGGTCTCCTTATCGTACTCCAGCAGACCCCCACCCTCTGTGGCGACATACAGTTTTCCGTCAGGAGTATCCGTTATCGGGCCAAAGACACCGGCTATGTTGCCTGACTCACCTATCGACGGTTCATGTACCACGAAACGATTATTGTGGCGGCTGTAATAGTCGGCACCTCCGGAGTAGGACCCGACCCACAGGCCTCCGCTGCGATCCACACAGAGGGAATAGATGGAAAAGTGGCTTAGCGTACCCTGCGACTTCTGGGCGCGGGAATGACGTGACAGTCTTCCCGTAGCTGTCTCTATCGAGAAAAGACCGTCAAAAGTTCCCACGACGAGATTGCCGTCGTTGAGGGCGAGGCAGCGGATATTGTCGGTGGAGAGAGGAGAATTTTCCTTATTATATATTTTGGCTGTTCCCGTCCGGTGATTGAGACAGGAGAGACCGCCATCCGAAGTGGCCACCCAGACATTGCCATTGTCCTTATTGACGAGAATATCGGCCACGCTTTTACCCGGCACGAAAGAATCCTCCCTGTAATGCGCCAACTTCTTGAACGCAGGATCAGTCACAAATAGCCCCTTGTCAACCGTTCCGATCAGAAGTCTGCCGTCAGCGCTCTCATTCAGAGCCGTCACCGAGACGTTGTCGAGCTCCCCGTTGAGAGTGATCGCCTTTTCAGACCTTGTTTTCGGGTCAAAGAGATATAGTCCGCGTTGTGTTCCTACCCACAGATTCCCACGGGAATCGATCATAAGGGATCTCACACTTGATCCAAGCCATGGGAAATCGGCAGCAGGGAATGAAGTGATATGGCCGGAATTAGTATCGAGGCAACTCAGCCCCTTTCCGGTACCTATCCAGAGATTCCCGTCGCCATCCTCCGTGATAGCCGTTATCTGACGATCCACAAGTGAACGGTCGCTCCCCTCCCGGTCTGGCTTAAACACGGTAATCGTGTTGCCGTCATACTTATTCAGGCCGTTTCTCGTCCCGAACCAGATAAACCCCTTGGAGTCCTGATAGATCTTCATGACCGACATCTGCGAGAGGCCATCCTCAAGTCCGATGTTGGAGAATCGGCTTGCCTCCTGGGCATAGCCGTGTAGCCCCGAAGTCAGGAAGAGAAGAAAGATTAGGATAGGAAGAGAGAGCTGAGATAAATATTTCATTTTTTCAGTTGTTTCACGGTACTTTTTTATGCTTTCACTTCACTGTCACCTCGAGAGGATGCGCCAGGCCCTCATGAAAGTCAGCGAGATATTCAGTCCAGGCTTTCATGCCGCGTACGCCACCCTTGCTCCAGCCCGAGCCCCAGTAATACGTGTATGTCTCACCGGGTTTATAGACGGAATGTGACATTATGTGGCCGGTCGCATCGCCAAGGGGAGCGGCAAGAGGAGTGTAACCTACGCTGTCGGGGCGCTCGTGATTAACGATACCGATGTAAATCACCCCGTTCCCTTTATCAGGGTTGTCGGTCAGATCGGCATAAGCCAGATAGTCACCCCGGCTGTCTACTATAAAACCCCGGGGATTCTGCTTATGGATCACGATACCGTTGACCAGAGGATACTCTCCGCTTAGACCATCATATTTCACCTCCGTCTTGTTGAGCCAGGCCCCTTTGTCGAGCGTAATAATACGGGTTTCCACAACATCCTTGTCCCCGCCTACCGTCTCGGGATAGCAGGTGATCCTGGCCGTCATCCTGAGTGGGCCGGACTCGAGTATATCACACTTTTCGTAGGCACAGGGATAGGCGATCTCACCATCGGTGACAAGAGCGTTCATGCCGGCACCAAGAGTACGCCCGACGGTGTAGACGTCCATTCCCGAACCATGATCCTTATGATAGGAAGCCTTTATGAAACCGTGGTCGTCATAACGGGCCTCAAGGACGGGATAGCCGACAGACTTCGTCCAGATATCATAACCGCTCACATTTCCACCCTTCTCACGATAGGAAGGACCATAGAGGCGATAGCCACCACGGTCATTCTCCCAAGCGAAATCGTCCTGCTTGTCATGGCGGATCATTCCGACACAGACAGTATCGGCAACCGCACGCTTTTTGCCGTCAGACTTCCTGAAGAAATATTTACGAGTCTCCCCGCCTGTAAAATCCCCCTCGACAAGGATCTTTCCATCATATGTTATCTGCGAAATCACCGGCAAGCCGGCTGCATCGGTGACAATGAAGTCTTTTCCAACCTTATCGGTAATACTGGACGCGTCTATCTCCACCACTTGCCCGAGCCTTAGGGTCGTGGATGGATTGTAGACACTTACTGTGACCGAAGGTGTACACGAACAGAACCCGAGAGATGCCGAAAAAGTCATAAGCAGGCATCGGAATCCCGTAATTTTCATAAATTTAGCTGAAAGATGATGTGATAATGATTAAACCGTTGAATGTGTAGCATCGCAAAATTAGTAAATAATCAAGTATATATCCAAATTACTTCCGATAAAATTCCCACCGAAAAGACGGAAGTGATTACAACTTTTTTATGTATATTTGTCCCCCGGTTATGAATATTGAAATTTTCCGCAACTACTGTCTGTCACTGCCGTTGACCACCGAGGACGAAGGATTCGGTCCGGGACTACTCCTGTTCCGTGTGTGCGACAAGATTTTCGCTTGCATGGGACTTGAGAAAGGTGATGCCGTGATAATGAAATGTGATCCCGAACTGGCTGCCGATCTCCGCGAACGCTACCCTGAGATCATCCCTGCTCCACACTGGAACAAGAAGCACTGGAACAAAGTGAGTCTAACCGGAAGCCTGACAGATGATTTCATTCTCGACCTCACCCGCCATGCCTATGCGATGGTGGTGAAGAAGCTCCCTCAGCGCACACGCCGCGAGCACCCCGAAATATGTCTCCCGGATCCATTTGGTGAAAGCATGGTGTGAGTTGTTGAAAGGATCTTAGCCAATGAGTACTTTACTTTCCCGACTGAAAAAGATTTCCCGCGAGGCCACCTTCCCGGTGCTCCTCTCGCTATGCGCGGTCCATTGCTTCAACGACATGCTTCAGGCCGTGGTCTCGGCTGTATATCCCATCCTCAAGGAAGATCTCTCGCTATCCTTCGGGCAGATCGGTCTCATAACCCTTGTATATCAGATAGCAGCCTCAGTGTTTCAACCTGTTGTCGGGTACCTGTTTGACAAGCGTCCTTTCGTCGGGAGCCTCCCGATGGGCATGATATTCACCACCGCGGGTATCACCCTCTTTGCCCTCTCCATGAGCATGCCCGCAGTCCTGATCGCAGTCTTCTTCGTAGGTCTCGGTTCATCGACGCTTCACCCCGAGGCGTCACGCATCACGTCACTCGCCAGTCACGGTCGTCGCGGACTCGCCCAATCCATCTTTCAGGTCGGTGGTAATCTCGGCACATCCATCGGTCCGCTTCTCGTGGCTCTCGTCGTCGCGCCCCATGGACGGCATTACATCCTCTGGTCCCTCATCATATCGGCCCTTTCGTTCACCGTCATGCGACGCATCTGCCGATGGTATGGGAGTTATATTAAGGATATCAAGAGCAGACCTGAGCGTCTCCGCACCCACCATCGCCCTCTCCCTCTCTCTCCGCGTCGCACAGTGTTCGTCATCGGCGTGATAATGCTTCTGATTTTCTCGAAGTATATCTACATGGCCAGTCTGACGAACTATTACACTTTCTATCTCATCGACACATTCGGTGTGAGCGTGAAGACCTCCCAGATATGCCTCTTCGTCTTTCTTGCGGCAACCGCGGTCGGTACGCTTGTCGGCGGTCCTATCGGAGACCGCTACGGCCGTATGCCGGTGATATGGGTTTCAATCCTTGGCACGGCTCCATTCAGTTTGGCCATGCCTCACTGCGGACTGACACTCACAGTGATCCTGAGTTTCTGTGCCGGCTTCATGCTCTCTTCAGCCTTTCCTGCCATTCTGCTATATTCGCAAGAACTACTTCCCAACAAACTCGGTCTCGTCTCGGGGCTTTTCTTCGGATTCGCGTTTGGCGTAGCCGGAATTGCTGCGGCAATACTGGGTGACTTTATCGACAGCTATGGTATCCGTGCAGTATATAATATATGTGCCTACATGCCATTGCTCGGTATCACAGCCTGCCTCCTCCCCAATCTCAAGAACCTCCCCGGCGAAGAGACACTTTGATTGATCTACCTAATTCTTTTACCTGAGAGGTGTTTTCAAAATACTTATATTAAACTTTCCCGAAATTTTTG
>CAZOOY010000002.1:0-36027 GCA_964581555.1 uncultured Staphylococcus sp.
GGTGATATCTTCCTCCCCGAGTACAAGAACAGCAAGGAATCTGTCTTTGCAGTGCAGACCTCTCAGTACACCGAGGACAACACCATCTACGGCCGTGCCAACTGGTCGAATATGCTCAACGGCTGCTGGGGCATGTGGTCATGCGGTTGGGACTTCCACAAGCCATCGCAGAATCTTGTCAATGCCTTCAAGACCGAGAATGGCCTTCCGATGTTCGATACCTACACCAACGAAAATACCTATCCTGTCAACGGGACACCCTCCGCTCAGAAGTATGATCCCCGTCTCTTCCACACCGTGGGCATGCCCTCTTTCCCCTACAAGTATGAGGAGGAGTATATGATGACCATGGACAACTCCCGCACCCCCAACACCTATGGTTACTATACCTCTCTTAAGGATGTACCCCAGCGCAGTGGTGGCGAGACCTTCGAAGGCTCATGGCAAGCATTCGCTATGAACGACTACGTGTTCCGTTACACCGACGTGATGCTCATGCGCGCCGAGGCTCTCATCGAGAGCGACGCAGCCGGCTCACTCGAGGAGGCCCGCACAATCATCAATGATATCCGTCAGCGCGCCGCCAACTCCATCGACAAGCACATCGAATATGCCAAGGACTACTGCGACATCGCCCTCTATCCGGCAAGCTATTTCGCCGACAAGGCCACGGCCCGCAAGTGCCTCCGCTGGGAGCGCCGCCTCGAGATGGCAATGGAGAGCAGCCGTTACTTTGATCTCCGCCGTTGGGGCATCGCCTCTGAGGTTCTGAACAACTACTTCAATCTTGAAAAGGATGCTTCCTATGAAGGTGTGCAGTACGGACAGTATTATAAGGACGCCCACTATACTGCCGGCAAGAATGAGTTCTATCCCATTCCCTACAATCAGCTCTACTATGTGCCTGGTCTCTATGTGCAGAACCCCCGTTATAACTAATCATTTCCTCAATCTGAATCAACATGAAAAAAATATATAATCTTGCTCTGTCACTCGTCCTTGCGTTTGGAGCTTTCTCCTGCCAGGATAAGGACTACGATATCATGGCTCCCGCCATTGCTCCTATAGAGTCAAGCGCCATCAGTGGCTCTCTCGAGGGCAACGACTATGTATGGACCTGGACCAAACCTGCCGGTCTTAATATGCAAGTCAATGTCTATAATGGAAGTGTGCTCGTACTTTCCGAGACAATAGACGGTAATAGTTTCACGCAGAGGGATATCGAGACCAATGTCGAGTACACCTACGTATTCAAGCTCACTGACGGAGACAATGTTTCGCTTGGTGTAGTCAAGCACTACATGCGACCCGGTGCTTCCAAGATGAGTGGTCTGGCTATGTCGCAGGTCGAGAAAGCGGGTGGCTATGACGCCAAGGTTGTCTGGGATGCTAATGAATCTGCCAAGAAGATTGAATTTGTTGCTTCAAACGGCGGCAGTCGTACCATCAGTGAATCCCTCTCAGCAACAACAACTGAGTACATTATTCCCAATGTCGTTTTCGGAGAAGAGTGGAAAGTCACTCTTACAGCTGTAAATGATGAAGGCAAGTCGCTTCCCGTCTCCAATTCTCTAAAGATTGGTAAGACTGCTATCGGCTTCCTCAGCATCTATCCCACACCGGAGGAGCTCGTGGCAAACGGTGATGATGATGAAGCTTGTGCATGGCTTTGGCTGCACGAAGAGTACCCCACCGCACAGTATGTTTACTTTGGTGACATTACCTCCGCTTCTGTTCTCGAGCCCTATCGTGTTCTCTTCTGGATGCGCGATCTCGAAGGTGTGGAAGATACTGATGTGTTCGCAATGCCCGAAGTAGTTGAGAAGGCCACAGAATATGTCAAGGAGTGGTATATGGAAGGTGGCAATCTACTCCTCTGGAGCCACGCTACGGTCTATATCGGTAACCTCGGTCGTATCGATCCTGAAATGATAAAGACTACCGGTCGAGCTTTCGGCACAGGTATTGGCGGTCACAACGGTGATACATGGGCAATGGCTGTATCGTTCAATCCCGGAGGTAAGTTTACAATAGACCAGTCTTCACATCCTATCTACCGCGGCCTTACGGTCACCTCCAACGATCGCTGTAAACTCATTGCTTTCAAGGGTCCGGGCTGGACGGAAGATCACAACTGTCTTTTCTTTGATATCCCCACGACTCTCACCGGTCTCGGAAATCAGGATGAAGCCTGCTACATCGCTCTAACTCAGACCTACGGTATCTATCCTCTTGGTACGTGGGATTCGCAGATTGACTTTATTTCCCAACTCAACGTTTGGGAAGCACAGCAAGGTAATACCGAGTATAAAGGCACTGTCCTTTGCATTGGTAATGGAGGATGTGAATTCTCTCTTAGAAATGATGATGGTACTCCCGACATCAGCGCCCATCCCAAAAATAATATTCATCAGGATAATGTGCTGACTCTTGCCAAAAATTCTCTTGAGTATTTAAAAACAAGGTAATATAGGTTGAATAAACAAAGCGACGAGGCCGGACGGTTCTTCCCCAGTGGAGACCGTCCGGTCTTATCTTCCTCCTCCTAAGGCGTGATAGAGCGAGATGATTCCAGCTATCTCGTCATAGCGGCATTCCACTTCCGCCTGCTGAGCGCCTAATAGGGTATGCTGGGCTGTGAGCACCTCCAGATAGCTGATGGGGGAGTGGCGCATGAGGAGTTCAGTCTTCTCGACGGCTTCACGCAGATACTCCGTCTGGTAGCGGGCAAGACGCAGCCTCTCGCGGGCGGCCGAGATGTCGGTCAGTGCATCGTTCACTTCCTTACCCGCGTCAATGAGCGCCTGGTTGAACTGCAGGAGCGCTATCTCTCTTTCCGCTTGGGCTATCTTGTAGTTGGCTTTGAGCTTTCCTCTGTTGAAGATTGGCTGGACCAGTTGCCCCACAGCCTTGAAGAACCATTCGCCCGGATTGAGGTCTATGTTACCGGAGTTGGTGAAGACTATCGTGCCGTCGATGGTGAGCGACGGATAGAACGAAGCGCGAGCCTCTCCCACACCATAGTGAGTCCGCGCCACTTCCATCTCGGCCGCGCGGACATCCGGGCGGTTGGCAAGCAGTTGTACCGGCAGCCCTGTGGTGAGAGTCGTGTCGAAGACTGCATCCTCTATGGTTCCGCGGGAGATGGTGTCAGGCACTCCGGCTATAAGTGCGCAGAGCGATGTCTCTATTTCACGCCGAGTTCTCTCGAGGGTGACGAGGCCTGCTTCCAGACCGGTACGGTTGGACTTCGTCTGAAGGATACCTGCCTCGTTTGCCTTACCTGCTTTTTTCAGGAGTTCCATCACCCGGATGGTTTCGTTCCAGTTGTCAAGTGTAAAGCGGGCTATTTCTATCTGGCGGTCCAGCATCACGAGCGAGTAGTAGGATGAGGCAATGGTGGCGATAAGCTGCGTCCTTACAGCCTGCGCCTGTTCTTCGGCCGAGACGACCGCTGCTGCCGCTCCGCGTTTGGCTGCCGTGAGCCGCCCGAATATGTCCGTTTCCCATGATGACGTCACTCCGAGAGTATAGTAACGCGTCCTGGTCCAGACATATTTTGAAAGCTCTCCGTCACCTTCAAGTTGAGCGGAGGGTACATATGCGAGCCTTGCTGCTCCGAGCGATGCACGAGCTTGTTCCGTGCGTAGCTGAGCCACTTGATAGTCAGTATTATGGATGAGAGCCGTGTCGATTAGCGCCTGAAGTTTCCGGTCGGTGAAAAATTCTCGCCAGTCGATATTGGCAATCGATGTGGTGTCCTGCATGTTTTTGGCTTCCGGGCCATAAAGTTCGTCGGGCACTGATGTCACCGGGGTGTACTTTTTATAACCGGCGCATGAGACGGTCATAATTCCTATTATAAGAATAGGCAAAAGTTTCTCTGTGAATCCGAGCGGACGGATACGTTCATGGAGAGTCTGGCAGACCATCCAGAGGGCAGGAACAAGGAAAAGGAGGGTGAGGGTTCCCACAATCATTCCTCCGACGACGCAAGTCCCGAGCGTTGAGTTTCCGAACGTTCCCACGTCACCGGGGAACATCAGCGGTAACATTCCGAGTGTGATTATCAATGATGTCATGAGGATGGGGCGGAGACGTGACTTGGCGGCGCATATTGCAGCCTGCTTGAGGGTCATGCCTTCCCGGCGGTATCGGCAGGCATATTCCGTGAGAAGTATTGCAGCCTTGGCAAACAGACCTATCAGCATGATCAGGCCGGTCTGTAGATAGACGTTGTTTTGCATGCCTGCGAGTTTGACCAGCAGGAAACTACCCATTAGTGCGCAGGGGATGGGCAGCATTACTGCAAGTGGGAGCAGCAGACTTTCATAGCGGGCGGCGAGGATGGCATAGACAAGGATAGTGCAGAGCAGGAAGATGAGCGGTGTGTTCCTTCCCGCTGATGATTCCTCGCGGCTCAGTCCGCCCAGCTCGTACCCGTAGTCGCGTGGCAGGATCTTTTCAGCCGCTTCTTCAATAGCCTTGAGTGCATCGCCCGAACTGTAGCCTTCAGCTTGATAACCCTTGATGGCTATGGAGTTGCACAGGTTGAAGCGTGAGATGGTCTGCGGTCCGTAGGTTTTGGTGAGTGTGACGAACTGAGCCAAAGGTGCCATCTCCCCGTTGTCAGTGCGGATGAACAGGTGTTTCAGTGATTCGGGATTGACGCGTGTTGCCGGATCGGCCTGTATCATCACTCGATACAGCCTGTTGAAACGGTTGAAATCCGAGGCATAGTTTCCACCGAGATACCCGCCTAATGTCGAGAGGACATCGGCCGGAGTCAGACCCACACGCTCACACTGAGCGGCATCTATATCAACCCAATATTGCGGATAGCGGGTGTCAAAAGCCGTATAAGCGGTCTCTATTTCGGGCCTGTCGGTAAGTTCTCTCATGAAATCGTCGGCCACTTTCTTGAACTCATCGAAATCCCGCTCGGCAAAATCCTGAAGATAGATTTCAAAACCGTTGCCAAGACCGTAGCCCGGAACGATGGGAGGTGTACAGACGAAGAAGCTGGCATCCGGGACGGAGTCAACCAGTGCGTAGATACTGTCAATTATGGCAGTAGCCGATTCTTTATCATCCAGGCGGTCATTCCAGTCCTTAAGCGGAAGGAAGATGATGGCTGAGGTGGGGCCCGTACCCGATAGTGAATAGCCGCTCACTCCTCCCCGGTGAGCTATACCGCTGATTGACGCGAGTCTTCTGTCAAAATCCTTGACAATATTGCGTGTCATGACGGCCGAGGTACCCGGACGGGTATTGATGGAGACTGTGATGGTACCGGTATCCTCATCCGGGATAAATCCTTTGGGGAGAGTTCTTGAAATCCCGATCAGGATAACTATTCCTGCTATGATGAGACCAAGGGCAAATAAGCGATGGCGCACGAAGTAGCCGGCCGCTTCTCCATATCGCTTTGTCAGTGCTGCGAATGCGGCGCTGTAAGCCTTGCGCACTCTTCTGGCCAATCCCTTGCTCCCGTCTTCCGGACTCATTAGCAGCGCGCATAGGGCAGGGGAGAGCGTGAGCGCATTGAGCGCCGAGAGCGCCACGGCTATTCCAAGTACTATTCCGAATTCCTTGTAAAACAATCCTGACGAACCGCCGGTCAATGCTACAGGAATGAGTATTGCAAGGAATACGATGGTAGAGAGGACGACGGAGGAAGTAAGCTCCTCCATGGCCTTGAGAGTGGAAGTATAGGGTGACTTTCTCCCTTCTTCAAACTGAGCCTGGACAGCCTCGACAATAACAAGAGCATTGTCCACCACCGTACCGATGGCCAATACGAGAGCGAAAAGTGTGAGCAGATTGATCGAAAATCCCGCTACGGCCATGAACCCGAATGTTCCTGTGACGGAGACTATCACAGCTATCGCAGGAATTATGGTAGCCTTTATATCCTGCAGGAAAGCGAAAATGATCAGAACGACGAGTACCAATGCTATCACGAGCGCCCAGACCACCTCTCTGATAGAAGCGAAGAGGAAAATGTTGGCATCACTGAGGGTGACGAACTCCAGTCCACGCGGCAGGTTTTCAGCACATTCATCCAGCACCTTGTTTATGTCGCGTATCACGGCTGCTGCGTTGGCGTCGGAAGTCTGACACACTTTCATGATTGAAGCCGGCTTGGAGTCGAGAATATTTTCGAAGTTATAGTCTTCGTCACCCAATTCGATGTCGGCCACTTCCTTCAGTCGCAGAATATCACCGTCAGGGAGCGACTTTACGACTATCTCGCCAAATTCCTCGGCGGAGGAGAGTCTTCCGCGATACTTAAGTGAATAGACTTTGGCATTATCATGATTCTCGCCAAACGCTCCGGCAGGTGCCTCGATGTTATGTCCGGCGAGGATAGTGGTTATGTCGGAGGGTATGAGACCGTAGCGGGCCATCCTGTCGGGCTTGAGCCACAGACGCATACTGTAGGAGGATCCGAAAAAATCGACTTTGCCCACTCCCGGCACACGTTTCACCTTAGGCTCGACATTGATCTTCATGTAGTTGTCGAGAAACTGCTTGGTATAATGTCCTGCCGGATCATAGAGAGCGATGGTCTTGAGCTCCGAGTTCTGATACTTCTCTGTGGCCACGCCGATCTGCACCACCTCATCTGGGAGCAGACTTTGGGCGGTTGCGACTCGGTTCAGTACATTGATGGTGGCCATGTCGGGATCTGTCCCGGAATGGAAGTAGACGAGTAGTATTGCTGTTCCGTCGTTTGAAGCCTCGGAAGTGACGTAGGTCATTCCCTCCACACCGTTGATAGCCTCTTCGAGAGGGACGATCACACTCCTCTGGACGGTCTCCGCATTGGCTCCCGGATAGGTGGCTTTGACGCTGACTGTAGGAGGTGCGATGTTGGGATACTGTTCGACGGGGAGCGTGATGAGCCCCACGATGCCGAGCACGACTATGGTCAGTGAAAGGGCTATCGAAAGTATAGGACGTCTTATGAAAAATCCCGGAGTGATCATCTTATGTCTCTTATTCTGATCTGCTGGCCGTCGCGGAGTGTACCCACTCCTTCGGTCACAATGAAATCACCTGTTGAAAGCCCCGAGCGGACGATATAATTGTTACCGTCATCTATAGGTGCAACCTTGATCTCGGTGGCTTCCGCCTTTCCGTCAGTTACTTTGTAGACGAAAATTTTATCCTGGATCTCGTAGGTGGAGTTGATAGGAACCATTATCACGTTTACGTCCGTTTGAGGAATCACTATGTTGCCGGTGCTTCCGCTCAGCAGTCGTCGGTTGGGATTGGGGAAAACGGTCTTGATCTGCACCGTTCCTGTCTGCCGGTTCACGACACCGCTCACATTCTCGATGGTTCCCTCAAATCGGTAGGGGCTTCCATCGCTGAGCGTGAGACGAACAGGAGGGAACGCTTCGAGAGCCTGGGCTCTTGATCCGTAGCGGCGCATCAGACTCTGCAATTCCTTTTCGGACATCGAGAAGTAGACCCACATCTCGGCATTGTCGCTGACCGATATGAGTGGCTGACTCATCTGAGGTGAAACGAGGGCGCCGACACGGTGGGGGATCATACCAACCACTCCATCCGCAGGACTGCATATCTCCGTATAGGATAGATTATTTCTTGCATCGGCCAATGCTGCGCGGGCCTGTTCGAGAGTGGCCTCACTTGACCTGACGGCATTCTTTGCGGTTTCCAGTTCGTATTCAGATATCACTCCTCCCTCGAAAAGAGCTTTCTTGCTGTCTCGTTCGAGCCTTGCCGTAGCCACCTGACTCTCGGCTACGTGGACATTGGCGGTAGCCATACTTACGGCAGCCTTGTAGGGCACTTGATCTATCACGAAGAGAAGCTGACCGGCCTTGACCGTTTCACCTTCGCTGACACACACGCGGGTGATCTTACCTGAGATCTGTGGGTAAATGTCTACATCCTGACGGCCTTCTATCACGGCGGCATATTCCTCATCAATCGTTATGGAGTCAACCGGAGTGACCTTCATCACAGGCACTTCGCGCACTTCTTCCTCAGCCGTGCGGTGGTGGCATCCCGTAGCCAATGCGCCCAGAAGGACGACTATCGTCAGGAGTCTGAATTTCATATAGATATGAGATAATGCTGGAAACTGTTATATTAAGACAAAATTACTCCAAATTACGTGAGGAAACATCTAATTTTTCTATTTTATTCCATTTGTTTACATAATTTAACAAGTTTAAACCTGTCTTCACTTCGCCTTTAACTTTACTATCCGTATTTTTGTGATGTCTCATGTGTAGATTCTCCAAGGAAAAAAATTTGAATATGAGTGGTCGGATGATAGTACCGCAGTCTCAGATTGACTGCCTGTCTCCCATGGGCGGAAAGCTTTTCCGTCAGTGGGCACGTTTCATGTATGACCGTGTCCGTTTCAATATGGGTGATAGCATCATTCATGGTACAGGTCACTGTGAGCGCGTGCTTCTTTACTCCCTGATACTCGGAGAGAGGATTTTCGGCACTGACTCTCCCTCTCTTATCCCTCTCGCTCACGCGGCAGTATTTCATGACACCCGTCGTCAGGATGACTATCTTGATACGGGTCACGGTGCACGTGCCGCAGTCTATTACCGGCAGTTCTGCACTGAGAATCCCGATCTGACTTTCTATCCCGAGTCGGAGTACATGATGCGTTATCATGACATTGATGACGGGAAGGGCCGTAAAGCTATTATCGAGAAGTTTGGACCGGATGAAGTCGAGCGGACACTCAGGCTCTATGATATCTTCAAGGATGCTGACGCTCTTGACCGTTGGAGACTCGGCAGCCGTGGACTGGATCCGCGTTTCCTCCGCACGCCCGAGGCGAGATCGCTTGTCGGTTTTGCAAGGGAAACAGTTATAAAGACTATGCCCGCCGATATTCTCCGCGAGATCGAGGCGGAAGTCAACCAAGCATTGGATAGAAATGAGAAACAAGGCACTTCTGATAATTGATCCGCAAGTTGATTTCATCACCGGCTCTCTTCCCGTACCGGGAGCTGAGAAAGCCATGAATCTTCTTGCCCGTTATCTCCATGATCATGCTAAGGAGTACACCCACGTTATTGTGACCTCTGACCGTCACCCTTTCGGTCACTGCTCATTCGGTGAATCAGGCGGACAATGGCCCCGTCATTGTGTGACCGGCTCAGTTGGCGCCGCTATCTGGCCTCCTGTCATGGATGAGCTTCTGGACTTTGGTGGCCGGGTCACCATGCTCTTCAAGGGTGAGAATGTTGACAAGGAGGAATACTCGATTTTCGCTAATAGTGAGGCCGCCGCTCGGCTGCTTTACATTCTTGCTGACGAGAAGATCGAGGTGACGGATATCTGCGGTCTTGCGGGCGATGTCTGTGTCGCTTCCACTATCCGTGACGGAATTCGTCTGATCGGAGCGACCGATCGCTTCAATATTCTCACTCGCTTCTCACCTTCCATCGACGGCGGGGCCGAACTTAACTCATTGATTGAAAAATTAGGAATACCATGCGACAGATAATTAACCATTTCACCGACGACGATCTCTATAAGTTCACGATGTGTTGTGCGGTCATAGATAATTTTCCCCGCACCCGGGTGAAATATACTTTTAATGACCGCGACAATACTGTCTATCCTCCCGGATTTGCCGATGAACTGCGCCACCAGATTGAGCTTCTTGAGAATGTGGTGATCACCGACGAGGAGATATCTTTCATGCGTCGGCGATGCAAATATATCCCCGGATGGTTCTATCGTTACCTCAAGGGATTTCGTTATGATCGGCAATGGGTGAGCGTCTCGCAGGATGAAGAGGGTCACCTCAAGATTGATTTTGAAGGTCTGTGGTCTGATACGATTCTTCTTGAGGTCAAGGTCCTTGCCATTGTTTCCGAACTGTATTATATGATGACCGGGGTGTCGGAGAGTCTCGACTATGAAGCCTATTACACAGCCTCATGGGAGAAAGCTTCACGCCTTATATCGGCCGGCTGCCTGTTTACTGATATGGGTACACGGCGCCGTGCATCTTTCATCTCCCAGGATGTGGCGGTCAGGGCCATGAAAGAATGTCAGGAATCCATGGAGGGCCCGGGCTGTTTCATCGGAACCAGCAACGTATATTTCGCCATGAAATACGACCTTACTCCTATCGGTACGATGGCCCATGAGATAATATGTGCGATAGCCGGAATGTATGGTCCGCAGATGGCCAATCATCTCGCCATGGAGGCTTGGTCGAGAACTTATCGCGGTGCCCTCGGGACATTCCTTTATGATACTTACGGATGGCGCATCTTCAGCCTCAATTTCTCGGAAGACTATGCCAATATGTTCAAGGGGCTCCGTGTCGATAGCGGTGACAATTACGGGCAGCTTGATCTGATAATTGAAAAATACCGCAGTCTCAACATTGACCCTTCCACCAAGCAGGTAATCTTCAGCAACGGTCTCAATGTGGATGAGGCTATAAAGATTCAGAACTATGCCGCCGGAAAATGCCTTCCTTCGTTCGGAATCGGAACCCACTTCACCAATAATTTCCCGAGTGTCAAACCAATGAATATCGTCATCAAGCTTGTGGCCGTGAAGATCACCGAATCGTGGCCATTCTATTGCAGTACGTGTAAGTTGAGTGAGGATCATGGCAAATACACAGGCGATCCGGCAACAGTGCGCCGCTTCCTCGAGACTCTCCATATTTCAGAATAAATCCGGCGTTAAATGAGCCGGAAAGATTACGTGGGCTTGCGCTCACTCCGGGGGATAGGGGCAATACTGATCTTCTATCATCACTTCGGATTCAACGGGATGGTCACTCAGTCGTTCGGCGATTTTGCTGTCTCGCTCTTCTTCATGCTCAGCGGTCTCGTTCTTGCCATGTCTTATCATGGGCAGGACACGAGTTGTACTCTTCCCGTTGTTGGGCGGTTCCTCCGTAAGAGAGTCATCAAAATCTATCCTGTCTATTTGCTCTCACTTGCGGTAGCCATGAAGGTCAGAGGATACAATCCTGCTGCTCTTCCCCTCGATGTGCTTCTTTTGCAGAGCTGGGTACCGGTTGAATCCATCTATTTCTCCGGTAACTCCGTCAGTTGGTTTGTCAGCACACTTTTCTTCGCCTATCTCCTTTTTCTCCCGCTGCGGCGGGGATTGGAGCGGACACCCGGGAAGTTCATGGCCTTTTTCACGGTAGGTCTTGTCATCTACTTCATGATTGCAGCCACTGTTCCTGAGCGGATGTTGACAGGAATCGTTTACATTTTTCCCGTCATGGAGCTACCCACCTTTATCTTAGGGATGCTGATCTGGCATTTCATGAACGCTTGGCGGAATGTTGAGACGATGGACAAAATGAAGGTTACCATAGTCCAGTTTGCGGTGATACTGATAGCGGTCGGTTTCATCTATTGCTATCGTTTCGTTGATCCGCGCTGGTCACTTGCATCATATTGGTGGCTCCCTAACATCGTTATACTTCCCACACTGCTCCTTTCCGAGGATCATGACACTCCCGTCAATAGGCTGCTTCGTCTTAAGCCGCTCAGGGTGATGGGAGATATCAGTTTCGTATTCTACCTCTTTCACACGCTGGTGATTGCTGTCTACCGCCGTGTTCTCACTCACGTCGGAGTGGATGTGCCGATTTTGCCGTCATCACTGTTATGCCTCGTCATAACCTTTATAGTAGCTTATCTGCTCCACTATTACCTTGAGCTTCCGCTGGCACGATTCTTGAAGAAGCGTATCGGATAAAGCTTCACATCCGAGTTGAGCCCGCTGGGGATCACAGGCCAGTCACCGAATGAGAAGGTTTTTGCACCCGTTACTGATGCGATATTTGCATCCTTGAAGATGCGCCACTCCACACCACGCCGTTCATAGTCGGCAATTCGGTTGGCTTGAAGATTGGTCACATCTATTTCTATGGTGTTGATCCCTGGTTTCAGCAGATGTCCTACCCGGAGAGTGAAAGGTATTGCCCACGCTTTTCCGGCATACTCACCGTTGATTTTCACTGAGGCGCTTTCCCTTACATCCCCGAGATCCAGCACCCAGTCGTCTGCCGTGAGTATGGCAATACTGTCGACCGTGAAGGTGGTAGTGTATCGACCCATACCCGTATTGACGGTAGCTGCAGGATGAGGAAGCTTGCACCATTGCGTAAGAGTGTCGGTGTGGAATACCTCTTCAATTACGGGATCGCTTACCGGAAATGAGATGCTCCAACCTTTATCCAAGTTGATAGGTTCACCTGTCTTCTCTATGTAACGCCACGATTCACACAGCACGCTATCGGGAAAAGTCTTGAGCATGACCGACTGTCCGGGCCGTAGTTGTAGTTTCACCCTTGTCTCACCGCTTGGCTCCGTGGAGCTTTCTGCCAGCCCCGACATCCCTGTCAGAGGATCGAAGATAACCACGCTTTGTGCGGGAGTAGCGAGGGTGACATATCCGTCGATTGGGCGGTTGCAGAGAAGACTGACGAAATAGTTCCACCCTCCGGCCTCATTTTTGCGGCGTATCATGGATAGTCCGTTCTCAGTCCGCATCCTCTCTCGCCATCCGGAGGTGAGGGAGAGTGCCGATTCAAGATCGGGTGATGTGATGATTTTTCCTTTTCCTACCTGTGTCACGGTCGCTTCAGATGTAAGTTCAGGCAGAGAGGTCGCTATGGAGGCGAACTTCTCGCGTCGCCCCTCAATATCTCCGAGTCCGGGGACATCCGAGGGTAACGAGCCGGTGAATACGACTGTCGCACCATCTTCGGCCAGCTCCATGATTTTATTCAACGATTCGTGAGACATTAGATGGACCGCCGGGACAATGATTGCCTTATACCTACCCGCCCCGTCGACAGGAAGGCCTACGAGGGAATCACTGTGAATCTCCATTTTCCCGAGCAGGGTATCCGACAGATAGTCAACATCATAACCTGCATTGATTATGTCATTGACAGTCTTTTTGATGTCAGGCATGGTGAGATCCATCTTATGGATTGCAAACATGAGATACGGGTCTCCTCCCTGCCTGCTCCGGATATCTTCAATAGGGAAGTAGAGCAGGAAGTCATTATCGGGCGTACCCGCTGTAAGAAATGCCTGGCAACGGCTCAAGTAAGAGAACAGTTCTTCCGCATCATTCCAGATGCTGTTTGTGGGCGACATGTTGACTGACGCATAGAACATTCTCCCCGGAAACTTTGCACCGGCCGGAGAATATGGAGCTCCGTGAAAGAAAACGTGATTCACACCCGAGCACAACATCTGGTCCAGTTCCGGCTTGCATGCGGCGAGTGATGTCCTGAAATGTTCCGTCAGCCATGTGAGAGATTCGGCTGAGGTCAGCCGTTTCCCGGTGATATGTGCTGCGGATGACGCGAATTTCAGCACTGCCGGATCGGCGTCGCTCGGGCGTGACGGGGCTGTCTTGTCCAGTCCCGGTATGTCAAAATCCGATCGTCCGAACGACTCACATTCCGGGATTTCTACCGCAGCATAGAGGTCGATGATGTTGGCCGGAGAGCCATGACTCTGATTGCGCACCAGCGCTCCTTTTTCATGGACCCACTTTAGCCATATATCCGTGAAGTTTTCTCTAAGCAATCTCCCGAGGGTGGCACGGTAGTCTCTCAGCAAACGACCCCGAAACTCATTATGATTAGTCTCATCAATAAATTCGGGCATGTAGAGTTCGAGGCGGTAACCATGATCACGGGCGAACTCCTCAAGGTAATTATCCGTCCAGTCCGCTTTATGAACTTCATATGAGTCGTTAAAGAAGCTGGCCGGGAAGGGACATCCGGAGGTACCGAACGCTTCATTGAAACGGTTGAGATAATGTTTGACCGAAATGCTGTCATAATGATTCATTACGAATCCTTCTCCTCCCGGGGCTGCCCGCTTCACTTTCTGAAAGGTCCGTCCTGAGAAGATGGCATAAATCTTCCAGTCTTTCTCGCGGACCGGGACATTCCATGTCAGTATCCTTTCACCATTTACATATCCGGTAATATCCACTCTTTCCTCACCGTTTACCGCAATCACTTTCTGTAACGTGGCAACAGGACGCTGGGCGGAATCCGACGCAACCATCATGGCTGAAAATCTCTCTCCCGGGTGGGCTGTGAAAACTTCTGTGATTCGCTTGCGCGCACTGTATTCCGCCGTGATTTGTGGTCCTCCGAACGGCCACCCCGTCCCATTGTTCATGTCCACTCTTAGTCCCAGCCGTTTCCCTTCGGCTATGGTGTGACTGAGCATTTCCATCCATTTTGGCGAGAGATATTCGATATCGTTAGCCTCGTTACCTTTCACTCCGTAGATAGGGGTTATCTCTACTCCTCCCAATCCTTTCCCGGCAAATTCTTCAAGATTATATGTGATACCTTCCCGATCAACGGCGCTCCCGAGCCACCACCAGCGCACGAAAGGCCGGTTTTCGGTAGTTACAGGATACCATTCCACGGGATTATCACCCGTGGAAGACACTGGAAAGACTAAGATTATTCCTAATATTAATGAAAAAATGAGTTGTCTCATGAGATGGAAATTTATGGAGCATTCTGGATCGTGACTCCCATCAGTCCGATGACTACGTCGCCCGATAGAGTTTTCAGAATGAGTGATTCGAGTTCACGGGTCGGATCGGTTTCAACATCAAGCACCACGGCCGCTCCGCCTTTTATGTATCTTTCAGCCGGCCCTTTGTCGGATGCTGGCTCAATTGGGTGTCGTGTCACCCGCCCGTCCGATAGCATCATTCTCATGGGTGGACGAGTCCCGGCTACGGGGGCGAAAGCGTGGTCATCATGATAATAATCCTGCTCGATCGGCACCCAGTTCACGGGATTGACGAGAGGCGTCTCCTCCACACTCCCGTCCTTATATTTGATCTTCAGAAGCCCGTTTTCTATGCCGTATTGCATGTGGTTGGTAGATCCCGCCATTAGCAGGTAAAGGTGGGTCGCATATCCTTGTAGCGCCACGGTCACGCTGTCAGGGTAGTTATCCCAGAGAGTGGTGAATGAGATATTCTTTCCCTCGGCAGGAAGCTTGAAAGGAACGCTCCCGGAGCGGATGATTCCATCACTTGTTGCTTGGATCATTTCCCTCAATCCGGTGTCGTCTATCTCAGCTGTCAGTGTCGGATGACACCATTCGCCGATCCCCTGAACAGGGATCTGAAGGGTAGTGACATCAGGACGCGGCGACAAATATCGATTGTTGTAAATATCGGTTACGGATGCGTTGTAGTAATCTGATAGATCTATTGTCGAGCAAAGTTCCGGCTTTACGTCATGGAAGTTATTTGTCTCGGGTGTCGGAAAGCGGTAGGCTCCCGGTGTGACTGAGACCTCCCACCATCTGAGACCTCCGTCAGTCATTTCCCTGAATTTCACCGGTCCCTCATGTCTTTCTCTACCGGTTGGTCGGGAAGGAGTCTCCACTTTATCCTCCGAGATCTCTACTGTTAGCGCGGGTGCGATCCCTGCGTGAACGGTTATCCTGGGTGTTCCTATGGAGACGGGGACCTCCGGAGTCACCGGCTTGCCGTTGACTTTTACTTTCGCCCTTCCTCCGGCCGGGATAGTGAGAATGACTTCTGAATCGTGACCGTAACGGTTGTTAATGGTGTAAATACTTTTTTCACCTTCGCGCTGATACGAATAAGAGATGTCGGGCAGATTTATAGTAGCTTGTTCCCATTCGGCAGGGAAGCCCGGGGTAATATGGATGACAGGATTCTCGGCAAGCAGATCGGGTCTGATACCGAAAAGACCTTCAGTAAGAGCCCGGCTCCAGATCCCTATGGCATCCGCGAAATCTCTGTAACATTCGCCCCGCGCAGCGTCGTAGTGGCTCAATTGTCCGAAGTTAAGAGGCGACGCTCCGAGATACATATTGTCGGCAGCGACAGCTTTCATCAATTTGAACGCTTCCTCATTTCGTCCCGCTTCCCAGTAAGCGAGAGCCGTGTGAATATTTTCGGCGATAGCAACGTTATTTATGCTCCATGAGTAAGGTTGCCAGCAGGTGGACGAGAGCAGTTCGAGTCCCTCCGGAATCCCTTCGCCTTTTACCGGAATGTGAGGAATGGCACTGTCTATATAACAGGTCGCGGCATATGCCCTGAATGGATCGGCAGTCTCCGAATCTATGGCATGATAGATGCTCCACAATGCCGCAGAAGGATGTAGACGTCTGTGCCCGGCCCGGTCGCGATATTCTGCCCAATGTCCTCTTTCCGTTATCCACAGGACACTGTCGAGGGCCTCGGATATTTTCTCTGCTTCTTTAGACCAATGTATCGGATCTTCCCCTATTCGCTCTGCCACCTGAGCAGCCAGTCGGTTGGCGAACAGATTGTAGGCCGTGGAGTGGGTCACATCACCACCGCTGTAATAGAGTGCGTCGCTGGCCCAGATACAGCAGTAGGCGTCATAGAGACCGTCGTCATCGGGATCAAAGTTTCTCTTTTCCCATTCGAGATGGCGTTTTATCACAGGAAACAGCTCCCGCATAGCCTCTGTGTCTCCGGTGTGGCGGAAATGTCTGAGTAATGCATCGGCATAGATGATGTTCATGTCATAGTGAGACATCTCATCCTTCTTCCCGGGACGACGGCAGATGTAACCGTTGCTGTAAAAAGGAGTTCCCCATTTCTTTTCGGCACGGGCGAGGTTGAGGGTCGAGTCCTGGCAGGGCTGGGGATAGATGGGTGGCACGTCAGTCACCTGATTCTCGGCATAGGTTCTGAAATGTGTCAGGGCACTCCCGTGATCACCAATTGCATCACCTGTATAACATCCTCTCCAGCCAAGATGAGGGGTACGCCAGCCGACGGCTCCATGTAGCCATGTCTTTTCACCAAGGATTGCGTCGGCAGCCACTGAGAGCGCTCCGGCTATCGGATTGAGCATGGTATCGGGAGTCTCGAATTCCATGCGCGATGCGAGTCGCTTGCGCCGCTCCTCAGCCCGGGAGATCAATGAGTCAATGGGCATAAGGGGTATGTTTTCCCCCGGGAAGAGAGCTAACACTTTGCTCTCACCCGGCCCAAGATGGATCACTCCTTCATAAGAGGGTAATTCCGTTATAGTGTGGGACGCCGTCGGCAGGATTAGTGTCAGTATTTTGCTGTGCTCCTTTCCATAACTTACCCTGACGGAATCTCCATCAACCTTATAGATGTTTCCCTCGCAGTATTCCGGCCGGAGTGAGAAGCAGTCGGGAGGGTCAACGCCAAGATCCCCGTCCCTATGAAATCTCTTATCGGCCACTCCGCCGAATCTCACGGGGATTCTGACCTCAGCCTCGTTGCAGTTGGACACTCTCCACAATGCCATATCTTCCTCTCTTCCCACCTGCACCTCAACTTCCACTCCGCCCTGCGAGTAATCCATCCGTCCGGGTGTATATCGGGCTGTACATTCCCCTTCAGGTAAAGTAAGAAGAAGATTCCCTCCCATACGGGGAAGATAGATACCGAATTCAGTGCGGTCCGAGCAATCTACTCTGAATCCTGTTCGTGCACCATAGAGTGCACGGTTGTAGCGATAGTTCCCGTCGGTTGTGATCACCGAAATTCCGTCAGGCCGGTAGTGCTGGCTACGCGGATTTTCCGCCTTCACCCCGATGATGGTCGAGGTTAGGAACCACAGAAAGATTATGAGAATACGGTCGGTCATTAGCCGTGTGATGTTTAGGGGAGCGGGTTAAGTCCTTCCCATCTCACGTCCCATGTCCCGTCTTTCGGAAATCCGGGAGTTGGCTCTGTACATCCGTCCCATCCGGCACACATCAGAGCTATCGCTGTGAGCAGACCTCCGTTTCCCGGCAGATAACAGCGCAGACGGCCGTCCTGATAGTTATGTCCGTTAGGAAGATACGTATTGGTCCGTTTGTCCATTAATAGTGCGTTGACAGCTTTCTCAGGGTGACCGAGTCTCACGGCATTCATCGCGGTTGTCGGATAATCCCATCCCCAAGTCTTGTCCCAATTCCAGTTATCATATACCCAGTCAAACGTATTTTCCATGATATCAGGCTTGATAAGCGGAGATGAGGGGAGAATACCTATGGATGCCAGGACGGCCATGTGGTCTGATGTGAGACGGATGTCACTATATGTTTCAGGTGCTGATTCGGCAGCGAGATACAGTCCGTCAGCCGCCGCAAGAGGGGCGAGAGTATTGATGATTTCATCCCATTCCTTCACTCTTTTTTCTCCCTTCCGCTCGCGCCACTTCTGAGCGGTGGAGAGTCCGAAGTGCCAGTAGGCGAGCTCAAACGGCGGATTGAACGTATCGGCGGCTTTGAGTGTCTCCTGTGCCGGGATGATACCGTGGAGTGAATATCTTCCGAGAGAATCCTTTTCAGCGAAATCTGCCATGAAGCGGGCCGTTTCCTGCACGAGTGGGTAATATCGTTCTATCACCGTGCTGTCTCCTGCTCTGAATGCCAGCTCAGCGAGATAAATGAGGTGAGGCTGTTGCCATATCAGGAAGGATCCCACTTTTGATGGCGCTTCGAGAGCCGATGGATCTGTCATCTTCATCCATCTCACGCCTTTGAATCCTTGTCGCTCGGCTATCGACCGGGCGTTTTCCTCCGCTTGTTCGTACCAGGGCAGAGTGCGGGTGAGCATTTCAGGCCGGTTCCATAGTGGGAAATGAGACTGATGCCACCAGATCATTTCAAGATGAAACTTACCGAACCATGAATTGTAGGTCAATCCGGTCTCTTGCGGTGGAGTGGAACCTGCACATTGTATGGCCAGAAGATATTGTGATAGGACGACCCGTCTTTCGAGTTCCTTTGCCCGTGGATCCGTACATTCGCTGAAATCCACAGCCCCTCCTGTTTCCCAGAATTTTGACCAATGATCAGCAGCTGAGGCAATGGTCTCTGAAGCTGCCGGAAGCGGAGCGGTGACGAGGGTGGGGGAGAATTCCGCCGAGAGACTCCACTCGTCACGTTGAGGAATGAGTGTAAGCGTATTGCGTTCTGTGAGGAGAGGTGTGACCTCCCCGCTCCATTCAAGAGTGACATAATAGGCTGTTGAATCGAGACTATGTTTTACCACCACACTATTATTCTCCTGACTGACAATCTCGGTGATGTGGAGTGAATCGGCACCCCAGTCACAACCGTCATCACAGTGTCCTCCCGTCGGGTAGGGGAGGCGAAGCTTGACAGGGAGATGTTTTTTGGCCCGGATTTTGGCGGAGACGATATCTCTGGTCGGATGCACTGCGGTCGTAACCTCGACAGGAGTTCCGGAAACCTTGAAGCGTGACTCTATTCTGCCGTTCCACATGTCGAGGGTCTGGTCAACCTCCGTAATATCCTCAGGTCGAAGATCCGCGAATCCGAGCGCCCCGAGATGAAGCCGGTGAGGATTGACGCGATACCAGACGGCGGCATCCTTGTTTCGTCCCGGCTCCTTGAATTCAGCTGCATAAGGCTCCGGTCTACCTCGTCCGAAATCATAGTCTTTAAGTGTCTCCTCAAATCTCAGATCATCCGGATTCGGGAAACTATGCCAGCCCCACTGACTTTGAGTTCCCAGTGGCACTCCGTGGCTGTAAAACTCGGGAAAACTTTGCAGGCCCGTCACATCAACCGTTACGGCAAACTCCCCGTTGCCGGCCGAAAGTGAAGCGAGAGTGTCTATGTCGGTGATATGCGGGTTGTTACGGTTGACGAGAGCCCGGCGGTCAATCGTTCCCTCTGTTCCTCCGGCCATACTTGGGATCGCGGCCGCAACAGACAGAAAAATTGAACAAATTATAGTTTTCAATAACATTGGTATCAGATTTTCCACAAAGTTAACAATTTTATCCCGGACTACCGGCATACGAAATGAAATACTCCCTTCATACCGGGAATAAAAAAAGTGTCGCGGAGATTATTCGCGACACTTCTTATGGAAGCTTAATTTATTATTCTACATCTTATTTCTTGTCAGACTTCTCGATGCGACGTGCCTTCTCGATTTTCTGGGCACGCTGGGGATGACCGAACCTGCGGGGACCTCTGTTGTCCTGGGCTCCATTCACGAAAGCATTCTCAAGGAACTGCTGATACTGCTCGGGGGTGAGGATGGTCTTGATCTTGGCAAGCTGATCCTTGCGGTTGAAATCACGGGAAGTATTCTTGCGGAGAGAAGCGAGCTGCTCCTTCTGCTGATCCGTAAGGTTAAGGCCGTCGAAAGCCGAGCAACCTTTCTGGGGACCACAGGGTGCACAGACTGTGTCGCAGTTCTGGTTGGCGGGAATTTTGCAGTTGCTGATGGCGCAATTCTTAGGCTGGCAATTGTTGCAGCTCTGATTCTGAGCCATGGCTGTGTTGGTGCCTACGATAGCTGCGAGAAGAAGAGTTGCGCCTACAAAGATATTTTTCATCATAAATAATCTGTTTTTGTTTTGAATTTTATTGTATATCCTAAAGACAATCGGTGCCAACGATAGTTTAAGCCGGCAGCCACACATTTAACATTCTTTGTAATAAGAGTGAATTTATCTTCAATCTAAAAATAGTAAATTTGCACTTCGATTTACTCACATTAAGACACATAATTGAAATGAAACATATATCACTTGCAGCCGCAGCAGCGCTTCTTCTTCTGGCCTCATGTTCCGGCAACGGTAATAAATGGAAAATCAACGGCTCGATAGACGGACTTGCCGCCGATGATGTCATCCTCCTCGAAGGTAATAATCAGGGAGGATGGTACGTAATTGATACGATCACTCCTGACAGCAAGGGCCGTTTCAGCTACTCACACGCTCCCCAGGGCTATCCTGATGTCTATCGTCTCCGTCTTGGGGGAGAAGCGGTTTATTTCCCTATTGATTCCATTGAGACTGTCACGATCTCTGCCACCGCACCCTCCATCGGTGAGAACCATACTATTTCCGGCTCTCCTCAGGCTGAGAATATGGCGCGTGTCGACTCTTTGCTGGCAGCCTCAGCAGCCGTAAACGGCGTGGCAGGTGCAATCACCGATGCCGATCTCAAGCACAAGCTCGGTCAATTGATTCTGGCTGACCCTGACGGGATTGTCGCTTACTACATCGTTAGTAAGAAAGTCGATGGTAAGCCTCTCTTTAATCCATCTGTCTCCATTGACCATCGTCTCATCGGTGCCGTGGCAAATTCTTTCTCCCAGAATCGCCCGTCCGATCCTCGCACCACTTATCTCACTAAACTCTATCTTGATAACCGTCGCTCCGGTGGTTCACCTCAGGCAAGAGTGATCGAGGCTGAGGAAGTTGGCTCATTCGAGCTCAAGCTTTATGACCGAAAGGGTGTGGAGCGTTCGCTTCACGAGCTGACAGACGCAGGCCATCCTGTGCTGCTCAACTTCACTGCTTATACCGCCGAGTGGTCTCCCGCTCTTAACATGGAGCTCAATAAGATTTACGAGAAATATCATCCCATGGGACTGGAGATCTATCAGGTCTCTGTGGACAGAGATGAATATGCCTGGAAGGAATCAGCTGCTAATCTGCCCTGGATTGCTGTACTGAATGACCTTTCGGCTGCAGGCAACTCCAATCTCATCAACTACAACGTCGTTTCAATTCCCACTTCCTTCATCATCAACCGCAATGGGGTCATCTCCGAACGTGTGGATGACATCACGAAACTTGAAAGTGCCGTTGCAGCCCACATGTAATCACACTGTGTGAGGACCTTCTACAGGATTGTCAGGACCGTTTTGGTCGTTTTGCTGGTGCTCCCTTTGGTGGTGCCGACACTCCTGTATATCCTTCTCTCGCTCCCTGCATTTCAGAACAAGGTCGGGCGGATAGCTGAAGTCGAACTCACCAAGCTGCTCGGCACTAAGGTTGATATCGGAGAGGTCAGTTTTGCACCTTTCAATAGGGTGACGCTACGCAATGTGACGGTACTTGATAATTCCGGCGACACCGCTCTTCATGTAGGTCACCTCGGTGCAGGGATTAGCTTTGGGGAAAGTCTCTGGAACAAAAAGCCGGTCATTACCTATGCCGAGTTGTTTGACCTCAAGGTCTCTCTTTCGCGTGACTCAGTCGGAGCTCCTCTTAACATTCAGCCTATCATTGACCGGTTTAAAAAGAAGGAGGATAATGGCCCTTCCAAGTTTGACCTGGCTGTCAACATGGTGGTTATACGTCATTCGGCATTTTCTTATGACGTACGTTCAGCCATGCGGGCTGACTCCGGAAGATTTGATGTCAACCACATTCTGGTGCACGATCTGAGGGCTGACTTGAGGGCACCTCTCATCAGTGATTCTATCATTGAAGTCGATCTCAAGCGTCTTGGAGCGGCTGAAAGGAGCGGTCTCACTGTCACCGACTTCTCCGCTTATCTCCGGCTTGATAAGAAAAAAAGTTTTATAAATGATTTAACGCTTACCCTTCCGGCCTCCAATCTGTCATTTGCAAGTATCGAGCTCCCTTCCATCCTTGCAGGTAAGCCCGATCTTGGAAATCTGAACACTCATCTTGCCACTCTCCCCGACACTTACGTTTCCCCTTCGGATCTTTCTCCGTTCCTTCCGGTGCTGAGAGATTTTACCACTCCCGTTGATATCGAAATTGATGTGAACGGACGTGCCGATTCCCTGAATGTTGACCGGCTCTCTGTTGCGCTTCGTGACAAGGATACATATATTTCCGCCAACGGTCGCGTTCTTGGACTGGGAGGGGATATGAGTGCTTTGGCACTGGATCTCGAGAGGCTGAGTGTAAATATCAATGTTCCGGAAGCTATAAATCTTCTTTCGACTCCCGGTGCCCCTGGACATGAACTTGTCCCTGCCTTACGTAGATTTGAACCCTTGGGTGAGGTGAACATACTCGGGTCTGTGGCTGGAGCTAGGAATAAACTTGATTTTAACGGCTCGGTCCTTTCCGATTGTGGAAATTTCGATCTGGATTGCGGAATCTCCCGCGAGGGTAATAATGGACCTCTGAAGATTGATGGAATGGTAGCCACCAACGGGTTTGACCCGTCCCACCTTCTCGGGCGTAAAGAGATACCACTCACTGATGTGACTCTGGAGGGTAGGGCTGACCTCATGATAGGGCATCGTGGGGCTATTGACGGTAATGCCGAACTGACAGTCTCATCACTTTCCTATAAGGATATGCATTTCAGGGATATCAGTGCTACGGCTCTTTTTGCTGGTCATCATGTGGATTTCTCCTTATCATCAGATTCTCCTGATCTTGATTTCTCTCTCCATGGCGGCCATGACCTTTCAGGTGAACATCCCGCTACGGAGATCTTTGCAGATTTCCGCTCTATCGCTCTCGCATCATTCACTTCTTCCGGATCCCGTCTGTCCGGAGCTACGGTCAGCGGCGCGCTGGATTCATCGCTTGAAGGCCGAAACCTCGACGATATTACCGGCTGGGTGAGGTTCAGAAATCTCTCCCTTGGATTCAATGATGATAAGATGCAGGACATTGTTCTTGCCACCCTTGATGTTGAAGCCGAGCGTGAGGACAGTCTGCGTCGCATTTCAGTGACGAGTCCTGTCGCCGATATCAACCTTTCCGGTAATTACACGTTCAAGGGTCTTGTAGATGATATCAACTCCCTTGTGGCGGATCTTTTCCCGGCACTCCACACTCATTCTCCACTCGGTGAGGCTGACTGCCTCTCATCGTTGGCGCAGATGGAGGTAACGGTCCATCCCGACACCATTTTCTCCCGCTTCTTCCATCTTCCTGTAGAGGTGATATATCCTGTCACGCTCCGTGGGGCCACTGATCCCACCACACGTTCGCTTAGTGTCAAGCTCGACGCTCCTTATCTTAAAAACAAGAACAAGCTTGTGGAGGAGACATCATTGTCCCTCCTCGTCAATGGATTGAACCATAAGTACATGCTTGAAGGAGGGACAACTCTCCCCACCAAGAATGGACCCATGAGGCTCGAGATCGGCTCCTCGGGAGGTAACGACTCGCTTCGCACGGGAGTGAACTGGAAGGTGATTCGCGAGAAGGATTTCCATGGTGACCTTGACTTCACCACGGCTCTCTCCCGCCTCCCTGGGGGTGCTCTGGAGACGAGAATCAAATTTCATCCCACACAGCTTGTCTTCAACGACAGTGCGTGGAATGTCTTCCCCGGTGCCGTCAATATCACTCCCGGCAAAATCTCCGTAATCGGATTCGGTGGCGGCCGCGATGGTCAGAGTCTGAATATCGATGGTGTCGCGTCGGCCGATTCGATTGACCGTATCGTGGTCGCGCTTGATCACATAGATCTTGACTATATTTTCGAGACCCTTGCTATCAGTGATGCGGTAAATTTCGGAGGACGAGCCACGGGACGCCTTTTCGGTGAGGCTCTTCTTTCCAAACTCCCGGTCCTCTACACGCCACGTCTTTCGGTCGATGGCCTCAGCTACAACCATTGCGTGATGGGAGATGGCGTTATCACCTCGTTCTGGGACACGTCTACCAAAGATATTGTCATCAATGCAGACATTCGGCAGGCCAATGGAAAGAGTGCTGAGGTGAGAGGATTCATTAATCCGCTCACAGAGTCTCTCGATTTCCGTTTCAAGGCTGATGAGAGTCCCGTCGGCTTCATGCTCCCGTTCATGTCAGCTTTCACTTCAGCCATCTCCGGCACTGTCTCCGGCAATGCCCATCTTTTCGGAACTTTCAAGGATCTGGATATGGAAGGGGATATCTATGCCGAGAATTTCGGATTGAAACTTGACTTTACCAATACGGTCTATACCGTCACTGATTCAGTTCATATTAGCCCGGGAAACATTGAGTTTAATGATGTCATCCTGACTGACTGCAACGGCAAGAACGCACGATTGACGGGACGTGTTGGGCATGAACAGTTCCATAATCCCACTTTTACTTTCGAGATCAGGGATGCCTCCGAACTCCTTGTTTATGACGTCGGTGAGCACGACACAGAGGATCCCTGGTATGGTCGTATTTACGGACGTGGTGGCGCCACAGTCAGAGGTGTGCCAGGCCTGATAAATATTGATGTGAATATGGTCACGGAGCCCGGCTCGACCTTTACATTTGTTCTTGATGACCGAGAGCAGAGCACGGAGTATAACTTCATCACTTTCCGTGACAAGAACCGACATATAGCCGACTCCCTTGCAGCGCTTGATCCCACACCGCTCATTGTGAAAAATCTTCGTGATATGATCAAGAAACAGGAAGATGGTCCCCCGACGGAGTACAAGATGGAATTCAATGTGGATGTAACCCCAGCAGCCACTCTCTATCTCATCATGGACCCGATCGGTGGCGATAAGATTACAGCTCATGGCTCGGGCCATCTCCGTATGCTCTACGACTCTGAAGGTGAGTTGGGAATGTGGGGTAAATACACCCTTAACCGTGGATCATACAACTTTACCCTCCAGGATATAGTCGTCAAGGATTTCACCATTCGTGAAGGTAGCTATATTGAGTTCCGGGGGGATCCCTATGCTGCTCAACTCGACATCACGGCCGTTTATACCACCAATGCCAATCTGAGCGATCTCGATGAGTCGTTCCTTGACGATCCCGAGCTTAACCGCACGAACGTGCGTGTCAATGCCCTCCTTACGGCCAAGGGTGACATGCGTCAGCCCGAGATCGGCTTTGATCTTGAGTTCCCCTCACTCACGGCCGATACCTACCGTAAGGTTCGCTCAATCGTGTCGACTGAGGAGATGATGGATCGTCAGATCATTTATCTGCTTGCTCTTAATCGTTTCTATACGCCCGATTATATGACCGCGACTCATGGCAATGGCCTTGTATCGGTTGCATCCTCAACCCTTTCATCACGTCTTGGCTCGATGCTTGGACAACTGTCCGACAACTGGAGCATAGCTCCTGCTATCCGCAGCGACCGTGGTGATTTCTCCGACGTGGAGGTTGACGTTGCTCTCTCCAGTCATCTTCTCGACAATCGCCTGCTTTTCAACGGTAATCTCGGCTATAGAGATAAATCGCTCAACAACAATAGCTTTATCGGAGATTTTGACATCCGTTACCTCCTCAACCGTGCCGGTACCTATCAGCTTAAGGCCTATAATCGCTATAACGATCAGAACTATTATCTCAAGAGTGCCCTAACCACCCAGGGCGTTGGTCTTGTCTTCAAGCGAGAGTTTGATACGATCAATCCTTTCGGATGGCTCAAGCGGATCCGGAAGAATAAGGATAATGAGAAGGTGAATGTCAAGCCTGCTGAGAAAAGTGATTCTATTTCTTCAGTAGCCCCTTAGCGAAGTTGTTGAGACGAGTGAAGAGCAGCGCAGGGAAATAGGATCGACGGAGTGCGAAAATAAGTTTCTGCCTGAAGGCTCCGCGGGGGAAACGATACTCCTTAGCTACACGTTTCACGTATTCATTCTCTGCGGTCTGCAAAAAGAGCTTGCGCTTTTCAGCAAGCGGAAGCGCGGAATCGAATATATGGTTGTTATGCGCCCTAATGTAGCCGAGCATACACCCCATGGCGACATGTGAAGCCAGAAGCCCGAATCCGAGATCCTCAAGTTGTTTCTGCATGTATTGGCATAGAAAAGCCGATTTCTCAATGCGGTCACGACGCAATGAACGGGTCAGAGATCCGGGATTATATCTGAGAAAATAAAATCTTTCAGGAGTAAAGATGATACCTCGGCTCTCACGTGCAAATTCAATATTGAATACATAGTCCTCGCTGATGTATTCACGCTCTGACTTGAAACGGACATCGCTTTCATCAAAAATTTTCCGGCGATATATCGCGGACCACGCGCTGGCCAGAGATGGCGCTCCCGCATTCGCTTCATTCGGGAGGGGAGCGATGTCGGTAAGAATTGGTAAAAGTTTTTCCTTTAGATCCTGAATTTCGATGAAACTTCCGCTGGGAGTCACGGGGTGAGGGTGCTGACCGGAGTCATCCGTGAATGTAGTGCTGAGAAATCTCACTTGATCCACATCGTCATGACTTTCACCTATTTTGACAAGGTATTCGAGAGCGTTCAGTGCGATGAAGTCATCCGAGTCCACGAAAAGAACCCATTTCCCCGTAGCTTTTTCAAGTCCGGAATTGCGTGCAAGACCCAGTCCCTCATTCTGTTTGTGGATCACCTTGATACGGCTGTCTTCCTGAGCCAGTTTGTCACAAAGATCGGGACATCCGTCGGGCGACCCATCGTCAACAAGTATTATCTCGATGTCACGCAGAGTCTGGCCCGTCAGACTTTCGACACATTGCCTGAGATACTTCTCCACTTTGTAAACCGGAACAATTACCGACACGAGAGGAGCGGATGCTATGTTTGTGTCCATGCTCATGATTGACTCTGCAACTCCTCCGTGTGATTATATTCCGGCTGGAGGCCTTCAAGACAGATGTAGAAGACTATCGCACAGTAATATACGAGGGCAAATTGATCCTGATATGCGAGAATCAGAGTAAAAACCATTCCCAGATACATTCTGAGATTAAGTTTTGACGGAGATTTGTTGGGTGTGAAGAGGATGGTGATGAGATTGATAAAGAACCAGACAAGACCAACAAAACCAAGTTGGACAAGCCAGGTAAATATCAGAGGGGTGGAACCTTTAAGCAGCCATGCGTATTTACGGCTGAATGCAGACTTGGAGAAGTAGTGGTTTCCCTTGAACTGACCGACACCCGCACCGAACAGCATGCCTCCTCCCGATGCTTTCATCGCGTCAGGCAATAGGAAGAAACGCCCGAAGCGGGGCAGATCGACAGCCCAAAGATTGTCTGTCTCTATATCTTCCTCCTCAACCATAATTGAAAGGGCTGCGAGGTCCTGAATATCTTCACCTACCAGATAAGTCTTAAAAAACTCCTCGCTGAGAAGACGGTCCGAGTCGGCACCGGTCACAGAGATATACACATATCCCAATAGAAAAAAAGCTATTATGGCCAGAGGACTTGCCATGATTATTCTGAGAATAATACGGCGGTCCATCTTCATCAGAAAAATGAAGTATCCCAGGATAAAGAAGAAACTAATCTTTGTCTCATTCAGAAATGTAGGGAAGAGAAGGATAATGTAGAGTTTGTTGACACGGAGGTTAGTAAAATAACTCTCCGAGAAATCCCATTTCTTCGTGATGAGATAGAACGAGATCAGGCAGATGAGAGTGGACACCACACCGGAATGACCGTAACCCATCGAGCCGCCTCCCCAGTCGCATGCTCCGTAGCGGATAAACTGCCATGTAACACAAAATGCCTGAATAAAAAGAAACCAGAGGAGTTGCTTATCCATTGATTTCGTGAATCGCACGGCATAGTCTTCCCGGCTCAACATGTACCGGATGAACGGGACGGTTAGCACCAGACCGATATAGGAGCGCAGACCGTTGACCCATTCCGATACTCCCTGATGATTGAGATATTTAGAGATCAGAGTGATGACCAACAGGGAGATGACCATGACGATATCTCTTCGGGATCTTATCGTGGCCACTCCGAGTATGAGGAAAATGAGATCACAGAGTACGTTTACAAATGGTTGTAATGGCGCTAGGAACGGAAGGAACTCGTCACGGATGAAGCCGTAACAGAGGAGTACCCACATGGCACCGCAGAACAACCCGGTGTAGACTCTGTATCTTTCAAGCATGTTGGTTCGGACAGTTTTTTACTTCCTCTTTTTAGTGTTTTTTGCTCCGTAGCCGTAGCCGTAACCCTTCTTGGAATGAGTGCCGTTGATGACGACTGAGGGGCGGGGGAGACGCTTGCCGTCATAGATCTCCTGGATAAAGTCGAGATCCTGCATGGAGCTATAGTTGAGACGGGTGACGTAGACGGTGACATCCGAAACGCGTGCAAGAGTGAATGTATCGCTCACCATTCCTACGGGAGCCGTGTCTACCACGATGAAATCATAGCGCTCACGCAGTTGCTCGAAGAGCTGATCCACCTTGTTGGAGAGGAGGAGCTCGGCAGGATTAGGCGGTATCGGCCCGGCCACGATGATATCGAATCTATCATAACCCTTCATGGGTACGATGATCGAGTCAAGAGGCACCTTGTCCGATGCCAGATAATTGGTCAGCCCGAGCGGAGGATTGATACCAAGATAGTTGGCAAGCTGCGGGTTGCGGATATCCATACCCACAAGAAGCACCTTCTTGTTCTCGAGCAGAGCGAGAGACGCTGCAAGGTTAAGGGATATGAACGATTTTCCCTCGCCCGATCGGGTGGAGGTCATCAGCACAACCTTATCATTGGGATTGGAGAGCAGGAACTGGAGATTGGAGCGGAGCAGACGGAAGAGCTCGGTGGCCGACGAAGTGTCATGCTCACTCACCACAAGGCTGCGTCCTGACTTGTCGATACACATTTCGCCGAGAATAGGCGTAGTGATTCTGCGCTCCACCTCGCTGCGCGATTCAAACTTGTTGCGGATGATCTTGCGAAGATAGATGAAGAGGGGAGGAAGAACAAGACCGATGATGAGGAAGATGAACATGACCATCTTAGGCGCCATGCCGAGCGGCTCGCCAAGTACATATGCCTCATCAATGATTTTGCCTTTTGAGACGGAATTGGCGAGCATCATGGAGTTTTCTTCCTGACGTTGCAGCAGGAATAGATACAGCTCCTGCTTCACCTCCATCTGGCGCTTCATGTTGATATACTCTCTCTCCTGAGTGGGTATATTGCTCAGGCGGGCATCGGTTTTACCCTTCTCCTTGCGGAGGTCATCGAGTTTGATCCTTGCGCTTTCAAGCACGCGGTCCGTAGTGATGCGGAGGTTCTCGCGGGAGGCCTCGATCTGCTTCGTCAGTTGCTTCACTGCAAAGTTGTCGGGGGTTGTACCTGCCATGAGATCCATGCGCTTAAGCATCAGCTCGTTGTAGGCGCTGATAGCATCCTTCATGCCCTCATTGCCGACGGCCATCGGCACGAGGTCATCCTTGTGAGCCGGATCCGAGAAATAATCGCGGGTCATCTTGACGATCTCATATTCAGTCTCCTGCTCGATGAGAGCGTTCTCAAGGGCTCCTTTCTTCGTGGTCTGATACTCAGCTTCAGCAGCAACATCGATGATACCCTGACCTTCCTTGTAGGACTGGATGGCTATTTCTGCATCATGCAGATCGGTGGCAAGCAGCGAGAGTCGATCCTCGAGAAATTTGCCGGTATTCTCCCCCTGCAGGGAGCGTTCCGCCACGCCTCGTTCGTTATATTTGGTCAGGATCTCGTTGAGCACGGCGCTACCGAGATCCGGATTGGAGATGTCATATGCGAGAGTGATCACGTTGCTCTTACGGCTCGCGATGTCAGCCTCGACGCTCTCGGTGAGGGATTCCGCTGCCGATTCATATCCCGAGAATGAGATAAAGGTTTTGACTTCCTTTCCTTTGGGAAAATACTTGGTGGGAGTGACAGTGAAATCACCGAACTCTGTCTTTATAATCTGAGGGAGCTTCACATCCTTGAGGTCGGCAAGAGTATTCTTCTTTTCCTTGACCTTGATGTCGGCGAGTCCCGCTTTATCAACTTTGATCGTAAAGAAAAGGGTGGTCTTGAGTGTATCGGCTATTTCACCGGCTTCTACATCAATCGGGAAATCGGGGTAGGCGAGATATGACTTCATGAAGCCGCTCTTGACCATGTGGGTCTTGTTGAGCTGGAGAGTTTTGGCTACATCACGATAGAGTGAATGAGAGCTGATCACGAAAATCTCGTCCTCCACATAAGCATTTGAGCCGAAAAGCGCGCTTAGACCACCCATCGGACCGCTCGAACTTGCAAAGGGTGAGTCGTTGTCCTGAGTGATGAGGATATTGGCTCTCACAGCCATCGGACGCTCGGTCTTACGGACGTAGATGAATCCGAGGACGAGACACAGAAAGACTGAGATTACAAAATAATACCATTTTGACAGATAGGTCTTGAGCAGAGAGTGGATGTCGATGAGATCGGCTTTCTTTGAATTGGCCATGGCTATGTGATGGTGTTATTTTACGGTAAGGGCGATGATGAGAGATGCGATCACTGAGGTTGCGCTCACGATTGTAGAAGTCACCTGGAGTTTGTAAGCGTTATTCTGATCATATCTTGCGTTGCTCTGACGCACCTTGTTGGGCTCGACGTAGATATAATCGTTCTGCTTCAGATAATAGAACGGTGAATTGAGGGCGTCGGATGACGTGAGGTCGACACGGCCAAACTTACGTTCGCCGTTCTCCTCGCGGATGACGAGCACATTGCTTCGCTCGCCGTAGGGTGTGAGATCGCCGGCTTCGGCGAGAGCATCGAGGATAGTGTAACGATTGGAATAGACATTGACCCTGGTGGGTTTGGTCACCTCACCGCCCACGTTGACGGTAAAGTTGGAGAGAACAACGTAGACATTTGCATCAGCCACATCTTTCCTTACCCTTGAGGTAAGTTCCTCTGCTATCTGCTCCACATTTTTGCCGCCTACATGAATCTCTCCGAGAACGGGAAACTCGATGTTACCCTTGGAGTTGACCACATAGGTCTGCTGGCGGGGTGTGGATGGACTCACGACATTCGATCGGAGAGCCGGATTGGAAGCCGGAAGATTATAGATGGCGGTTGCCTCGGGATTAGGCGAGGTGACAGTGATGAGAAGCTCGTCTTCGGGTTCGATGGCCGGGAGATAGTCCATGACGGGGAGTTGTCCCTGGGTCTGATTCTTCAGATCAGTAAAATAAGGAAGGGCGTTTTTTGATGAGTTGCAGGATGCTAAGGCCATTGTGAGCCCTATGAGCGCTATGACTGTCTTTAATTTCATGTCTGAAAGGTTATTTCCTCTGTATAGGGTTGTCCGGTTTATTGTTGGATAGATTGTAGTGGAGCCGGTGGCTCCTTCTATGTTTAACGAATATTTTCAATCGTTATTATATATTGTGGTGGAATTTACTCCTTTAATTGTCCATGGGATTTCTGGGATGGTAGAGCCACCCGCGGTAATCCTCCCCCATGGCGCGAACTCTCTCATGCCAGTAGGAGTCACCGCTTCCGGTCAGGAGCACGTTGGGATCAGGAGCATTCGAGACGGCCCAAACATTGTCGGATAGCTCCGTGTCGAGTTGGTTCTTGGTCCAGCCGCTGTAGCCCAGGAAGAACCTGAGATGTCCCTCGAGGGGATACCCGTCGTTGACTATGCGTCTCACGGCGTCGAAGTCGCCACCGATCCACAGTCCGTCGCAGACGGGGCGTGTGTCGGGTATCAGATCGCCAAGCGTGTGGGCGAAGAACAGATGATCGTCAGCCACCGGACCGCCGCAATACACAGGTATCGGATCTTCGACGGAGATGTCGGGGATCAGTTCCTGAAGATTGTAGCGTGTGGGATTGTTGAGCACTATTCCCATTGCCGAGCCCCCTTTCTCATAGTCAACGAGAAGGATCACGGCGTGATTGAAGAATTCTTCATGCAGGAAGGGCTCGGAAATCAGCAGTTTCCCCTCGGCGGGAGTATGCCCCGAGGGGATATCTATATTGAAAAGAAGCTTTTTATAATCCATTATTTAGAGGAGCGAATTTTTTAGCCGTTTACGATCGAGCCGAATAGGGTGGCGGAGGTGGCGGAAGAGATCTTGACCCTGACGGTGTCGCCTATGCGTGCATTCCCGCGGTCAAACACCACAGTCTTGTTCTGCGGAGTCCTCCCCACCATCTGCTCCTTGGAGCGCTTTGACACACCCTCAACGAGCACATCGAATGTCTTGTCTATATCCCGGCGGTTGCTCTCGAGCGAGAGGCGGTTCTGGAGAGCGATCATCCGGTTGAGACGGTCGATCTTCACCTCTTCCGGCACATTGTCAGGCATCGTGCGGGCGGCCAGAGTGCCGGGACGCTCGGAGTATTTGAACATGAATGAGGAATCGAATCCCACCTCCTCCATCAGCGACAGGGTCTCCTGAAAATCCTCCTCGGTCTCGTCATGAAACCCGGTGAAAAGGTCGGTGGAGATTCCGCAGTCAGGGATGGCAGCACGTATGGCTGCGATGCGGCCGAGATACCATTCGCGTGTATATTTCCTGTTCATGGCTTTCAGCACCTTGTTACTCCCCGATTGGACCGGGAGATGGATCCACGGGCAGAGGTTAGGCCGTGATGCGATAGCTCGGATAGTATCGTCGCTCATATCCTTCGGGTGGGAGGTGGTGAAGCGTATGCGCATCCCGGGCGCGGCATCAGCCACCATCAGCAGCAGCGTCGGGAAATCTATTTCTTCCCCTTCCGGGGTGGTGTAACGGTAACTGTTGACATTCTGGCCTAAGAGGGTCACCTCCTTGAATCCTTTCTGTCGCAGGTCCTCCACCTCGGCCAGAATGCTCTCCGCACTGCGTGAGCGCTCACGCCCGCGGGTGTAGGGGACGATGCAGTAGGAACAGAAGTTGTTGCAGCCGCGCATGATGCTGACCCATCCGCTGACGGTATTCCCCGTAATTCTCGCGGGTATGATGTCACGATAGGTCTCCGAGGTGCTGAGTGTGACATTGACCGCTTTCTCTCCGGCCTCCACCGAGGCGAAAAGATTAGGCAGGTCAAGGTAGGCGTCAGGACCGGCCACGAGATCCACGCCGTGATTGCTGACGAGATCTTCCTTGACCCTCTCGGCCATGCAGCCGATCACGCCTATGATGAGACACGGTGCACTCTTTGACCGCTTACGTCTGAGCGAATTGAGAAATGCCAGCCGCGAGATGACCTTCTGCTCGGCATTGTCGCGGATGGAGCATGTGTTGAGCAGCACGGCATCAGCCTCATCGAGGCTTTCCACCGTGTCATACCCAACGGTTGACATGACGGAGGCCACGACTTCGCTGTCGGCCACATTCATCTGGCATCCGTATGTCTCGATATATAGTTTGCGGTTATTTCCCATTTTTTAAATTGAAACTTTGGCAATAAAGCCAATATTCAGTAATTTTGTGCAAAATTACGAATTTCCTGTCAATGGAGAAAATAATAATCGGGGTGGTGTTCATGATCGGGATGTTCCTCTACGAGATGATCACCAAAAAGGATAAGAAAGAGACCGCGACAACCCGGCCCCACAATTCAAGGCCGGGAATGCCCTCGCGTCCCCTTCCGCCCTCACCTCCCCGCGAGCAGCTTTCGCGCCCTGTGCCTCCGGCTCCGCCATCGCAGGCTCCGCTCCGCCGCGAGTCTCTCGTTGACCGGGCTGCCCGCAGGCGTCCCATACCGTCGGAAGGTGAATGTGCATTGACCGGGCATCATCTCCACGATTCAGAGGCTGAAGCTTTCAAGCCGGAGTCCTCTCCGGAGCGGCCTGTTCCCGGATTGAACGATAAGGAGCGCGAGGCTCACTTCGCCCGCTGGCGTCAGGCCGTCATTGACACCCAGATCCTCGAAAGGAAATTTTGACTTACCATCGAACGATAAATCACACATACTATAGAAGAATAAAGAAACAAAACGTCATGAGATTCCCCATTCTCACTCCTGAAGAGGCCGCAGAACTCTTCTATAACGACTGTAACTGCGGATTTTCCGGCTTCACTGCTCCCGGATCACCCAAGATGGTCACCCAGGCCATCGCCGCTAAGGCTGAAAAGCTTCACGCTCAGGGAGAGCCTTTCAAAATCAATATCGTAACCGGAGCCTCCACTTCCGACAAATGTGACGGTATGCTTGCCCGTGCCAACGCCATCGGCCGTCGCACCCCCTATCAGAATCACCCCGACCTGCGCAAACGCATCAATTCCCACGATGCCCACTATTTTGACCTTCATCTTTCCGAGACTGCTCAGAAACTCCGCTACGGCTTTATCGGCGACATTGATCTCGCCATCATCGAGGTCAGTGACATTCAGGATGACGGTACGGTCGTCGTAGGTACCGGCGTGGGCAATGTTCCCACCATCGCCAAGTATGCCAAGCGCATCGTCATCGAGCTCAACGAGAAGCTTCGCCATTCCCTCTATGGTCTCCATGACATCTATATGCCTCTCGATCCCCCCAACCGTCGTGAGATACCCATCTTCAAGCCCTCTGACCGCATCGGCTCTCCCGTGCTGAAGATTGATCCCGAGAAGATCGTGGGTGTCGTGATGAGCGACAATTATGAGGGTGTAAAGCCTTTCACTCCTCTCGACGAGACCACCCAGATGATCGGAGCCAACGTCTGCCGTTTCCTCATCAGCGAGATGAAGGCCGGACGCATCCCCGCTTCATTCCTTCCCATCCAGTCAGGTGTGGGTAATGTGGCCAATGCCGTGCTCTACGGACTGGCCGACGCCAAGGAGATCCCTCCCTTCGAGATGTACACCGAGGTGATCCAGGATGCCGTCATCGATCTCATGAAGAAAGGTCGCTGTAAGTTCGGTTCCACCAGCTCGCTGACCGTCAGCAATGAGGTGGAGGAGGAGGTTATCTCCGACATCGACTTCTTCAAGGAGCACCTTGTGATCCGCCCCGTGGAGATCTCAAATAATCCCGAGGTGATCCGTCGTCTTGGAGTAATCGCCATGAATACTGCCCTTGAGGCCGATATCTTCGGCAACATCAACTCGACACATGTTACCGGCACACGCATGATGAACGGTATCGGCGGCTCGGGCGACTTCACCCGTAACGCTTACATTTCAATCTTCTCATGCCCCTCAATCACCAAGGAGGGTAAAATCTCCAACATCGTGCCCATGGTGTCGCACGTCGACCACACCGAGCACTCGGTCGACATCATCGTTACCGATCAGGGTATCGCTGACCTGCGCGGCCTCGACCCCGTACAGCGTGCACACGTCATCATCGACAACTGCGCTCATCCGATGTATCGCGAACTTCTGCGCGACTACCTCAAACTGTCGACACGTGGCGGTCAGACCCCCCACACTCTCGAGGCATCCCTCGCGTTCCACACCGAGTTCCTCGCATCAGGCGACATGCGCAATGTCAACCTCGGCAAATATATGTGATTATAGCTTTCTGATTTAAGTCAGAATCTACACAAAATCCAATCGGCAATCAGCGTCTGAATTTGACACTGATTGCCGATTGCTTTATC
>CAZOOY010000002.1:36127-45998 GCA_964581555.1 uncultured Staphylococcus sp.
CCCATACTGTGCATTATCGTAACCTAATACATCGCGGGTATTCGCGCCCGTAAGTCGTTCCATTGCCACCGCAACAGCACCCTCATACGCGAGTCTTTGTACAGCCTGCGGATAATCCGTAGCAGGTCTGAAAGGATAAGACGTCCGCACCAACGCCTCAGTCACATCGAGAGGTATACGCCTGCGCACTTTCAGCACACGCACATATTCGGGGAAATATTCATATGCCTCATAGTCCGTACCGAGATAATGATTCAGACCGATAAACAGAAGTGAGTCTGTAACAAAGATTGACTGAGCAAACGGCGAGATTATCGTGTAGACCTCGGGGATCACCACTGTGGGCAATTGTTCCCGCATAGCAGCGAAAATTTTCCCGAGCTCCTCACTCTCACGCTCGGTATCGGGAAATTCATTTTCGACACTTTTCAGATGTTCGCGTATCGACTGCTTTTCGGCATAATCCCCTACTGTAAACTGATTCAACTCAGGATAACGGCTGATTTCAAACAGTCGCTCGGCAGCGCGAAATGCGACGGAATCTTCCGGTAATACACCGTGAGCCAAATCACTGTCAAGCCTGTAAATCGGAGTCTTGTCCTTATCTCCGCTACACGATGTTACCGACAGTCCTAAAGCTAAGACGGATATGTATGCCAGACGTCTAATCGCGTTCCTATACTTGATATATTTATCTCTATTCATACACCAAAATTAGACATTATTTGTAACTTATGCAAAAAACGAGGGGGCCGTGTCGAGATTGACACAGCCCCCTGAGTTTATTTACGAGATCGGATCAACTCCGACCTGTCAGGTTCGGAAGATAATTATTTTACAAGAATCTTCTTGCCGTTTACGATGTAGATACCTGCGGGGAGGTCTACGAGAGCCTCAGATGCGAGAACGTTTACGCGAACTGCAACACCCTGGAGGTTATAAACGGTGACAGGAGCGTCAGCCACAGTCTCACCCTGAATATCGTTGATAGCGGTAGCTACGTCGAGAACGAGGTTCTTGCCCGAGAGGACAAACTCATAACCCTCGACAGCGCAGAAGAAGTAGTCGGGGTTAGCAGTAGCAGTTGTACCACCACCGATAATCTGAGCCTCTACGACAGTCTTACCAACGGTAAGCTTCTCAGGATCAAAAGATACAGTGATTGCGCTACCCTCGGCGAGACCATTGTCAATAATAGATGCAACCTTAACAGTAGGAATCATACCTGTGCCAGTACCTGTGCCTGTGCCTGTGCCAGTACCTGTGCCAGTACCTGTGCCTGTACCTGTGCCTGTGCCAGTACCTGTGCCTGTACCTGTGCCTGTGCCTGTGCCAGTGCCGGCAGCTTTCTCGGCGAGATATACTGAGAACTCGCACACACCTCTTACATAGAGGTTACCCTTATCGTTGATAAGCGATGCACCCTCGGGAACTTCGCAATCACGGATTACGAGGTTATTAGCTGTAAGAGCAGCATAGTTGTCGCTCAGCAGAATTACACCGTTTGCACCGGCCTGAGCATTGACAATATCAACGTTTGTCAGAGTATAGTTGCTTCTGTTAGCACCCATGAACAAGGGGTTCTGAGAAGGATTGTTGTTACCGTCGATGATAACGTTTTCGAAAGTAACAGCGAAATTAGCGCTCATCGGGAGAACCATTGCATTGCCCTGGTTACGATAGATAGTGTGACGGGCGTTGGCATCAGCACTCATAATAGCAACACCTGACTGGAGACGAGCCTCCATTGCGTTAGGCATTGTCACATCGCTAAGCAGTACGATTGCATCGCCAGCCTTGGCAGCATTGATAGCAGCAGCAAATGTCTCATACTTAACATCACCAACAGATGCAGCATAAGTCTTTTCTGCAATTACAAGGTTACCGTTTGAGGCAACGAACTTGTAGTCGGGAACAGCGCATACGAAGAATTCGGTAGACTCGGTACCGGCAACAACAACGCTGCCTACCTTGTGGCCGAACATACTGATATTGAATGTAAGAGTGATCTTGCCACCGGTTACACCTGCGTCGGTGAGCTGAGCAGCGGCTGTACCTGCAGTGCCTAAGAATGCATTAAAGGTACATTCACCCTTAACGGTAGTGGGAGCAGCGACATTAACTTCAGGCTTGCCTGCGGGAACTGTGCAATTGCTTAAAGTTACATTCTCGAGAGAAAGAGCTGCGCGTGAACCGTTAGCGTTGATGAGGCCGACGGTGCCGGTTGTAACACCGTTGATTACATTAACGTTCTTAAGGTTGATTACACCACGGTTGTTAGCAAGAATCATTGTCTGAGCGGTCTCAATCGATGCACCGTCAAGGTTGACGTTCTCAAGGTTGATGATGTCACCGCCGCCATATGCCATGAACATACCGGTGTCACCATTTGCACGCTTGATTGTGCAGGTCTTGCCTTCAACACTCGTGATGGTAACCTGACCCTTATAGTAAGCTGAGAGGATACCGTCTAAGGTTGTATCCTCGTGGAGAACGAGGACGTCGCCTGATTGAGCAGCAGCCCAAGCCTCGCTAAGAGACTCATATACTGTATCACCAATGGTGACAACTTTCTGCTTGTTAGCGATTACGAGGTTACCGTCCTGAGCAACGAGCTTATACTCGGGGAGAGCGCATGCGAAATATGCGGTTGACTCGGTTCCGGCAACAACGACACCACCGACCTTGTGGCCGAATGTGCCGATTGAGAATGAAAGTGTAATCTTACCACCTGTTACACCTGCATCGGTAAGCTGAGCGGCAGCAGTGCCGGCCATACCGAGGAATGCGGTGAAAGTACAAGCACCCTTAACGGTAGTAGGAGCGGCAACATTAACTTCAGGCTTGCCTGCGGGAACAGTGCAATTGCTGAATGTTACATTCTCTACTGAGAGGGCAGCACGTGAGCCGTTAGCGTTGATGAGGCCGTTAGCTCCTGTGGTAACACCGTTCACTACTTTTACATTCTTGAGGTTGACAACACCACGGTTGTTTGCAAGAATCATTGTCTGAGCGGTCTCGATTGAGGCACCGTCGAGGTTGACATTCTCAAGATTGATAATGTCACCGCCACCGTATGCCATGAACATACCGGTGTCGCCGCTTGCGCGGGTGATAGTGCAGGTCTTGCCCTCAGCACTTGTGATGGTAACCTGACCCTTATAGTAAGCTGAGAGGATACCATCAAGCACTACGTCGCCATGGAGAACGATCACGTCACCTGACTGAGCCTCGTTCCAAGCCTCTTCGAGCGAAGTGTAAGCAGTCTCACCGATTGTAGCGATCGGGCCGACTACGAGATTACCGTCGACTGCGTCAAGAGCAAATGCACTTACGCCGCTTGCAAAATATGCTGCTGACTGAGCGCCCTTGACAACGATTTCGCCGCAAACATACTTCTCAGGATCGAAAGAGATAGTAACTTTGCCACCGTTGAGGCCATTATCAGTAATATAGTTGAGGTTCTTCTCACTGCCTAAATAAGCAGAGAAGGTACAAGCGTTCGCAACAGTGACGGCGCCGTCAACTACAACATCGCCCTCAGCTGCGGTACAATCACTGATGGTAAGATTATCAGCGTTAAGAGCGGCACCTGTTGCGCCGAATACGTTGATAATACCTGATGTGCCATTGTTTACACCATTTACGATGTTAACATTCTTCATGTTGATCACACCGAGGTAGTTGGCCTTAACCATAGGCTCCTCAGACGCGATGTTGGCACCGTCAAGATTGACATTCTCAAAATTGATGATGTCGTTACGTCCGTAAGCAAGGAACATAACTGCATCACCATTTGTACGGGTAATCGTGTAGGTCTTACCATTAGCACTCTTGATCGTAACCTCACCCTTATAATAGGACTGTAAAATTGTTTCACCAACTGTTACGTCCTCATTGAGCACGATTACGTCACCACTCGTGGCTTCTGCCCACGCATCCTCTAAGGTTGCGTAGTTGGTCCCGCCTATGGTCACCTGAGCTGATGCCCAGCCTGCACCTAAAGCGAGAGCGCAAACTAGTGAGTAAATCTTTTTCATGAGAAAAAATAATATTGATTGATTAAAAAAATGTGAAGTTCCTGATTTAGGATTAAAAAATATTTCATTCTGTTATCTAATGTACATGTGACATCGGCGGACGCAGATAATTACAGCACATTAAAGAATATAAGTATTCAGATTCGCAAAATTAGACATTTTTTCATACATATGCTAAAAAATGGCTATAAAATTCAAAAAATTCTTTTTCTTTTGCTAATTTTGCACCTCAGAATACTGAAAAAGCATCATTTCACGCAATGCTCCGCGCTATATATATAATAATGTGTATGGTTCTTGCAGCCGTTATTTCACCGGCAGCAGGAGCCAAAGACTTCGTTGTGGTCCTCGACCCGGGCCACGGCGGCAAGGATGCCGGAGCACTCGGAGCGCGCACCAACGAGAAGTCGATTAATCTCAACGTAGCGCTCAAACTCAAGGAGATACTCGAGGACGAGATGGATGACATAAAGGTCGAGATGACACGCTCAACCGACAAGTTTATCGCCCTACAGGAACGCGCCGACTTTGCCAACCGCAAACACGCCGACATCTTCATCTCCATCCACGCCAACTCTGTTCCCAAAAAGTCCCCGACCCACAGCACCGTCAACGGCGCCGCTGTCTATACCCTCGGTCTCGACCGCAGCGACACTAATCTCAGCGTCGCCATGCGCGAGAATGAGGTTATGAAACTCGAGTCTGACTACTCGACCACCTACCAAGGCTTCGACCCGTCATCGACCGAAAGCTACATCGCTTTCGAGATGATGCAGCATAAGAATATGGACCAGAGCATAGCACTCGCCGAGGCGGTGCAGAACCAGCTGGTTCGCCACGCAGGACGCAAGAACAACGGCGTGCGTCAGGCCCCCTTTTGGGTATTGGTGCGTACGAGCATGCCCTCGATACTCGTCGAACTCGACTTTATCTGCAATCCCGCCATGGAAACGTTCATGGCCTCCGAGAACGGTAGCACCAAACTCGCTAAAGCTATCTATAACGGCGTGGAGCGTTACCGTGCGTCCACCTCTCACTCCAAGCCCACTCCCGCCCGCAAGAAAACTAAAAAGTCTGCACAGGTTGCCGAAACCGTGACACAGGAAGTCGCTCAGACCGAGCCGTCACCGGCACAGCCGACCGTTGACGCGACAGAGATTGTCTATAAAATCCAGTTCCTCACCTCTCCCCGCGCAATTCCTGCAGGCGACAAGCGATTCAAGGGGCTCAAGGATGTTGAGTCGTATAAAGAGGGTAATACTATCAAATACACTTCAGGCTCATACCCCTCCCCTGCCGCGGCGTCATCCGACCTCAAGAAAGTCAAACAGCATTTCCCCGACGCGTTCGTTATAAAAATGTGCGACGGGAAACGCATTAAATAGATTAAACAATCAGCTCGAGATATGAAAAAATTATTCTCACGTGAAGTCAAAATCGGAGCATCAGTGCTCATCGCACTCGTTGCGCTCGTGTACGGCATCAACTACCTCAAAGGGATCAATCTCTTTAAAGCAGCCAACTATTATTACGCATCCTACACCAACGTCGCCGGTCTCGCCCAGTCCGCGCCCGTCACTGTCAACGGCTATAAGGTCGGCTTGGTGCGCGAGATAGCCTATGAATATGACAACCCCGGTCACGTCAAGGTCGAACTCAGCCTCGACCGTCAGCTGCGTATTCCCGAGGGCACACAGGCCGCCATCGTTACCGACATGCTCGGCACATCTACCATCGAACTGCGCATGGGCACCTCTTCACAATACCTTCCAGTCGGCGAGACCCTGCAGGGTGTCGAAGGCTCGGGCCTCATGGACAAAGTGTCGGGCGAACTGCTCCCCACCGTCATGCAGATAGCTCCGCACATCGACTCGCTCGTCGTCGCACTCACCGCTGTTGCATCCGACCCTGCTCTCGTTTCGGCAGTGCGCCGCCTCGACGTAATCATGGCCAATCTCGAGACCTCGACGACCCAGCTCAACAAGGCCATGAAGAGTGTCCCCGCTATCGTCGGCAACGCCAATACCACCATGGCAAACGTCAGCGAGATTTCAGCCAACCTCACTCAGGTATCCAAGGCTCTCGCATCCATCTCGGACGATCTCAAGGACATGCCGCTCGACTCGACCATGCGCAATATCAACCATATCACCGCCAATCTCGACGAGGCAACCACCAAACTCAACTCCACTAACTCGTCACTGGGTCTGCTGCTCAATGACCCGGGCCTCTACAACAACCTCAACAACTCGGCTGCACACATCGACAGCATCCTTATCGATGTCAAGAAACAGCCCAAACGCTACATTCCTTCCATCAAGATATTCTGATAAAACTCATTTATTCACACCGGGGAGCGAGCCTGCACACCACAGACGCGCTCCCCGGCTGTTTACTGCTTTTGCGTTTTTTAACAAAATATATTCAAATTCCGATTAAACTTTGTTGAAATCCGAGGGTCAATAATAACGTGATGCAAAACTCACGTTTCACGACAGTAATCCAATCGCAAATAATTCAATCGCATTATATAAATACAGAATCACGTTTCGCCATGAATCGTATCCGACACGTACTCGCGTCTCTCGCACTTCTCATTTCAGGCACAGTCTCGGCGCTTGCCGTTAACATCACAGGTACAGTAAAAGATGCTGCTACAACCGAGCCGCTCATGGAGGCATCCGTCCGCCTGCTGGCCGCAAAGGACAGCGCATTTGTCAAAGGCATCAGCACCAACCTTGACGGCCGTTTCACCCTGCAGGGTGTCAAGAAAGGCAAATACATTCTCGCAGTCACTTATATCGGATATTCCGATTATTACAAAGACATCGACGTTGCGTCGTCCAACGTTCGTCTCGGCGTCATCGAGATGCGCGAGGCATCACATCTGCTCGGCGAGGTAAGCGTGGTCGCCGTCAAGACCCCTATCAAGGTCATGGAGGACACGGTCGAATACAACGCCGATTCCTATCACACCCAGCCTAACGCCGTGGTCGAAGACCTGCTCAAGCGTCTGCCCGGTGTCGAGGTTGACAGTGACGGCAAGATTACAGCTCAGGGCAAGACGGTGTCCAAGATTCTTGTCAACGGCAAGGAATTTTTCAGCGATGACCCCGAGGTTGCATCCAAGAACCTCCCCGCCGACATGGTGGACAAACTTCAGGTCGTTGACCGCAAAAGCGACATGGCACGTCTGACGGGCGTCGACGACGGCGAGGACGAGACTGTCATCAATCTTACCATAAAAAGAGGTATGGATAACGGTTGGTTTGGCAACGCCGAGGCTGGCTATGGCACTGACAGCCGTTATGCCGGCGGTTTCAATATCAACCGTTTCTGGAACGGTAATCAGGTGACGTTCCTCGGCAACCTCAACAATATCAACCGCCGCGGTTTCGGCGACGGTAACGGCGGACGTTTCCGTGGAGGAGGCGGTGGCGGCGGCGAGCTCACATCGCGCTCGTTCGGCGTAAACTTCAATGTCGGAAAAGAGGAGGTATTCCGCGTGGGCGGCGACATAATGTTCTCCAACACCGACCGCAAGTCCACCAAGCGTCAGGATCGCCAGTACATCTTCTCAGATTATTCCACTTACTCAAAGATGCAGAGCCTGTCACGCGACCGCTCCAACAATGTCAACGCCAACCTGCGTATGCTCTGGAAACCTGACTCGTTCAATACTCTCGAGTTCCGTCCCCAGTTCCGTTACAATCATCAGGACGCATATTCTTGGGAGAACTCAATCAACAGCGACCCCCGCTATATGATTGACCGCAACGACGTAGTGAGCCGTACCGACAACAACGACTCGTCCAAGGGTAACTCCTACGAGGCATCAGGCCGACTCATCTACTCGCACAACTTCAAGAGTCACCGCGGCCGTTCGTTATCGGTCAGCGGCAACTACTCGATGTCAAACGTGCGCGAATATCAGTATTCATTCTCACACATCCTCAAGCGTATGCTCGAACAGATTGAGGCCGATGAGGATGATCCCACAGCCGACGACTATATCATCCAGGATCAGGACCAGTACGTCAACGGACACACCTGGAACAACTCCGTAATGGGTCAGTTCACATGGACCGAACCTCTCGGCAACGTGCGCAACGGCAATTTCCTTGTGTTCAGCTATCGCATGAACTACCGCTGGAACAATTCCGACCGTCTGTCGTACGACTATACCGATCCCGACACTCCGCTCGAAGACCTCGAGCTCAACGAAGATCTGTCCAACAGTTTCCGTAACAATTACTTCAATCAGAATATCCGGCTCGGTTATAAAAAGACCGGTCCCAAGCTCAACTATGAGGTCGGCATGGCGCTCACCCCGCAGATGTCCAAGTCGATTGACCTCATCAACTCTGACCGCAACATCGACACCCGCTGGGTATGGAACTATGCCCCCTACCTGCGCATGCGCTATAAGTTCAGCAAACAGCGTTCGTTCCAGGCCAACTATCGCGGCCGCTCGTCACAGCCCTCCATGTCCCAGCTCCAGCCTGTTGCCGACGTCACCAACCCGATGAACATCAAGGTCGGTAACCCCGAGCTCGACCCATCGTTCACACATAACCTAAATATTAGGTTCAACGACTTCAACATGGATTCTCAGCGCTCGATTATGTTCAACATCGACTTCTCGATTACGCAGAATTCAATTATCTCCATGACCAAGTATAATGCCGATGCAAGCCGAACGACCACTTACACCAATGTCAACGGCGAGTGGAACGGCGGATTGATGAACATGATTTCAATGCCATTGCACAACAAGAAGTGGAGTATATCTAACCACATCTTTGGCAACGCGGCCCAGAAAATCGGTTATAATAACGAGCAGCGCAACGTATCGCGCAATTTCACTGTGTTTGAGAGCCCGGGAATCACTTTCCGTCCCGATAATTTCGAGTTTGAGTTGCGTCCTCAGTATCGTCTCCAGTACTCAACCAACTCAGTGCAGAAAGGCAGCAACGCCTCGATTCACCGCTACGGAGGTCGCCTTGACGCAACATATTATACCTCGTGGGGACTGACCCTGCAGACCGATGTCAACTTCTCGGCCACCAAGGGTTACTCGCAGGGTTACGACACCAACACCTGGATGTGGAACGCATCCATCTCTCAGCAGTTGCTCCGCAGCAAGGCGCTCACCGTATCTGTACGCGTCTATGACCTCCTCAATCAGGTCAACACCATCAGCCGCAGCATCACCGCCAACTATATTGACGACTCCGAGACCAACGCGCTCACACGTTACTTCATGTTTACGCTGTCGTATAAGTTCAACACGTTCGGCAAGGGCAACGAGCCCAAGCCCAGCGGCGACTTCGGTGACGGACCCGGCGGCGGTCGTGGCCGTGGCGGTTGGGGCGTCGGACGTCCCGGCGGTGGCAGAAGGTTTTAAGACCTCTGGGCCATTAAGCCTAAGTCTTGAATCCGACACCTTACACATTGGATAATCATCAATATAAATCATAAATTCAGGTAAGCAATTAAAGGACACAGATTATTACATTGCAAACTTTTCTCTATGTTTCTCCGGCTGATGTAGCATAAGTGCCGGAGAAAGGCAGGAGGCCGGGACGCTCGTGAAGAGTATCCCGGCCTCTGCCTTTATGCCCTGTCAACTTACTATCCGGTCTTTTGAATGTATTTTTACGACACATGTCCACATGAGCCTTACAGCAACACACCTTTGAGCCAGACAACAACACCCCTGACTTGTTTATGCCGTAATTTTGCATCGTTAAATCATTTTTGCACTGATATGGTAAGAACAACAAAAAATAAAGTATCATGAAAACAAGAAAATTAGGAAACATCGAAGT
>CAZOOY010000003.1:0-39235 GCA_964581555.1 uncultured Staphylococcus sp.
CTTTCCCCCTCCACGCAAATTTTCGCAGCGTTTTAACACTTATTTAACATTTGGAGTACTATCCTTTCCATTCTCGTGCCTGAATCCCCATCCGAGATGAAGAATCCGACAAGTTTTATTAATCTAAATACCAATTGATTACACTAAAACGAGTGGATTTTGTTGTCTAAACGGTGATTTTTGTTTAATTTTGGATTCTTAAACCAATCACACATGAGAAAGCCATATCTCTTACCTTTATATATTATTGTATTCCTCCTCCCTCTCACACTCTCCGCAATCAATCCGGGACAAACAAGATGGGGCAATGAGCAGGCAGATACAACCCGCATAACTACTCTTCTGATCGACGCCTCGTCAAAAGGATTCAGGACACCAAACGAAATCCTTTCATACATCGCGCCTAAGTTTGAGGGCACTCCCTATGTTGCCGCCACTCTTGAAGGACCGACAGAGATGCTGACTATCAATCTCGACGGAATGGACTGCACAACGTTCATGGAGACCGTTGCCGCTCTGGCTCTAACGGTGAATGAAGGTAGGAATTCCTGGCAAGACTTTGTCTATAACCTCGAGAATCTCCGATACCGTCAAGGAAAACTCGACGGGTATGCCTCACGTCTCCACTATGTGAGCGACTGGATCGTGGATAACGCCCACCGTGGTAACATCCGCGAAGTGACGGATAGGCTTCAGGGTGTAGGCCATTCAGTAAAGACCCTTGATTTCATGTCAACCCACCGTGATTCCTATCCGGCACTTGCAGATTCAATGGAATTTGAGAGAATAAAGAGTGTGGAGGTAGGCTACCGTTCGCACCGCTATCCTTATATCAAAAACGCGTCACTGATGGGCAAAAATGCCGGGTCGTTCCTCCAGAGCGGTGATATCATAGCATTCACCACCAAGACAGACGGGCTCGACGTGAGCCATGTAGGCATCATTATGATTGACAATGGTATTCCTCACCTGCTCCACGCGTCGTCGGCCGCCGGTAAGGTCATCAACGATCCCCTACCCCTTGCGGAGTATCTGAGAAAGAACCGCAACATCACCGGAGGACGGATCATCCGCCTGGCAGCCCGATAAACATTTCATATTTCCCCTATAACTATCGAGCCGGAGCAAGACATCTTGCTCCGGCTCGATAGTTATATATTTTCAGAAAAATACTTGATCACTCAATGCCATACTCCTTGATCTTACGATAAAGAGTGCGTTCGGAGATATTTAGCTCGGCCGCCGTGGCTTTGCGTCGTCCTCCGTTCCGCTCAAGCGACCGCCGGATAGTCTCACGCTCAGTCTCCTCAAGAGTAGTCGGTTCACTTTCAGCCGGCCGGATTTCACGTGGTGAAAGCGTGGATGCAAAAGGCTCAAACTTCACGAGCGAACGTGTCACTCCATCCCCGGGATTGTCCACCTGCTCGACGGTCTCGACAAACGGAAGGCCCGAAGCCGTGCCGCGAGAAAGCCGCTCCACTTTCTCATTGAGCGCCTCCACCTGGCTCCGCAGGTTCACAATCATGGTGAGCAGCATCTCGCGTTCTGCATCATAGTCGTGTGCTCCCGTGTGGACTCCCGGTGCCGCTACAGGCGCGAGCATAGTGGTGGCGGCAGGAAGATAGGGGCGCAGAAGCTCGGCAGTAATGAGATCGCCGGCATAGAAAAGCGCAAGCTGCTCCACGACGTTCTTGAGCTGACGGACATTTCCGGGCCACCGATAGGCCAGAAGAAGTGCACGCGCCTCATCGTCAAACGAAATGCGGGGCATCGTGTATCGCTCGGCAAAATCAGCGGCGAATTTTCTTGCGAGCAGAGCAATGTCGCTCCCGCGCTCACGCAACGGCGGCACGGAGATAGACACCGTGGAAAGACGATAGTACAGATCCTCCCTGAACCGACCCTCGGCTATGGCCTTGGCCATATCGACATTGGTTGCCGCGACGATGCGCACATTGGTATGCTGGACAGTCGAAGATCCGACCTTAATGAACTCGCCGCTCTCGAGCACGCGCAGCAGGCGCGCCTGAGTGGTGAGAGGAAGCTCGGCCACTTCATCGAGGAACAGCGTTCCCCCGTCAGCCTCTTCAAAATAACCTTTACGCGAAGCCACCGCACCGGTGAACGCACCTTTTTCATGTCCGAACAGTTCCGAATCGATCGTTCCCTCCGGGATGGCGCCGCAATTGACGGCTATATACTTGGCATGCTTACGGGGAGAGTAGCCATGGATGATCTTCGGGAAAAACTCCTTGCCTGTACCGCTCTCTCCGGTCACGAGCACCGAGAGATCGATAGGCGCCACACGCACGGCTCTACCCACCGCCTCCATAAGAGCCGGCGAATTACCGATGATGCCATAGCGCTGCTTGGCTCTGACAACCTCCTCAGGCCATTCATGAAGATCGAGTTCCATCACTTCATCTTTCTCAGATCATAAGTCTTTTGCTTCAACCAGGCTCCAAGTTCCTCCACCGACGAGGCATGGGCTTTGATCTCCTCGGGAGAGATCACATCTCCCACCGAGATATGCAGGGTGTCACCCTTGCGCCGAAACACCTCGGCTGGAAGCCTGAACGTGCGGAGCTGCCATGAGATAATGCCGAGGAAACGGAACCACCAGCTATTGAGTCCATGGAAGAAGATGGGGATCACAGGCACACCGAGCTGCTGGATGAGACGGATCACCACCGGCTTCCACTCGCCATCCTCAAAGCGGAGGTGACGGTTATAGTTGCCGACGGCCCCGGCCGGGAAGAAACCGATAGGCTTGCCTGAGCGCACCTGCGTGATACACTCCTTGATGCCGCGCATCGAGACGGCCTTCTTGGCGGGATCGTCGCTCGCGGTCTGATCCACCGCGATGAAATTCTGACGCATGGCGGTGATATGCCCCAGGATCATATTGACCATCACTTTGTACTCGGGGCGGCGACGGCCCACGATGTCGATGAGCGTGATACCGTCCAGCGCTCCGAATGGATGATTGCTCACGGTGATGAACGCCCCCTCGGGTAGATGGTCGAGGAGCTCCTCATTGTCTATGCGAAGCTTGATGTCGAGATCCTCCAGCAGTCCACGGCAGAACTGGGGCCCGGGAGTATCGAAGTTATGATCATGAATCCAGTTGACCTTGTCGATGGCCAGCAGCTTCATGAGCGCATTGACCAAGCGCCGTTTCCCCTTGAGGAAAGGAGCCATCCCGACAATGTCGTCATAGTCAAGCACCGTGCGCTTCACAGGCGTCGTGGTTTCCCGGTTGTTGTCCATAATATATTATATAATATAGGTGTAATCTTATACGTGTAATCCGTCTGCAAAAGTAACAAAAAAGTGTCTAATCACGCTCGCGACAGCAGCAAAACTCCTTCAAAAATCTTAAAAACGCACGTTTTGTCAGAAAATGAGCCTCGTTTCAATAAATTAACATTAAAAATTCGCACATTTCGTTTAAGAATGTGAATTTTTATCTACCTTTGCACACTCCAAGCAGTGGCGCGTGCCCGCTCAATCTGTCACGCAGTCTCTACGGGATGCACCACTCAACTCTCTGTCAAGGAAAAAGTGATGAATTTATTACAAGAGAAACTCAGCAAGTACACCGCCCCTCAGCAGGCTAAGGCGGCAGGAGTCTACCCCTATTTCCGCGCCATTTCGAGCGAGCAGGATCCCGAAGTGATCATCAACGGCAAGAAGGTGCTCATGTTCGGCTCCAACTGCTACTCGGGCCTTGTCAATGACCCCCGCATTAAGGAAGCCGCCATTGAGGCGACCCGTAAATACGGCACAGGATGTGCCGGCTCCCCCTTCCTCAACGGCACACTCGACATCCACAAGGAACTCGAGCGCCAGCTTGCCGACTATATGGGCAAAGAGGATGTGATGATCTACTCCACCGGCTTCGGCGTTAATCTCGGCGTCGTCTCCACCCTCACAGGCCGTGAGGACTACATCCTCTGGGACGAGCAGGACCACGCCTCCATCATCGAGGGACGCCGCCTCTCGTTCAGCCAGCAGCTCAAGTACAAGCACAATGACATGGACTCTCTTGAGAAACAGCTCAAGAAGTGCGACCCCGACAAGGTGAAGCTCATCGTCTCAGACAGTGTCTTCTCCATGGAGGGCGACGTGGCCAACGTCAAGGAGATGGTCCGTCTGGCCAAGCAGTACAACGCAAGCGTCATGATCGACGAGGCCCACGGTATCGGTGTCTTCGGCGAGGGTGGCCGCGGCGTCTGTCACGCCCAGGGTGTAGCCAAGGATGTGGATCTCATCATGGGCACCTTCTCCAAGTCATTCGCATCACTTGGAGGTTTCATCGCCACCAACAAGGAGATCACCAACTTCCTGCGCCACCACTCCCGCTCCTACATCTTCACTGCCTCCATCACCCCCGCCTCCACCGCGGCTGCCCTCAAGGCTCTGGAGATCATGAAGACCGAGCCCGAGCGCCAGGAGAACCTCTGGAAACTCACCAATCATGCTCTCGAGGGCTTCCGCTCGGCAGGATTCGAGATCGGCAACACCTCCACCCCCATCATCCCGCTTTTCATTCGCGACGACTTCAAGACCTTCGCCATCACCCGCGATCTTCTTGAGGAGGGTATCTTCGTCAACCCCGTCGTTTCCCCTGCCGTTGCTCCCACCGACACCCTCATCCGCTTCTCTCTCATGGCCACCCACACCATGGAGCAGGTTGATCGCGCTCTTGAGACCATTACCCGTGTCTTCAAGCGCCACGGCATCATCAAGGAATAATACACACGTGTGCCACTTTCGGCACCCGTCACAACACCATTTTAAATCAGAGTCGCCGACGCGGCTCTGATTTTTTTTAACATTTTCTCAGCAAACTCTCCCACCCGGCTCCTTGTTATAGAAGTAAAACACGCTAAAAACTATTTATTTACTGCTATTAACTATTTACACTATGGAACCGACGATTTATTCACGCTTCAAAGAGCTCGCCCTCGCTGCCCCCGAGCGACCTGCGATAATTGACGAGCACTCATGCGTCAATCGGGAAGGCCTCGACCTCATGATTGACTCCCTCATCTCCCGTTTCCCCTCTTTCATCCCCGCCCGCGTAGGCGTAGTCATGGACCACGGAGTGGAGATGACAGCATCCCTTCTTGCCATCAACAAGGCAGGCGCCGCCTTCGTGGCCGTCGAGCCTGACTATCCCCCCGAGCGTCTCACCCGTTTCCTCACCGAGAGCGGTGTCGACTTCGTGATCACTCAGGAAAAATATGCATCGATCGTCAACGATTTCACCCGTCTCATCGTCGGTGATCACCTCTTTGTCAATCCTCCCCTCCACTCCCTTCCTGACCGCAGCGTGGCTTCCCGCTCTGCATATATTCTCTACTCCTCCACCCCGTCGGGCTATCCCGCCGGTGTCATGTCAGGCAACACTCAGGTCGTCTCGATGGCCGAGCGCTTCGGAAAGCTCTTCAAGGTGAGTGACGACGACGTGCTTCTGCAATACTCCGCCTGCACCGTCAACAACTTTATCGAGGAAGTCTTCGGCACGCTGCTCAACGGCGCGGTGCTCGCTATCCCCTCGGCTGAGACACGCAACCATCCTGACCGTCTCATGAAGTTTGCCGATGATCACTATGTCTCGATCATCAACGGCTTCCCCTACCTCATGCAGGCCCTCAATTCCATGCGGACGCTCCCCATGACTCTCCGCCTCGTCATCAGCAGCGGCGATTCACTCAACGCAGCCTCCGTGGATCATCTCACCGAACAACTCCCCGTCTATAATACCTATGGTCCGGCCGTGGCTACAGCACTTTCCACAGCTTATTGCTGCAACGAGGGTGAGGCTCTTGAATCAGGCCGTTATCCCATCGGTAAGGAGCTCGAGGGCGTCAAGGTCATGCTCCTTGACGAGAATCTCAACCCCGTGCCTCAGGGTGAGGAAGGCGAGATCTGCATCGCCGGCAATGGCGTGGCCGATTCCTTCACAGGCGACCACCGTACGGAGCTCCTCTCCGAGATAGTCACTCTCCCCGACGGTACCCGCGTGGCCCGCACCGGCGACATGGGCGTACGTCTCCCCGACGGCAATCTCGTCTATGAGCGCCGTAAGGAGACCGAGGTCAGCATTCTCGGTCGCAGAGTTATCACCGGTGAGGTTGAAAGAGCTCTTCTCGCTTCCGGTGAGGTCAAGGAATGTGCCGTGATGCACTACAACGACGAGCAGGGCAGCGCCTACCTCGTGGCCTACGTTGTCCCCTCATCCCCCTCGTTCAGCCTCTCATGGCTTAAGAACCGTCTGGCCCAGTATCTCCCCTCCTACATGATTCCGGAGTTCTTCGTACTTCTTCGCAAACTCCCCGTGACCGAGACCGGCACTGTCAACTCTCAGGCCCTTCCCGTAGTGGTAAAAGATGTCACCACAACCGCCCACGCATCATGACAACAGCTTAAACATAATCTTACCCAATGACTGATAACAACAGCCTCGGGCACCGCGAACCATCGCAGTGCCCGAAATTTTTTTATACATAAGACGGGCGCTGCAGGAATTGCAGCGCCCGTCCGTCATAAAGTTATATCTGTATCTTTATTAGTCCTTGATGGGCTGATAGAGACCGTCGACATTAGGATTATTCCAGCCCTTAAGACCATTGTTGTTCTCCTCCTCGGTTCTTACGAAAGGCATGTTGAACCATGCGGGACGACCGTTGGTATTGAACTTACAATCATCATAGAAGTTAGAATTAGGATAAGCACGGGTCACAGAGTAGCCGAGACGCTTCACATCGAAGAAGTTAAGACCCTCACCCCAGAACTCAACACGCTTCTGGAACACGATCTCCTCAACGACGCCGTCAACATCTGTGGGAGTACAGGTATATGTACCTGAACGCATACGATAGGTGTTCATGAATTCCTCTATGAGACGCTTACCCTCGGCAGGATTGCTGTGTGCGATGGCCTCCATCTTGATAAAGTGCATCTCCTCGATACGCATCAGAGGAATACCGACAGCGCAAGCCTCAGAGTATTCAATGCAATTACCCATACCCGGGCGGAACTTAACGGGACCATACTCGAAGCTCTTGACGAAGGATGTCTTGTCAGTACCGGTGAAACGGATTAGCTGAAGACGGGTAATAAGTGAAAGCTGAGCGGCACGGGGACACCAGGATGACTTACGGAAGTCATTAGTATTAACACGGTCAAAGAAGCTACGACCTACTGAAGGATAAGCGCCGGCACCTACACCTGCATAACCAAAGGTTGTCTCAACAGAAACCATAGAGGTGAAATTACAGATACCTGTGAGCACAGCGCTGGTCTGATCAGTGAGCTGCATACCCCAGATCCAGGAGTTATTGAAAGTATTGAAACCGGTCTTGGGATCAGTCCATTCAGCCTCTGTGAGAGGTTTCTTTCCTGTTGCTGCAGTGATAGCCTTGTCAGCATAGATTGCAGCATTAGTATAATCTTCGTCCCAAAGATAGACACGAGCCATGAGACCATAAACCGCGGTAAGATTGGGAAGAGTGTTCACCTTGAGTTCAGCCGGAGCCTTCTCAATATTCTCCTCAGCATATTCAAGATCATCGAGGAGGAATCTCACCATCTTATCGTGATGAACACGAGGATTGTTGCGGGCCTCTTCCTCGGTCATGTTCTCGGTAACGACTGGAATGGTGAGTTTGAGGACATCATTTCCCTCAGCATTCTTGTTGTCGGGATACTTCTCGGTGGGGAGGAACTCAAACCAGCGGGCTGCATCGAGCATCACCATCGCACGGAAAGCGAGCGCGATAGAGCGGGCACCCTTACCCTCTTCACTCTCTATCTCGGCGGGATAAGTCTGGAGAGCCTTGTTACAGGAAAGGATCTGCTGTGAATAGAAACGCCAGATCACCTGGGGGAACCAATAGTTTCTGTCGAAACGTCCCTGCTCGAAGGGACCCCACTGATTATATGTGGTACCTGATTTGGCGCATACCATCTCATCGAGGAGACGGTCGCGAACCTGCATATAGCCGGGGTAACCGAAGTTTCCATGCCAGCTTGCAAAATCAGAATACTCAACCATGTGGGCAGGCATCGCAAAGATCGTAGCCTGACCGGCCTTTATCGAAGAGTTAAGCTGATCCTGCGTAACACCATTGGTGGGCTCAACTTCCTCAATACAGCTTGTGAGAGCCATCGAGGATGCAAGTCCGAGCAGGAAAGCTGCTTTAAATATATTCTTCATCGTGTTGATTCTGTAAAGTATTATGAGGATTAGAATGAGATATTGATACCACCCGAAATGGTGCGGATGGGAGCGTAGTAGGCATTTGAGGCACCACCGGTGATGGACTGGCGGGGATCAAGACCCTTACGCTTTGACCAGACTGCGATATTGTCGGCGCTCAGGTAAACACGCACCTTGTCCACGTCGATCTTGCGGGTGATCTTGGCGGGGATAGTGTAACCGAAATTGATGCTCTGCAGGCCGATGTAGCTGGCTGAAGTGAGGAAGCGGTCAGACATACCGGAGTAATACTGGTCACCGTAAGCGAAGCGGGGGATGGAGCTTCCGGTATTCTCGGCAGTCCATGAACCGAGCACATCCTTGTGGATGGCCTGACCACGACTCTCGAGTGTGATGGGTGACATAAGACTTGCATAGGTGCCGTCATAGACCTGACCACCGATCTGATAGATGAAATCGATAGAGAAGTCAAAGCCGAAAGCATTCACTGAAGTACCGAAACCACCGTAAGCATCCGGAAGGGCGGTACCGCAGAGATAATAGTCGGCATCGGCATAAACCTCGGTCTTCTCACGACCGATCACTTTACCGTTTTCATCCTTGACGTTCTTCCACCACTGAGCGGCACCGGTCTCGGGATTGACACCTGCCCACTTGTTCATGCGGAAAGTGTAGAGGGGAAGATCCTCACCGTAGAAGTATTCGCTGCCGGAGTAACCATAGTAACCGTCACACTCGTTGTTCTTACTCCACTCGGGAAGATTTGTGATCTTATTCTTATACCAGGTGATGTTGAAGTTGGCGCTCCAGGTCACATTCTTAGTACGGATAATGTCGCCATGGACATCAAGCTCGATACCACGGTTGGTCATATCACCGATATTTCTGTAATAACCGCTATAACCGAAGCTCGGGGGAAGCGAGAAGAATGAGAGCATATCGGAGGTGTTGCGGATGAAGCCTTCGAATGTACCGGCAAGACGCTCGTTCCAGAAGCTGAAGTCAACACCGGCATTGAAGTTACCGCCTTTCTCCCAGGTGATATTCTCATTACCCATAGTATTGGGCACAGCAGCAGGAACACCGTTGGCATCCACGATAGAATAAGTATTTACATAGCGGAAGTTACCGATCTGGTCATTACCCTGCTCACCATAAGAAGCTTTGAGCTTGAGGATGTCGATCCAGGGAGCGTGGAAGAAGCTCTCCTTGCTGATGATCCATGCACCACCAAGTGACCAGAATGTACCCCAGCGATGATCAGGATGGAAGCGTGAAGAAGCGTCGCGACGGAGAGAAGCGCTCACGAAGTACTTGTTGTCGTAGTCATAGTTGACACGGCCAAGCCAACCCTCGTTATTGTAGTTGGTAACGTAGGAATTGTTATTCTGTGACTTGATTGTTCCGGCAAGCTCCTCATTGGTGGGAAGAAGCATGTTGGTTGAGGAACCGGAGAGGACATATGTCTTGTTCCAGTAATTCTCATGACCGAGGAGGACGCTGACATTGTGATCACCGAACTGACGGGTCCAGTTGAGAAGCTGCTGGTAGGTATAGTCGATTACGCGCTGATGAGCTACAGTCACAGAACCGTTCAGATTAGCATACTGACCATAGTAGGGGTTAGTCACGTTGTTGAAGCGGGTCTCGTCGATATTGACAGTATTGTTCGTTGTGAACTTGAAGTCACGGAGGAAACGGATCTCAGCGAAACCTGTAGCATTGAAGGCGTTACCTTCTCCCTTGTCTGTATCGAGGCGGATAGCGGAGAGGGGGTTACCCTGGGGATAGACAGGACGAGAAAGACCGGCATTCATACCGTCACCGTAGTCATACATGGTGATACCGTTGGCATCGGTCATGATCTGCTTCTCGCCGTTGCGCACATAAAGAGGATAGATAGGTGCGATCTGGTTAGCCACTGCGAACACGTTGCCCGAGCTTGCTGAATCGCCCTCATCGCCGAGAGACTTATTAGAGAAGTGAGTGTAGCTCATGTTTGCACCGATCTTGAGCCAAGGTTTGGCCTGAAGGTCTGCCGACATACGGCCGGTGAAACGCTCGAAGTTGGTATTTGCCACGATACCCTCATTGTTGAGGTAGCTTGCGGATACGAAGAAAGAACCGCGGTCGCTGGCCTGAGATACGCTGAGGTTGTACTCCTGACGGAGAGCGTTGCCGTAAGCGGCGTCACGCCAGCTATCGGGCTGCAGCCAGTAGTCACCGTTAGGGGTGCTTACGAGACGGCCCAGAGTAGCATTAGGATTGATACGGTAATCCTGACCTATGATATCCTCACCTTCGGGGACAGAGAATGTCTGATAGAGAAGACCTGTTGAATTGTCGTTGCCGGTACCGCCGATAAGATTGTCATGCACATAATTAAAAATCTTGATAGGATCGGTCTGGCCCTTCTTGTAAATCTGCTCATTTGCGAGTGCCCAAGCATAGGTGTTGTAGTACTGGAAAGGATCGGTGATGACGTCATAGTCACGGGTACCGCGCTGGTTGCTACCCCACTTGGCATCGAAAGTCACCTTGGCGTCGCCCTTACCCTTCTTGGTGGTGATGAGGATGACACCGTTGGCACCACGTGCACCATAGAGGGCATTGGATGCGGCATCCTTGAGGACGGTCATGCTCTCGATATCCTGAGAGGAGATATTGTTGAGGTCACCTGAATAGGGAGTGCCGTCGATCACGATGAGAGGCGAGTTGCCTGCGTTGATTGAGGAGATACCGCGGATACGGATTGTGGGGCTCGAACCGGGAGCACCCGAGGCAGAGTTGAGCTGCACACCTGACACCTTACCCTTGAGGGCCTCGACAGGGTTGGACACCTGAACGGACTCGATCTCGGAAGCGTGAAGCACTGAAGCTGAACCGGTGAAGGCCGAACGCTTGGCTGTACCGTAGGCCACGGTGATGACCTCGTCGAGAGTATTGGAATTCTCGAGTGTGATATGCATGGTACCCGGAGTGATATCAACCTCCTTGGTCTCCATACCTACATAGGAAACGGATAATTTCTTTACTTTTGCGGGAAGACTGAGCGAGAAGTTACCGTCGATGTCAGTGACGGTACCGATGCTCGTGCCAACTCCCATAACGGTTGCGCCCACCAGGGGTTCACCGTTGTCGGCTCCTATAACCTCTCCGGTCACGCGCTGATCCTGCGCCATGACACTGAGCGAGAAGGTGATGAGAGCCGCAAGAAGAAGAAACAGCTTTTTCATACCTGATAATTGAAGGAAATAATTTAAGTGTATAATAATTGGATTGTATCTACTGATTGGAAATACCTTTATATATCGTGATCCGTCGCCTCATTGCGATAGGTGCGGACAATAGTTGGCTGCAAAAGTAATACTTTTTTAGGAATACGTTAACATGCTTTATTAAAAAAAATGTTAACCCTCATGTTAATTCATAAAATTTGGAAAATTAAATCTAACATTTGATGACAAAATGAAAGGATAAAACGAATTTTTATGACAATGGAACGGGCTCCTTAAAGAATAAATCACTAATTTTGCGAAAATTTTTAACAGTTTCCACGACTATGCGCAACGATGACGAACTTGACGGAGTGACACTCCTTGGCGATAAGGCTACCAGATATCCCGACCGCTATGCACCCGAAGTGCTCGAGACCTTCATCAACAAGCACCCTGACAATGAGTATCTTGTGACATTCCTTTGCCCGGAGTTCACCTCACTCTGCCCCAAGACGGGCCAGCCCGACTTCGCCAAGATCCTCATCAATTATATACCGCGCGAGCGGATGGTGGAGAGCAAGAGTCTCAAGCTCTATCTCTTCAGCTTCAGAAATCACGGTGACTTCCATGAGGACTGTGTCAACATCATCATGAAAGATCTCATCGCCCTTATGGATCCCCGTTATATTGAGGTAAAAGGCATCTTCACACCACGCGGAGGAATAGCCATACATCCCTTCGCCAACTATGGCGATGCCGACCATCAGGCGCTCGTGAGAGAAAGACTTGCCGCATCCTTCCCCACTTCATTCTGACATCATGACAAAAGATTCACTCATAGTCCTCTCGGGAGGTATGGACTCCGTCACCCTCCTCTATGACTACCGTGACCGCATTGCCGCTGCGGTCACATTCCAGTATGGGTCCAACCACAATCTGCGTGAGGCCCGCTGCGCGAGGATCAACTGCGAGCGGCTGGGCATCCGCTGGATCGAGATCGACCTCTCATTCATGGGGCGCCATTTCCACAGCTCGCTGCTCGAGGGGGCCGATGCCATCCCCGAGGGTGGATATGATGACGTGAATATCCGTTCCACCGTGGTGCCGTTCCGCAACGGCATCATGCTCTCCGTGGCTGCCGGACTGGCCGAGAGCCTCGGACTCTCCACCGTGATGATTGCCAACCATTCAGGCGACCATGCCGTCTATCCCGACTGCCGTCCGGCATTTATCGATGCCATGGGCGAAGCCATCTCGGCCGGCACCTATGCCAACATAAAGCTTCTGGCACCCTATACCGGAATCACCAAAACCGACATTGCCCGCCGCGGCAAGCAGCTCGGCGTGGACTATTCGCTCACTTACTCATGCTATAAGGGTGGCGAAAAACACTGCGGAAAGTGTGCCACCTGTATCGAACGCGCCGAGGCTCTCGCCGCGGCCGGAATCACCGTCGAGCCATGACCGATCACCGCCATACTGAAAGAAAATTCAATTTACTGAAAGCCCTGCGCCTGCTCGTGCCCGTGGGAATGTTCATCCTGCTCTGCGTGGTGATGTGCACCCCGGTGGACCGCAGCGAGGGTGACGGCTCCGAGATCATCGTGGAGCAAACGGTCTCAACCTCCTCTCAGGACGCCCCGACTCCACGTCACGGAAAGAATGTCCGTGAAGTCAACTCCATGGACTCCGTGACGCGCCATCTGGCCCATCTTGACACCATGCCCACCCCTACTGTGCGCATGAAGGTAAACTATTTCGGCAATCTCCGTCAGGCTTTCAACGACTCCAACCATCTCCACCTGGCCGAGGCTGAGCAGTATGGCATACGTCCCCTCTCCGACACCCGCTCCCACTGGAATCTCGGCCGACCGCTGGTGAGAGTGACCACTTGTGAGGACTACTTCCTCGACACCCTCATCTATTCACGCCCCTATCTCGTCCCCGAGGCTGCCGCAACACTGCGCGAGATCGGTCGCCGCTTCCGCGACACCATCGCAGCCCGTGGGGGAGGCGATTACCGCATCAAGGTGACCAGCCTGCTGCGCACACCTCAGACCATCAAGCGCCTGCGCCGACGCAACCGTAATGCCATCGATTCATCCGTCCACCGTTATGGCACCACTTTTGACATATCGTATGCCAACTTCGTGGCCGGATCGCCTGCTCCCGCGCGCAGCGTGGACGACCTGAAAGGTGTGTTGGCCGAAGTGCTCAAGGCCATGCGCGAGGAGGGAAAGCTTTATGTGAAATATGAGCGCGGCCAGCCATGCTTTCACATCACCGCCCGAAAACCAAAAGAAGACTGATGTAGTTATAGTTTCATAGACACCAACGCTGAGCAATCATGTCAGAAACTGAAAAAAAACCACGGCCCGTCTGGAAGAAAGTCCTGCGCATACTCCTGTGGAGCGTAGTGGCCTTTCTCGTAATCATCATCGGAGCTATCACTGTAGCGGTTAACTATCTCAAACCCGAACGGCTCACTCCTCTCGTGGAGAAAATCGCGAGCGATCAGATCAACGGTGAAGTGAAGATTGACCGTGTCGAGATAAGCTTTTATCACACTTTCCCCCGTTTCGAGCTCGACGTTCAAGGTCTGCGTGTGATCACCGGCGCATTCCGCTCTCTCCCCGACTCGGTGAGGTCTTCCCTCCCCGTCTATGCCGACTCGCTTCTCTCGCTGCGGAGGCTCAACGGTGCCATCAATATCCCCTCGCTTCTCGCGGGAAAGATACACCTATATAATATAGAGCTGCAGCGACCCGAGATCAATCTCGTCCAGGCCACCCCTGACGTGTGGAGCCTCGACATCATTAAAGACGACAAGCCTGAGGAGAAAAATGATTCCACCGTAATCCCCGAGTTTCAATTCGGGACCTTCAGGATCACTGACGGGTTCCCCGTGAGATACGTCTCCATCCCCGACTCTATTGACGCTTCTGTCTCACTGGCCGAGACAACGATCGAAGGTGCTGATGCGCCCTCCTATCGTCTCGACATTTCGGGTCTTACCTCACTCTCCATCCCTGACTTCTCTCTTGACGACCTCGGATTCGGAATAGGAGGTGACATCCGCTGGGATCCCGAGTCACCGCTGCGCATTGAGCTGGATGACTTCACACTCCGCGCCGGCCAAGTCACCACCGACATCAACACTCTCATGGACTTCACCAAGGGGTTGCGGCTGGAAAGATTCAGCCTCTCTCTCCCACCCACTCCCTTCAATGCCATGCGTGATCTCATCCCCTCAGCCATGAGAGGAGAGCTCGAGAAGGTGGACGCCACATTCACTGCGGCGGCTGAGATGGCCCTGACCTCTCCCTTCACTCTCGGTGTCGACTCCCTCCCTTCCTTCACTGCATCGATTGACATCCCCGGCGGAAGCGCCAAATATGACAACATGAGGCTCGATCTGGTTGAACTTACAGCCTCGGCTAATGTCGACGGTAACGATCTTGACCGCTCCACCATTGACCTCAGCCATCTGAAAGCCCGTGGAGAAGGAATGGGATTCCTACTCTCCGGAACAGTCACCAACCCCATCTCCGATCCCCATATCAAAGGTACTTTCAAAGGTGGGCTCGGGTTCGCACGCCTCCCGAAGGTTCTCCTCAGCATGCTTCCCGGTAAAGTGAAGGGAGTGCTGAAAGCCGACTGCGATTTTGACCTGCGGCGCAGTTATCTCGACAAGGAAAACTTCCATCGCATCAAACTCACAGGCGAGGCCTCACTCCAAGGCTTCGAGGCAGACATGCCCGCACTCGACATCTATCTGTTCACCAATCTCACCCAACTCAAACTCGGCACAAACAATTCCTTCACGCGCATGGACGTGACGGCCGATTCACTGCTGACGGCTTCACTTCTCATCGACACTGCATCCTGCCGTATCCCGGGGCTTGATGTCACCGGCAAAGGATTGAGAATGGGTGTAGGGACAAAGAATGTCGCCACTTCCTCCGACACTACTCTCATCAACCCCATAGGCGGACGCATAACGGCTGAGAGACTTATGCTCCGCTCGAGCGAGGACTCCGTCAGAGTCCGTCTCCGCGATGCTTCGGTCGGGGGTGCCCTCACCCGCTACAAGGGTGACGTCCACAAGCCCCAGATGCACCTCAATATCGGTGCCCGCTGGGCTCTCTACGGCGACCGTATCAACCGCGCAAGCTTGCGCGATGCCTCTGCCACTGTCACCATCCACCCTGCCGCTCCTCCCAAGCTTTCCACACGTCGTCAGGCCCGCCTCGATTCGCTCCGGACCATGAATCCGACACTGAGCGAGGACTCTCTCCGCCGCATGGAGGCCATCATGACGTATGAGAGACGTAAAGCCCGCCGTGCCGCCGCTGACACCACGGGACGCGAGTTGCTTGACGTGGAGGTAGACAACACCGTTAAGAAACTTCTCCTTCTCTGGAGAGCTGACGGACATCTGAAGGCCGGCTCCCTCCGGCTCTTCACCCCCCTGCTTCCGCTGCGCAACCGCGTGCAGGATCTTGACATGACATTCAACTCCGACTCGGTTGTCCTCACCGACACCCGTGTTACTCTCGGAAAGAGCGATTTCAATGTCAACGGTACCGTGAGCAACATCACACGGGCACTCACATCTGTGACCGGCAATCAGCCATTGAGGGCCGACTTTCACCTTGTATCAGATACGATCGACGTCAATCAGCTTGCGGGTGCGGTCTTCGCCGGCGCCGCATTTGCCGAGAAAGATGACGGTGTGACGGGGATAGGCGGCTCACTTGACGACAACGCCGATGAGACCGCCATGCAGAAGAGCGTGGCCAATGCCACTTCCGATTCCATCTCGGTTCTCGTCATCCCCTCCAATATCCAAGCCAATCTGGACGTAGAGGCCCGCAATATTGTCTATGACAATCTCAAGCTCAACGACTTCCGCGGAGTGCTGAGTCTCTACGGCGGTGCGCTCAATCTCAGCCGCATGAGCGCGCGGACCGATGTCGGATCCGTCGGTCTCAACGCTCTCTACTCCGCTCCTGACAGGAATGACGTCAGCTTCGCCTTCGGCCTGAATGTAAAGGATTTCCATATTGCCGAATTCCTCCACCTCGTCCCGGCCATCGACTCCGTCATGCCTCTCCTATCAGGAATAAGCGGTGTGATCAATGCTGACATAGCCGCCACCACCGGCATCGACCGCGGAATGAACATCGACATCCCCTCCCTGAAAGCTGCCGTCCGTATCTCGGGTGATTCTCTCAAAGTGATTGACGACCAGACCTTCCGCAAGATAGGCAAATGGCTTCTTTTCAAGCACAAGGAGCGCAATTTCATCGACAGCATGAACGTGGAGATGATCATCGAGAATTCCCGTCTCGAGCTCTTCCCCTTCATCTTCAATCTCGACCGCTACAAACTTGGAGTGATGGGCTCCAATGACATGGCTATGACCCTCAACTATCATATAGCCGTGCTCAAGTCACCCATCCCATTCAAGTTCGGCATAAATGTGACAGGCAATCTCGACAAGATGAAGATACGCCTCGGCGGAGCTAAGTTCAACGAGAAGAATATGGCCCGGAGCATCTCTATCGCCGATACCACCCGCATCAATCTCGTCAACGAGATCGGCAAGGTGTTCCGCCGTGGTGTGCGCAACGCCCGCCTCAAGGACCTCTCGTTCGGCAATGTTAACAACGGACCGGTATCCACTCCTCCCGCCGACGAAATATCTCACTCCGACTCCCTCTACTTCATCCAGGAGGGTCTCATCGCGCCTCCCGACACCGCCGTCACGGCGCTCCCCGTCACCAAGAATGACAAGAAACGAAAGAAATGATTGAGCATATCCCCTTTGGCGCAGACATACTGCGGTTTCTGCGCCGCCACCACTACACACAAGTCACCCCGCGAGCCGCTCTCATCGACATGGACGGTACTCTCTATGACTCCATGAAGAATCATTCAGCCGCTTGGTTCAGGCTCATTTCCGAGCTTGGCATTCCTTGTACTCGCGAGGAGTTCTATCTCTACGAGGGACGCACGGGTGTCTCCACCATCAATCATCTCTTCAACCGTCAGTATGGCCACGATGCGACCCCAGAGCAGGCCGAGGAACTTTACAGGAAGAAGACGGAGTATTTCAACGAGCTCCCGGAGATCAAGCCTATGCCCGGCGCGCAGGAAATGACTTCCGTGCTCCGCGATGCCGGAATCACGCGTGTGCTCGTCACGGGATCGGGGCAACCCAGCGTCCTCGCCCGGCTTGACCGTGACTATCCCGGGATTTTCGATGCCGACAAACGCATCACTTCGCGCAATGTGACCCACGGCAAACCTCATCCCGAGCCTTTCATCAAGGCCATGCAGTTGGCTCATGTCTCCCCATCCCAGTCCATCGTGATTGAAAACGCACCCCTCGGTGTCGAGGCAGGTGATCGTGCGGGAGCTTTCACCATAGGCATCACCACCGGACCAATCCCCGCTGCAGCGCTTGAAGAGGCCGGGGCGGCCATAGTCTTCCCCTCGATGCCCGAGTTTGCACGTGTCCTGCCAACTCTTCTTCTCAGTCTGCTCACAGTCCACAATACTCTCGAGTAATGCAAAAGATTCTTTTCACCAACGATATTGCCCCCGCCATCCGTTCTCTTGTGGACGGAATGAACCCGGCTTCCGTTCATATAATCACCGACTCAAACGTGGCGTCATCCGTTCTGCCTCGTCTCTCTCTTCCCTGGCCGGTTATCGCTGTCGAGCCCGGAGACGAGCACAAGAATATCGACTCTCTTTCACTCATATGGCAGCGCCTTATCGAGGGGGGAGCCACACGCAAGTCTGTGGTGGTCAATATTGGAGGGGGTGTTGTCACCGATATGGGAGGATTTGCGGCAGCCACTTTCAAGCGCGGCATACGTTTCATCAATGTCCCCACCACACTTCTTTCGGCTGTCGATGCGGCTGTCGGTGGAAAAACGGGGATCAACTTCGGAGGCTTCAAGAACGAGATAGGTGCTTTCGCGCCCGCCGATGCTGTGGTCATCTCTACGGCTCTCTTCTCATCCCTCCCCCCTGTGGAACTTCTGTCGGGCTATGCCGAGATGCTTAAGCACGGCCTGCTCTCGTCTGATGCGCATTATCGCGAGCTGCTCGCCTATGACATTCTGTCCGCCGATCTCACCGCCCTCCTGCCTCTGCTTGAGAAAAGCGTGAAGGTCAAGGAGAAGATCGTGGAGGAAGACCCTACGGAAAAGGGGATACGTCGCGCATTAAATCTCGGTCACACCGCCGGTCATGCCTTCGAGTCAATGGCTCTCCATCGTCATCAGCCTGTGCCTCATGGCCATGCGGTAGCCTGGGGAATACTCGTGGAGATGATCCTCTCCCATCTCGCATTAGGATTTCCTTCGGCCGAACTCTCTCTATATGCAAGCTATCTCAAGGAGCATGGCTACGGAGCGCCGGAGTTCGGGTGCGTTGATTACCCCGAGCTGATCGGGTATATGCGTCATGACAAGAAAAATGACTCCCCTGATCACATCAATTTCACTCTCCTGGAGCATCCGGGCTCACCGCTCATTGATCGGACTGCCTCCGAAGCCGATATCGAGACTGCGCTCGACATCTTCCGTGACATGATGCACTGAGCCAGCCCGGTCTGCTTCAGAAAACCCATCCGGCCACAGCCATGAAGCTGAGGTTGTGACATGACGGGTCCTTGATGCCTGCTGTCCTTGCCACATTCTTCAGGCCGAAGTGTCCTCTGATTCCAAGCTTGAGATGCTCGAGCACGGTGATACCCGTGGCAAGATGCAAGCCGATATCCCCACGTCTGAATCCGTTGATGAACGCCGTGTCATTATAGAAACCCGTCTTCAGCACGGTGCGGGTAGTCATGAGCTGGCCCAGCTCATTCGTCTTCGCATCATAGATGGTATTCTTCTGCGTACCTTTCACGCCGTAGGAATAATACATTCCTATATCAAAATTCCATCTCAGACCTTCGGCGATCCGGGGCGAATATGAAATATACACCGGAAAATCAAACGCATAGTACGTGTTGCGCTGGAAGACGTTGGAGATACTTCCCGCCTCCTGACCGCCGACAGCGAGATCTATCGTGCCGCGGTTACGCACGATGTTGATTCCGGTTCCGAGACCTATCTTTCGGGAGAGATTGAATTTCACACCTATTCCCAACCCGTAGGCCACACCCATATTAGTGTTGATATCCGATATTTCAGGGAAACAGTCCATATAATTCTCCGTGACATAACTTCCTCCCACCATGGCATGGAAATCTATGTCAAGCAATCTCATTCCGCGAGCTCCGCAGACATCTCCGTTGCTGTCATTGCAACCGCCCCACATCCCAGGACTACATATCAGCATAAGCATCGCCCAGATAAGGACTGTCTTCTTTCTCATAATGCAAAAATGATCTGTTTGATTTTACGGTCTCAAAAATACACAAAATCTACCTCTCCACCAAATCCTCCCCTTCCGACAAGCCTTTCTGACCAACAACTATTCTTTTTGTGACAAATTTACTCTTTTGTCAAAAAAATCTATCCGAAAATTTGCACAGTGTGAAAAAACTCTCTACCTTTGCAGAGCAAAACAAAAAACAACGGCTCCTTAGCTCAACTGAATAGAGCATCTGACTACGGATCAGAAGGTTACAGGTTTGAATCCTGTAGGAGTCACTCAGAAGCGAGATTCTCCGGAATCTCGCTTCTTTTACATCTCCCCCTTCCCCCCTCTCTCCACCGCCAACCTCGCCCGGACGGGTGCCGGGATTTCTATGCATATCCTCAATTCAACTCCTTCAATTAGCTTTTTTTTATCTCTTTTAGCACTACTCCTTAGACCAAACGAGGAGTGAGATTGTTCTATTAGTGTACGGTGTGAAACACCGTACATCCCTCCGGTTAACCGGACGGAAAGCATTATCCTTAATGCATCCCTCGTCCTCTTGATCGAGTTGTGAAACTGGATCCTGAGGCTCTCATAAATAAATAGTTGAAACGTGAGGATAAGTCCTTGACACTTAGGTGTTTAGGACTTATTTTCATTAAGTTACGAACTTTCAGCGACTTGCTTTGTACCCCCATCCGAGCGGTCAGAGCAAAATCAGTGCCAAAACTGGCGCTGTGTTCAGTACATTTTCAGTATTTTTTTACGATTTCAGTACGAATCCGCCTCTGAGGTATAAAACGTGAGACTATTAAACGTGAGAGCCGCAAATGTTAAAGTATGGTAAAAATATCAACAACAGTTCATCCTTCGAGGAAGAGGAAAGACAGCGGATATCCGGTCATGATCGGAATCTATGCAAACAATCAGACACGGTACATCCCGACTGAAATCTTTGTAGAAACTCCCTCGCAGTTCGCAAAGGGAACAATCGTAAACCACCCGGAAGCAAAAACCCTGAACACGTTCCTCCGCAAGAATTTTATAAGTCTCTCACTATCCGACAGTGAATGCGCCGAGGGAGGTGGAGTAGTCGGGCGATTTCATGGCGCGACGGATAGCGTTGACGAATCGGACGCTCTTCCCGTCGGGGCTCTTTTCGCGATACTGCTGAGCACCCAGCATTACGGTATCGGCTCCCATGCGGCCGTTGATTCTGTCCAATGCGGATGAGATGCTGCTGTATTTCATGCTGCGCCCGGGATCGTATTCAAAGAGATCAGGCTGCACTGCATCACCGGAAGAAATGCCGGAGACCATGATCCCGGCTCTTTTGTAGTAGATTCCTTTGCGGAAAATCACATCGAGGATCCCCGTGGCCATGCTTACTATCTCACATGTGGTGTTGGTGGGAGTGAGGAACGAGTGGGAGGCGCTGCAATCGTATTGCTCCAGATCCTCGCGGAAATGGTTGGACTGGATGAAAGCGGTGACCAGGGAGCAGACGGAGTTCTGCCGCCGGAGCTTTAGGGCACAACGGGCCGCATAGTTGGCAATGTGACTTCTCAGATCGGCAGGATCCGTGATCATTTCAGGGAAGCTGCGGCTCGTGACGATGGTCTTCTTCGTCACTCCATCGAGGCCGTCGATGGCGATGCAGGGCTCGCCGTTGAGCTCCTTCCATGTCCGTTCCCCGGTGACATGATATTTACGCCGGACATATTCTCGCGGGAGGGAGGCAAAATCATAGGCCGTACGTACACCCATATATTCCAGATTGCGCCTGATCTGACGGCCTATTCCCCAGACGTCACCTACAGGAAAGAGTTGCAGCGCCTTTACACGCTGCTCATCCGAAGCAATGACGCAGCATTTATTGTAGCCGGGATATTTCTTGGCATACTTGCTGGCCATCTTCGCAAGGGTATTGGTTGGAGCGATCCCGAGGCTCACGGGCATACCTGTGTATTTGAGTATTTTCCTGCAAAGATTCTGACCCCATGAGTGGAGGTCGATATGATCCATCCCCCGCAGATCGAGGAAGGCCTCGTCAATGGAATACTGGATAACATCAGGTGCTTCCTCTCGCAGTATCGACACGATGCGTGAGGACATATCGCCATAGAGGGCATAATTGGAGGAGAAAGCCACGATCCCGGCGTCGGGGTACTGTTCTTTCAACTGATAGTAAGGCATACCCTCGGGGATTCCCATTGCCTTGACTTCCTTTGAACGTGCCACGACACACCCATCGTTGTTGCTGAGGACGACAAGCGGTGTCCGGGCAAGATCCGGCCGAAAGACTCTCTCACAGGAGCAGAAGAAATTGTCACAGTCAATGAGTCCTACCATCTTTCGGATCCTGAGCGGCGGCGCCTGTTGGCCTTGATAGTATATATAACGACACCCCACACGAGGAAGTCGCTCTCGGTAGTGACTTCTATCGGATGATACTTGCGGTTGGAGGGCATGAGATAAATGCGGTCTCCACGGTTAAGGCACAAGCGTTTAAGGGTGAACTCTCCATCGAGACAGCAGATGGCCAGATCTCCGTGCTCGGCTTCGATGGAGCGGTCGACTATCAGGATATCCCCCTCGGTTATCCCTTCGCCGCTCATGGAATCACCTACGACCTTGGCATAAAATGTGGCCGCGGGGTGGCGGATCAGAGTGCGGTTAAGGTCGATGGACTCCGTTATATAATCCTGGGCCGGGCTGGGGAATCCGGCTCTCACACCACCGTCGGCAAACATCAGCGGAAGGATGGTGGAGGTATCTGCCAGAAATAGCTGAAACGTTGACATAAATCTTATCTGGAAAGTTTATGACCGCAAAAGTAGCTACCGGCGGGGCAAGAATCCGGCCCATGTGCGTTAAAACACTCTAACGACTATATACTATCTCTGCTCCCTACTTCGCATAGTGTGTGCGATGTATGATTTCAGAACAATGCAAAGAAACCTTGACATAGAATGCCAAACGACATAAAAGCGAATGTTCTAGCGGCTGAGCTACGACAATCTTAATCCAGTTTTATCTCGGCGGCGGACATCTCGTCATACTCCTCCCAGTCGGGATCGTTCTCACAGTAGACCGTCAGAGGAAGCTGCGGAAAATCCGCCAATGCCTCATTGAGCTTCTTGCCAAAGATATGTGTCGACAGTGAATAAAACACCCAGTCCCTGCTGCCGTCACCCGTATAGATGCCGGTCAATACCGCCACTGGATCCTTATGAAACTCCTTCTGGAGCGCCTCCTGCACCTGTTCCATAAGTTCAGACGTCTCCTTGTCGGGCATACCGTCGGCGCCGCCGTCATACTTCCACGTCACTTCTATTCGGATACTGAAGCGAGGATTAGTGCGGAATTTCTCCACATCTTTCCGTCCTGTCACCATTATCAGTCTGCCGTTCTCGCTTTCAGCCGGTGCGGTCCACCAAATTCCTGTCTCCATTTTCGTGTTAATTTTTGGCAAAAATAGAGAAGTTTTTTTGATTTACCACACCTTTTCACGTAATTTTGCAGACTAATCAAATCCTTATTACAAAGTGCTTGATTTCATCACCTGGACGGCCGATCCCGTGTGGTTCCACATCGGCCCCCTCGCCATTCGCTGGTACAGTCTTGCTTTTATGGTAGGCTTTCTCGTAGGCTACGAGATCGAAGCCCGTATCTATCGCCATGAAGGCGCGCCCGAGCGCTGGCTCGGCATACTCCTCATGTGGACCGTCGCCGGCACAATCATCGGCGCACGTCTCGGCCACGTATTCTTCTACGAGTGGGACGTCTACCGTCAGAATCCCATCGAGATTCTCTACGTCTGGCACGGAGGTCTCGCCAGCCACGGCGGCACAATAGGCATCATCATCGGTGTGCTCCTCTACTCGCTCATCACCACCAAACGCAATCCTCTGTGGACATTTGACCGCCTCGTGATCCCGATCGCCCTCGTGGGAGGTCTCATCCGCCTTGGCAACCTGATGAACTCCGAGATCTTCGGCCACGCCACCACTCTCCCCTGGGGTTTCATGTTCGTCCGTTCGCGTGAATGGCACGAGCTCTATTTCGGACAAGCCTGCCATCCCACCCAGATCTACGAGGCCATCTGTTACTTTGCTCTCTTCGCACTCCTAATGTGGATGTACTGGAAAAAGAACGCGGAGGAGCGCCCCGGCCTTATCTTCGGTGTATTTTTCATAGGCATTTTCCTCCCCCGTTTCCTCATCGAATTCATCAAGAATCCCCAGGTAGAGTTTGAGCAGACAATGACCCTCAACATGGGCCAGTGGCTCAGCATCCCCTTCATTATCCTCGGCATCTGTCTGGTCATCTACGCCATGAAGAGACCTCGGGTTCACATCGACTTCCCCAACCGGTTTGCCGACGAAGAAAAAACTTCTCCCAAGAAGCGCTGACCGTAAGGAAAAATGCGCGGATTTTTGTAACTTTGCACCATGATTGAAAAGATAAACCAACTCAAAGCAGAAATCGAAGGTCTCAGCGCATCCTCACTTCAGGATGTAGAGACTCTCCGCATAAAGTATCTCAGCAAGAAGGGCGCCGTCTCTGCCCTTATGCAGGACTTCCGCAACGTCGCCGCTGACCAGAAACGTGAACTGGGCCAGAAGCTCAACGAGCTCAAGAATCTTGCCACCGAGCGCATCAATTCACTCCGCGAGACCCTTGACCGCAAGGACACCGTCGATGTCGACATAGACCTCACCCGCACAGCCGCTCCCATGCCCTTAGGCACACGTCATCCCCTCTCTATCGTGCGTGACGAGATTATCGCAATCTTCTCCCGCCTCGGGTTCACCGTAGCTGAAGGTCCTGAGATCGAAGATGACTGGCACGTGTTCTCATCGCTCAACTTCGCTGAAGATCATCCTGCCCGTGACATGCAGGACACCTTCTTCATCGCCCGAAACCCCGACGTTCTTCTGCGCACCCACACCTCCTCGGTGCAGACCCGCACGATGGAGACCACCCAACCACCCATCCGCGTCATCTGTCCCGGTCGTGTCTACCGCAACGAGGCCATCTCGGCGCGTGCCCACTGCTTCTTCCATCAGGTCGAGGCCCTTTACGTCAACGAGCACGTCTCCTATGCCGACCTGCGCCAGACACTCCTCTACTTCGCCCGCGAGATGTTCGGTCCTGACACCAAGATCCGTCTCCGTCCCAGCTACTTCCCCTTCACCGAACCCTCAGCCGAGATGGATATCTCCTGCAATCTCTGCGGAGGCAAGGGATGCTCTTTCTGCAAGGGTACGGGATGGGTCGAGATTCTCGGCTGCGGAATGGTCGATCCCAACGTTCTCGATGCCTGCGGTATCGACTCGAAGAAGTATAGCGGATTCGCTCTGGGCATGGGTGTGGAACGCATCACCAACCTGAAATATCAGGTCAAGGATCTCCGCATGTTCTCCGAAAACGACGTACGCTTCCTTGAGGAATTCACATCCGCTCACTGATCTTATCTCAACAAAAATATATCTCCCGACCCGGCTCTCCCATACCGCCGGGCCGGGACTCACTTTGTAATTTCATTCTCTCCCCATCCAGGCCATGACAATCAAGGAACGTTACAACCGCGTGATCGAATGGTTCAGTCAGGCAATGCCAGTTGCTGAGACCGAGCTTCACTATGCCAACCCCTACCAGCTTCTCGTGGCGGTAATCCTCTCGGCTCAGTGCTCCGACAAGCGTGTCAATCTCATCACTCCTCCACTCTTCGAGGCTTTCCCGACACCCGAGTCAATGGCTGCGGCAACTCCTGAAGAGATCTTCCCATACATCCGTTCTGTCTCTTATCCCAACAATAAGGCGCGTTCTCTCTCGGGAATGGCCCGCAGGCTCGTCGAGGAGTTTGGAGGCGAAGTCCCTTCCGATATTGATGCGCTCATGTCGCTCCCCGGCGTGGGACGCAAGACGGCCAACGTCATTCTCGCCGTCGTCTTCGGGCAGTCAGCCATGGCCGTCGATACCCATGTCTTCCGTGTGAGCGAACGCATCGGTCTCACCACCGGAAGCAAGACGCCTCTCACCACAGAGAAGACCCTCATGAAATATATCCCTGCCGAGATAGTCCCCAAAGCTCACCACTGGCTCATTCTCCACGGCCGCTACGTCTGCAAGGCACGTCGACCGGACTGTCTCAACTGCGGACTCACAAGCGTCTGTCGTTACTATCAGAAATCCGCTGCCAAATAATGGAATCAACCCTTTACTATATAATCGAGGTAATCGGCACACTTGCCTTCGCTGTCAGCGGCATCCGTCTGGCTGCCCGTAAGCGTTTCGACTGGTTCGGAGCCTACACCATCGGTGTGGTCACGGCCATCGGAGGCGGCACGATCCGTGACCTTCTTCTCGACGCTCCCGTGTTCTGGATGGCGTCATGGATGTATCTCGCTGTCACAGGGCTCGCATTCATCATTGTGGTGATGTTCAAGCGGGTGCTCACGTCCGACTCCCGCTCCCTCTTCATGTTCGATGCCGTGGGCCTTGCGCTCTTTGTCATCACGGGCATCCAGAAGAGCCTCACCTACGGTTTCCCCATGTGGGTGGCGATAATAATGGGTATGATCACCGGCTCGTTCGGAGGAGTGCTGCGTGACGTGCTCATCAACGAGGAACCCCTCTTCTTCCGCAAGGACATCTACGCCACCGCCTGTATAGCCGGGGGCCTCGTCTACTGGGGAGCGCTCCTCTTGGGCGGCTCTGTCATCCTCGTGCAGTCATGCTGCGCGTTCACTATTCTTTTTCTTCGCTGGGGTGCGCTTCATTATCACTGGCAGCTGCCTCTGATGAAGGACGACCGTTGAGCGCCTCCTTCTGCTTACGGCGGTAGGACATGATGTAGATAGCGCTGAAGATACCGCAGATCACAAGCATGAGCGACTGGAAACTCCAGCACACTATGGAATAGGCAGCCCCGTCGCTGTCACTGATACCGAAAAGGCTGAGGGCGAACATCACCGCTATGTTCCATGCACCCAGACCACCGTCTGATGGTACTCCCATGCTGCACGATCCGAACACGAAGACCACCAGCCCGGGGATGAAACCCCAGTAATATCCGTGGCCCGTGATGAGCCCACGGGTGAAGGGGAACGCAAAGAAACAGAGGTAAGTCTGGAAGAAATAGCAAGTCCAGATTCCAAGAGTGAGCAGCAGATACATCCCCGTGCCCTTCATGTGGAATAGTACACTGAATCCCACCCACATGCGCTTGGCACTCGCGATCATCCCCTGCACGAATTTAGTGTTGCGGAAAATGTATCCGCCAAGCGCGAGTACTACGGCGATTATGGCTATCCAAACCCACATCATGCCGTCGGTCGTGACGCGCTCGATGCTTTCACCAAGAGGGTAGCGGTCAAGGAAGCTGTCGATGCACGGACGGGCCACGATCATCGTGAGCAGGATGAAGAGAAGTATCATCACACCATCCGAGGCGCGGTCACCGAGATCCGTACCCACCACCGTGGATAGCTTGCAGTTTTCCCTGCGACTTATGTAGACACATCTCCAGGCCTCTCCAAGAAACGGGAAAATGAGATTGAGCGCATAGGCGCCGAAGATGGAGACACTTTCAGCCACGACCGGGATGCGCGGAATCCCCGCAGCCCTTAGCTGGATGCCCCAACGGATACCGCGTATGATATGGGAGAGCATGGTGAGAAGCATCATGCCGATTATATAGCGGTACTCCACACCGCGGTGAATCACCTGAGCGATCTGGTGGATGTTGACCTTGTGGAAGAACCACACGATCAGTCCGGCCGAGATCCCTATCGAAATGACCACCTTGACAATATCCTTAACATTGACGCGGGATGTCGACCCGCCGGTGTTGTGTTTTTGCTGGGGAGTGTTCTCCATGACGGTGTGTGTTTAGGATGGTTATGGGAGTATTACGTCGTCTCCATGGATCTGCCGCCCGACACCATCTTGGCAAATGAAGCCGGCACCGGAGTAGAGAAGTTCATATCCTTGCGTGTGATGGGATGGATGAAGCGAAGTGTCTGCGCATGAAGAGCCATCCTGTGGATGGGCGAGCTCTTGGCTCCGTAGCGTCTGTCACCCGAGATGGGATGTCCGAGATCCTTCATATGGACTCGTATCTGATTCTTGCGCCCTGTGTCGAGTTCCACCTCCATGAGTGAATACCCGTTGCGGCTTTTAAGAGTGCGATAACGTGTCACAGCAAGCTGACCTTCACCGGGTTTATCGGTCGAATAGACTTCATATCGGGAATTTTCGGCAAGATAACTTCTCACCTCACCCTCCGCCGGATCAGGCTCACCCTCCACCACCGCAAGATACTTGCGGGAGAGCACCATGTTGTTCCAGTTGTACTGGAGGCGCTCCTTGGCCTCGACATTCTTGGCGAACACCATTAGCCCCGAGGTGTCACGGTCCAACCGGTGAACTATGAAGAGCTTGTTGCGCGGATCCTTCCACTTAAGGTACTCCTTGAGGATGGAATATGCGGTCCCTTCGGTCACTTTGTCATTACCCATCGAGAGCAGGCCGTACCCCTTGTTGACCACAATGATGTCATCATCCTCGTAGACTATCTTTAGGCGGCGGTTGTAGAACACCCTGAACTCTCTCGTCAGATTGGCCTTCACCTCATCGCCGGGGACGAGAGGAGTGTCAAACTGCTTCACGGGCTGACCATTGACAGCAATCTGATTGTGGGCAAGCAGACTCTTTATCGCCGTGCGCTTGCGCTGGGGCATGGAGGCAATGAGAAACTCCAGAAGGGGCTTCTCCTCATTGACCTTATAGGTCTCGATGACATCCGGGCGGAAAGCCTGCTGACGTGTTCCCCGGGGTGACTGTGTAGGTTTCGGCGACATCTGTTCAGGATTTTTTTCGGGTGGATGTTCTGCGCGTCGTTTTCTTGGGAGCATTCTCCTGGTCGGCCATTATGGCTTTCACCTCTTCGAGGGTAAGCGCGGCGGGATCGGTGACGGTCTTGGGTATCTTGTAGTTGGACTTGTTGCAGGAGATATAGACTCCGTAACGTCCGTTGAGTATCTGCACGGTGGGATCCTCGTCAAACACTTTCACCACCTTGTTATTATCCGCCTCGCGCTTGGCGCGGATGAGCTCGATGGCTTCTTCAATGGTGATGGTCGTAGCGGCAAGATCCTTGGGAATGGAGACGAATTTCCCGTCATGACGCACGTATGGACCGAAGCGGCCAACAGCGGCTATCACAGGTTTACCCTCGAATTCGCCCACCTCCCGGGGGAGTTCGAACAGCTTTAGGGCCTCCTCGAGAGTGATGTCAAACACGCTCTGATCCTTCCTCAGTGACGCGAAGCGGGGTTTCTCTTCACCCTCCGCCGAGCCGATCTGGGCTATCGGGCCAAAGCGGCCTATCTTGACAGAGACAGGCTGTCCGGTGGCTGGATCCTCGCCGAGCACCCGCTCGCCCACCTTTCGTTCCGTGTGAAGATCGGTAGCCTTCTCCACCTCGGGGTGGAACATGGCGTAAAACTCCGAGATCTCGCTGTTCCAGTTGCTGTCACCTTCGGCTATGCGGTCAAACTTCTCCTCCATTCCTGCAGTGAAATCATAGTCAAGGATGTCGGGGAAATGCTCAGTGAGAAATTCATTGACGATCACACCGGTATCCGTCGGGATGAGTTTACCCTTCTCGGTGCCCACATGTTCGGTCTTGACCTTTTTCGATATCTTACCCTTCTTATCGAGGGTGAGCACGTCAAAGTCTCTCTTCTCGCCCGCTTTCTCACCTTTCACTATATATTCGCGATGCTGGATAGTGGAGATGGTGGGTGCATAGGTCGACGGACGGCCTATCCCGAGTTCCTCCATCTTCTTGACGAGCGATGACTCTGTATAGCGCGGAGGCGCGAGCGTGAATCGCTGTGTCGCCGTGATTTCGTCCACACCGAGCTTTTCGCCGGTAGTCATGCGTGGCAGTGTCGAGTCATTGCTGTCGGCGGCGTTATCGTCATCAGTCCCTTCGAGATAAAGACGAAGGAAACCGTCGAATTTGACCACCTCGCCTGTGGCGGTAAAGTGCTCGTCGCGGTCTGATATATTGATCTCCACCGTAGTCTTTTCAAGCTCGGCGTCGGCCATCTGTGATGCGAGTGTGCGCAGGCGTATCAGGCGGTAGAGTTTCTTCTCCTGGGCGGTTCCATCCACGGTCTCTCGGTCGATATATGTCGGACGGATTGCCTCGTGAGCCTCCTGTGCACCCTTTGACGATGTATGATAGTGTCTCACTTTCAGATACTCCTCCCCGAGCTCCTTCTTGATGAGGTCGGCGGTAGAGTTGATGGCGAGCGTGGATAGATTCAGTGAATCTGTTCGCATGTAGGTGATATAGCCGGCCTCATAGAGCTTCTGGGCTATCATCATGGTCTGCGACACGGAGAATCCCAGCTTCCTGCCGGCTTCCTGCTGAAGAGTCGAGGTGGTGAACGGCGGCGTGGGCGATCTCTTGATGGGACGGACGTTTATCTCTCCGACCGTGAACGATGCCTTTCCGCAATCCTCAAGGAATCGCCGGGCGCTCTCCTCGTCGGGAAGACGCTGCGACAGTTCGGCGTCAAGCCGGGCGCCTCCGGGGAGTAGAAACTGTGCCGTCACTCTGAAATAAGGTTCCGATTTGAACGCATTGATCTCATTCTCGCGATCCACGATAAGTCTCACCGCCACCGATTGCACTCGTCCGGCCGAAAGGGCAGGTTTGATCTTCCTCCAGAGCACGGGTGAAACCTCAAAGCCCACGATACGGTCAAGCACACGGCGCGCCTGCTGGGCATCCACAAGATTAATGTCAATCTCGCGGGGATTCTCGATGGCATGGAGGATGGCGTTCTTCGTGATCTCATGAAAAACGATTCGCTTCGTATTCTCCGGTTTGAGACCCAGTACCTCATAAAGATGCCACGCTATGGCCTCACCCTCGCGGTCCTCATCGGAGGCGAGCCACACCGTCTCGGCGCTCTTGGCTGCTTTCTTCAGCTCGGCCACCAGGGCCTTCTTGTCGGCAGGTATCTCATAGACAGGCTGGAAATCCGAGTCGACCTTGATGGAGATATCCTTCTTGCGAAGATCCCGTATATGCCCGTAACTGGACATGACCTTATAGTCTTTTCCGAGAAACTTTTCGATGGTCTTGGCTTTAGCCGGAGACTCTACTATGACGAGGTTTTTCATATACAGTTTAGTGGTAGTAAGGGAATCGGGACACTCCACGCGGAGTGCGTTCACTTCTTTTCAGTCGGCAAAGTTAAATAAAACTCTTAAATTAACTTCTACTGTTTAACAATTTCTCACATTTGATTGTTCTGACCTGCTGACTCTCCGTGTTGATTCCACCTACTCTTGATTTGAGAAAATTATATGGTTTTTGTATATTTGCAAAAATTGAATCATATACCCCCGCTCAATGAAACTCCGTCAGTTCACTCAGCCCTACCTCTTCTGGACTCGTCCCCCCAGGAAGTACTCCGTCACCGATTCCTTAATAACCATCAAGACCGACCCTAATACGGATCTCTGGCAACGCACCTATTATGGATTCCAGAACGACAACGCTCCTGTCCTCCAGATGAAGACCGCTGTCCCCTTCTTCTCTTTCACCGTCAAGACAGCCTTCGACAGCTCGGCACTATTTGACCAATGCGGCATCGCCATCTATCTTGACAGCGAGAACTGGGCAAAAGCCTCCATAGAGTTTGAGAATGAGAAGATCTCCCGTCTCGGTAGTGTTGTCACCAACAACGGTTACTCTGACTGGGCCACTCACGACATCCCCACCTCCATCCGTGAGATGTGGTATCGTCTGAGCCGTCGTGAAAGCGACTTCTATATCGAGACGAGTACCGATGGCGTAAACTTCCAGCAGATGAGAGTCTTTCATCTTTTCCATGGAGATGGGGAAATTTCATTCGGCATCTATGCGGCAAGTCCGGGCGATCATTCGTTTACCGCGAGATTCTCCGACATGAAAGTCACCGAATGCCTTTGGCCTGCATGGTCAGCCCCCGCCCCCGACGAGCAGGAATAGTGTCTTCTTTAGTGCCTGTGCTTCCCGTTTTGGGCAGGAGATTCACGGACCCATGCGCCTTGTCACAAAATTCTTACGAAAAAAGCATAAAAAAACGGAGGGGGCCTCACGGCTGCCTCCGCGCTTTAACCTAACTTTTTGTTGACATTAATCTAATTGAAGCATTCTTTTTACTGTTGCAAATGTACAACATAATTTTCAAAAATACCCCCCCCGATACGTTAAAATAAGTTAATATAGTAAATAAAAACCCGATTACAGGGCTTCAGGAGCCAATATCTTCTTTAATTCCACCACTCCTTGCGTGGCGGGCAGCGCAATCGTATGAACCGAAGAAGGCACTGCCGCGGGATGGGGATCGATGTAATAGACCGGGACGCCCGGACGCACGTAGTGGAGCAGGCTTGCAGCGGGATACACCACGAGCGAAGTCCCGATCACAACAAAAATATCAGCCTCCGAGGCCCATTCGATGGCTCGCTCGATATTAGGTACTGCCTCCTGAAAGAACACGATATGAGGTCTCACCCTGTCCCCGTCCGCCATTCTCATATCAGGAGTCGTCTCGAGGTGCTCCTCATCCAGAGTGTAGAGCTTGTCGGGATCCGTCATGGAGCGCGCTTTCATCAACTCTCCGTGCAGATGCAGGATCTTTGATGAGCCGGCCCTCTCGTGAAGGTCATCCACATTCTGAGTGATCACGTAGACATCATACCACTTTTCGAGTTCCACAAGTGCAAGGTGGGCCGCATTCGGCTGACAGTTTACGAGCTGTCTGCGCCGGGCGTTGTAAAACTCATGCACCAATGCCGGATTGCGGGCAAACCCGTCGGCACTGCACACTTCCATCACCGGATAGTTCTCCCAGAGGCCGTCGGCGTCACGGAATGTAGATATTCCGCTTTCGGCGCTGATACCGGCACCGGTCGAGATAACAAGTTTTTTCTTCATGATAATATCTCCTTTTGAGTAAGTCTCAATGAATAGTTTATATTAGGATTCGGGATTGATAAAACAAACTGTGAAAACTTACTTATGTCCTTTTCTTCTTGAAAAATTCTTTCATAAGCGCTCCGCATTCATCCGCGAGCACTCCATCGGTCACGATCGCCTTGGGGTGAAACGGCGACCTGGACGGAAGAAACGATCGGTAACCCCGCTTTGGGTCAGCCGCCCCGAAGACTATCCTCCCTACCTGCGCCCAGCCTATGGCTCCGGCACACATAAGACACGGTTCCACCGTGACATAGAGCGTGCAGCCGGTGAGATACTTTCCTCCCAGTGTAGCCGCTGCCGCCGTGAGAGCCTGCATCTCGGCATGAGCCGAGACGTCGCCGAGCGCCTCCGTGAGGTTATGGCCGCGCCCGATCACCATGCCGCGAGGCGACACTATCACCGCTCCTACAGGCACCTCGTCAGCCTCGAAGGCAGCCCGCGCTTCCTCGAGAGCAAGACGCATATATTTTTCATCCTTGTTCTGTTCCATAATCATGATATTCTTGACCAATCCTTGATCCTTGAGGATAGAAGTCCGAGCTGACGCACCAGCACTGAGTTTTCTGTCGCCTGCAGCGATGGATCGGCGTCGAGTATCTCACATGCCATATCTCTCGCAAGCTGTACTATCTGCCCGTCGTGAGCCAGATCGGCTATATGAAGCTGAAAAGGGATACCGCTCTGCATCGTTCCCTCAATATCTCCCGGACCGCGCATCTGCATGTCAGCCTCCGCTATCTCAAACCCGTCGGTGGTCGCCGTCATCAATTCCAGGCGTTTGCGGGTGTCGCGCGCTATCTTGCGCTTGGTCATGAGGATACAGTAACTCTGCTCCCCTCCTCGGCCCACTCGTCCGCGCAACTGATGAAGCTGCGAGAGCCCGAACCGCTCGGAGTTTTCTATCACCATCGTGGTCGCGTTAGGGACATTGACCCCCACCTCGATCACTGTAGTGCTCACCAGTATGTCGGCCTGATGCGTCACGAAGAGCTGCATCTGATACTCCTTCTCCTCGGGCCGCATCTTCCCGTGAAGATAAGCCACGCGATAATCCCTGAACGTCTCCCTGATGGTCTCATACCCCTCCTCGAGCGAACGCAGGTCCAGCTTCTCATTCTCATTGATGAGAGGATAGACGATATAGACCTGCCTTCCCAGCCGAAGCTGTCGTCCGATACCCTGATACGTGGCGAATCGCTCCTCGTCATATCTCAGCAGAGTCTGCACCGGTTTTCGGCCCGGTGGCAACTCGTCTATAACGCTCACGTCCAGATCGCCGTAGACTGTCATGGCCAGCGTGCGCGGTATCGGGGTCGCCGTCATCACGAGTACATGAGGAGGTATCACATTCTTGGTCCACAGTCGGGCTCGCTGCGCCACACCGAACCGGTGCTGCTCATCTATGACGATGAAGCCGAGATTGCGAAACTTCACGTTGTCCTCTATCACCGCATGCGTCCCTATGAGGATGTGGAGCGAGCCATCCATGAGTTGAGTATGGATCTCCTCGCGAGCTTTCCTGCGGGTCGAGCCGGTGAGAAGCTTCACGTTCACCCCCATCGGAGCCACCATCCGCGAGATAGTCTCATAGTGCTGTGTGGCCAGGATCTCGGTCGGTGCCATCAGACAGGCCTGCGTGCCGTTATCGAGTGCTATCAGCATCGTCAGCAATGCCACGAGTGTCTTCCCGCTACCCACGTCCCCCTGCAGCAGACGGTTCATCTGCCGGCCGGTGGCCATGTCAGCCCTTATCTCTTTGATCACTCTTTTCTGAGCGCCGGTGAGTGGAAACGGGAGGAAATCCGAATAGAATGTATTGAAAAACTTCCCGATCCTCGGGAAGTAGAATCCCTGCGTCGAGCTTGACCGCCGCCGGGCATATCTCTGTATATCCAGTTGCAGATAGAAAAGTTCTTCAAACTTCAGCCTCATCCTCGCCCTCTCGAGCTCGGCGGGCGAGGCCGGATTGTGAATATTTACGAGTGCCTCCTTTATCCCCATCAGTCCGTGCCGCCCTATTATATATTGTGGCAAGGTTTCGGCCGGAGTCCCTATTCCCTCAAGTATCGTGGAGACGGCCGTCGAGAAGGTTTTCGACGAGAAGCCGCGGTTACGCAACTGCTCCGTCAGCGGATAGACTCCCCTCAGGCCCTCCTGTGCTCCGGGGGCTCCGGGCGGATCTATCTCGGGGTGTACCATGCTCCAGCGTCCGTTGAACTGCGATGGCTTCCCGAACACAACATATTCCGTATTGGTGTGATAATGCTCGCGCATGAACTTGATGCGCTGAAACCACACGACTTCCATCACCCCCGAACCGTCCGAGAAGAGACCTGTCAGACGGGTCTTCGCTCCCTCTCCTTGCACGCTGAATGTGATAAACCGTCCCCTCACTTGCACCGAGGGCATGTCATCACCCGCGAAGTCGGCTATACGTCTCACCGTCGTACGGTCGACGTAATGTGTCGGAAAATGATACAGGAGATCATGATAAGTCCTGATGCCGAGATTCTTTTCCAGAAGCTCAGCCCGTTTCGGACCCATCCCGCGCAGAAACTTTATGTCCGTATTTCTCAGTCTCTCCACCGGAGTCTCTCTTGAAGATAATGGTGCTTTTCCTTATGCAAAGATAACAATTTCAATCCAAAGAGAGATACATCTCCACTATGTCGATATCTCCCGGATTAGTCACCTTTATATTATGAGGATCCCCCTCCACGAGACGAAGATCCCCGTATCCTGCCGCTTCCATGACCGATGCGTCATCCGTGAATGTCGGAAGCAATTCGCGGTCGTTGGCACGGATCAGTTTCTGTCCGTCGAAAAGCTGAGGCGTCTGCACTGCGCGTAGCCGCGAGCGATCCACCGAATGAGAAGTCTCCCCTTCCTCCACCATGCGGAGCGAATCGGTCACCGGTACCACCGGGATGGTTCCTGAACATCCTGCCAGACCATCCACAAGACGGCCGAACATCTCACGGCTCACCATCGGCCGGGCGGCATCATGCACCGCTATCCATCCGACGGTCAAAGGGTCAATCAATCCTAAAGCATTCCTCACGCTCTCTGCTCTCGAAGATCCCCCTCTTGCTACTCTAAACGGCACATCAAACTTTGCACGGCTGCAACTCTCATTCCAGAACTCCATCATCGCATCACTCAACACGACGATTATCTCTGCCTCCGGCTCACAGTCATGCACCCGCTCCAGCGTGGTCATGAGCAACGGACGCCCCTTCAGCGGGCAGAACTGCTTGGGCAACTCGCCTCCGTATCTCGACCCGCTTCCGGCAGCGACCACAATTATATAATTCTTACTATATGTAGTATCTTTTTCTCTCTCTTGTGTCATACCGCCATTGATTGATCACACTTTAGATCCTATGCATCCGTCTCCATCATATGGGCCACAAAATACCCGTCGGTTCTCTCCTCGGCATGACCGATAACAATACTGATCAATAGAGTCAGCAATCCTATTACTTTTTTCATATTGCTTTACCGATAAAACTTATTGATGGCTTATCGATTACAAATATACCGTTTTTTCTTCAACCGGACAAAATCAAAGTTTCCCATGTTGGCATGGTTAAACTGCCCGATTGAGAAGATTTTTTATTACGTACTGCTTTTCTCAACGTTTTTTACTAATTTTGTGGCAACTACCTCCAACAATCGGATACATGAGCCTTCAGGTGCAAACCTATCATTTCTGATTGGATCACCATGTATATATCATCCTTGTATATATCATCCTTATGGAAGCAAAATATATCGAACAGTTCCACGTCCGTCAACTATGGAATCGTCTCAACATTTCTTGGACGGATATACATAGAGATGTCAATATCCTTGTCGGTATAAACGGAAGCGGAAAGACGACTCTTCTTAACTTGATCAATGATTATTACAACGACCTTCGTCCCAAAAAGGGCCTTGTCAAGTCAGTTGAGGGAAATTCTGTTGACAGTCCCGTCACATATATCCGGTCATTTGATATACCTGCCAACGGTAAGAAAAGGACTGAAAGCATGCTCCTCCAGTCGCTCAAATACATTATCAATCAGAATGGGAAGGGGTCATCGCTGTTTGACTACCGCATGAGGATAATGAACTATCCTGAGTCATCCGAATTGATCAAGGAACGCATCGGGAAGTTTTTCTCCCTCATCGACAGCCTTTTTTGTGAAACCGGGAAGAAAGTGGGATTTCATCCCGAGACCAACACCTTAGTGTTCTATTTACAGGATCGAAAACCTGTTGAGATTCCTGACATTCACCACTCCGAGGAGTATGTATCTGTAGATGAACTCTCCTCAGGGGAGAAACAGCTTCTTCTCATTCTCACAACCGTATTCCTTCAGGAAGAAAAACCAAACATACTCCTTTTGGATGAACCTGAGATCTCACTCCACATCACATGGCAGGACAAGCTCATCTCAACCCTGCGCTATCTTAATCCTAATTGTCAGTTGATTCTCACAACCCACTCCCCCAACATCTTTGCAGACGGATGGGAGGATAGGATTGTTTTCATGGAAGATATAGAACAAACAGCCGGAGATGTCTACTGCTAAGGATGAATTTTTCAGATTAGCCGCAAAGCGCTTCGCTACATCAACGGTCTTATATAAAGTTGATTCGGTGGTTCACGTCGAGGATCAAGATGATATCTGGTTCTGGCGGCAAATACTGTCCCGCTTCCGTCCGGGTTCCTACAAATTCCTGAAAGGCTCCCTCAATGAGCACAACAGATTCACGACCGGGTGTACACAATGCCTGAAATATCGTGACTCTCTGTGCCAGAGGTTCTTTATCTGTATTGACAGCGATTTGCGATATCTGCTCGATGAAGATATATCGGCTCAGAAAGGCATATTGCAGACCTACACATACTCCTGGGAAAACCATTGTTGCTTTGCCGAGGCACTTCAGCAGAGATTTGAGGAGCATATGGGGGACGACGCTATTTTTGACTTCTCCATTTTTCTTCATGAGTATTCAGAGATTCTCTATCGTCCTTTCCTCTTCATGCTGTACTGTGAAAGAAATGGTCTTGAGGTCTTTGACAGGAATAAGTTCAAAGAGCTGATATCTTTACAGTACAGGACCGGAGATGAAATAGACAACGGTCGCCCGCTCCTTGACCGTCTCGCCAAGAGTCTGAGGGAAAATGTAGAAGATTTGATTGTGGCGCAAGATATTGACTTTGATGAGGAAGCTGCCCGATATTCAGTGAAGGGTCTCACCGCTGAGAATGTCTACCTGTTCGTCAGGGGGCACTCCCTCTACAACTTGCTCAATTCCATAGGCCGACAGATTTGCAATGGCTCGGGAGTGGATTTTGAGCAGAATATCCTCCGTTCAGCTCTCGCATTCGATCGCTACGAATCCATAAGCCTTATAAAGAGAGATATTTCTATCCTCAAAACCATACGCCGCACTATCTGATCCTCTAAACGACGGGATGCAGAAAGCTTGAGCCTTTAAAACCTGTCTTTTTTCCCGTCCTCTTTCCGTTTCTCGTGGTTTTTTACTAATTTTGCCCAAAATTGTAAACTCACCCAAGCAATGGAAGAATTAGCCACTAAATATGATCCTCGCGCCGTCGAGGACAAATGGTATGACTACTGGATGGCTCACCGCCTGTTCCACTCCGAACCTGACGCCCGCGAGCCTTACACCATCGTCATCCCGCCACCCAACGTGACCGGAATACTCCACATGGGCCACATGCTCAACAACACCATCCAGGACATCCTCGTGCGTCGCGCACGCCTCATGGGCAAGAATGCTCTCTGGGTGCCGGGCACTGACCATGCAGCGATCGCCACCGAGGCTAAGGTGGTCAACAAGCTCGCCAAAGAGGGTATCCGCAAGAGCGATCTCACCCGTGAGGAGTTCCTCAAGCACGCATGGGAGTGGAAGGAAAAGCATGGCGGCATCATCCTCGAGCAGCTCAAGAAACTCGGCGCCTCATGCGACTGGGAGCGCACTGCATTCACGATGGACGACATCCGCTCGCGCAGCGTGATCCATGTCTTCGTCGACCTCTATCGCAAGGGGCTCATCTACCGTGGCAAGCGAATGGTCAACTGGGATCCCAAGGCCAAGACCGCCCTTTCAGACATAGAGGTTATCTACAAGGAAGAGCACTCCAAGCTCTACTATCTCCGCTATAAGATCGTGGGTGAGGATGGCTATGCCATCGTGGCCACCACCCGCCCCGAGACCATCATGGGCGATACCGCCATGTGCATCAACCCCGAGGACCCCAAGAATCAGCATCTGCGCGGCAAGAAGGTGATCGTCCCCCTCGTCGGCCGTGAGATTCCGGTC
>CAZOOY010000003.1:39245-42338 GCA_964581555.1 uncultured Staphylococcus sp.
ACGTCGACATCAACTTCGGCACAGGATGCCTCAATGTCACTCCCGCCCTCTACATGAACGATAACATGCTCGGCGAGAAGCATTGCCTCGAGACCATCGACATTTTCAATGATGACGCCACTATCAGCGAGGCTGCAGGGATGTATGTCGGCATGGATCGCTTCGCCTGCCGCGAGCAGATCGCACGTGATCTCGCCGAGGCCGGTCTCATCGAGAAGATCGAGGAATATGAAAACAAGGTCGGCTACTCCGAGCGTAATCAGGACACCGTCACCGAGCCCCGTCTCAGCGACCAGTGGTTCCTGAAGATGGAACATCTTGCCGAGCCCGCTCTCGCCGCCGTCGAGGATGGTGTCATAAAATTTGTCCCCGAAAAATTCAAGACCACCTACCGCAACTGGCTCACAGGTATCCGTGACTGGTGCATCTCCCGTCAGCTCTGGTGGGGTCACCGTGTGCCCGCCTACTATCTCCCCGACGGCTCTTTCGTCGTGGCCGAGACTCCCGAAGAGGCTCTCACTCTCGCCCGCGAGAAAGATCCCGCCATCACAGCTGCCGATCTTCGCCAGGACGAGGATTGCCTCGACACATGGTTCTCATCATGGCTTTGGCCCATTTCCCTCTTCAACGGCATCCTTGAGCCCGACAACGAGGAGATCAAATATTACTACCCGACATCCGACCTCGTCACCGGTCCCGACATCATCTTCTTCTGGGTGGCCCGCATGATCATGGCCGGATATGAATACATGGGCAAGCAGCCTTTCAACAACGTCTACTTTACCGGTATCGTCCGTGACGAGATAGGCCGCAAGATGTCCAAGCAGCTCGGCAACTCCCCCGATCCCCTCGAACTCATCGCCGACTATGGTGCCGACGGTGTCCGCATGGGCATCATCCTCTCGGCTCCCGCCGGCAACGACATATTCTTCGACAAGAAGCTCTGCGAGAACGGCCGTAATTTCTGCAACAAGGTGTGGAACGCCTTCCGTCTCGTCAAGGGATGGGAAGTCGACGCAACTCTCCCCCAGCCCGAGAGCGCGGCAACAGCCATCCGCTGGTTCCACTCCAAGCTCTCGGAGTCCATCACCGAGATCAACGATTCTTTCGACAAGTTCCGCATCTCCGAGGCCCTCATGACAGCTTATCGCCTATTCCGCGACGAGTTCTCGTCATGGTATCTCGAGATGGTCAAGCCCGAGTATCAGAAACCCGTCGACCGCGCCACCTACGAGGCCACCATCGGCTTCTTCGACGCTCTCCTCCGTCTGCTCCACCCCTTCATGCCCTTCATCACCGAAGAGCTCTGGCAGCACATGGGAGATCGCCGCGAGGGTGAGTCGATCATGTATGCTCCCATGCCTGTGGCCGGTGAGGTCGATTCAGCCCTCCTCGCCGACATCGAGACCGCCAAGGAGATCGTCAACGGTGTCCGCGGCGTGCGCGCCCAGCGTAACATCCCCAACCGTGAGGCTCTCTCGCTCTTCGCCGTCAACGGTGAGATCGTGCTCCCCCACATCGTGGCCAAGCTCGCTCTCCTCGCCGAGACCGGCAGCGTGACCGCCAAGGATCCCGCGGCAGCAACCTTCCTCGTCGGAACGACCGAATACTGCATACCTCTCCTTGACAGCATAGACGTGGAAGCCGAGAAGGCCAAGCTCGCAAAGGACATCAAATACTACGAAGGGTTCAAGGCATCCGTCGAGAAGAAGCTCTCCAACGAGCGCTTCGTCTCCAACGCTCCCGCAGCCGTCGTCGAGGCCGAGCGCAAGAAGCTCGCCGATGCCGACGCCAAACTCGCGGCTCTGCGCGACAACCTTGCCGCCCTCGGCTGATCATCCATAGCCTCATCCGTCCAATGCCTGTCATAGACATCATCCTGCTCATCATCTTCATTGCGGCCGCCGTCACGGGCTACCGCAAAGGTTTCATCGCACAGGCCGGCGCAGTGGCTGCTATCGTGGTCTCCATCATAGCCTGCCGTCTGCTTGCACCTGCCGTGACAGACTGGATCATGTCCTCCCGCGACCCGTCGGAATCATCCATGTCGCGGTTCATGGCTTCAGCCCTGGCCTACGGCGGCATATATCTCATCGCCTACTATGGCGTCATCCTGATCGTCAGGCTCCTGAAGCTTGTCACCCGCACCCTCTTCCTCGGTCCTCTCGACCGCATAGGTGGGGCTGCGGTCAACATCCTCAAGTGGGGCCTTGCCTTGAGTCTGGTGTTCAACCTCTACCTCGCTCTGTGGCCCTCCGGCAGACTCCTCTCCTCTTCCACCATCGCCGGAGGCAAACCGGTGGAATGGGTCACCGGGCTCGCTCCGGCAGCTCTCGGATTCATCAGCAGCTACACCAGCGACGGCACCGACAAATCCGAGTCGTCCGACCCGTCTGCCATCTCACCCTCTGAATCATGAAAGAAGACAACAACGACATCCTCAACAGCGCGACATCCGAAGAATACAAGTTCGGTTTCACCTCCGATATAGATACCCACATCATCCCCCCCGGGCTCAACGAGGATGTGGTGCGCCTGATCTCGGCCAAGAAAGGCGAGCCGGAATGGCTCCTTGACTTCCGCCTCAAGGCCTTCCGCTACTGGCAGACACTCAAGGTGCCCCGCTGGGCCCATCTCGAGATTCCCGAGATTGACTTTCAGGCCATCAGCTACTACGCCGAACCCGCCCCCAAGAAAGGCCCCAAGAGTCTCGACGAGGTCGATCCCCAGGTGCTCGACACTTTCAATCGACTCGGCATCCCCCTCGAGGAACAGAAAATCCTCTCCGGTATGGCTGTGGATGCAGTGATGGACTCCGTCAGCGTCAAGACCACCCACCGCGAGAAGCTCGCCGAAAAAGGCATCATCTTCTGCTCCATCTCCGAGGCTGTCAAGGATTATCCTGATCTCGTGAAGAAATATCTCGGCTCCGTCGTCAGCTACCGCGACAACTTCTATGCCGCCCTCAACTCCGCCGTGTTCTCCGACGGCTCTTTCGTCTATATCCCCAAGGGTGTACGCTGCCCCATGGAACTCTCCACCTATTTCCGCATCAACGCCGCCGGCACCGGCCAGTTTGAGCGCACGCTCATC
>CAZOOY010000004.1:0-35486 GCA_964581555.1 uncultured Staphylococcus sp.
AGCTGTCGCGCATCTTTGGCCACATACTGGAAATACCTCTTGTACTCCCCGTCAAACTCCACGCAGAACACATCACCAACTCTCGTCACTGTCCTCTTTGCCATAATATAAATCCTTTCAACAAAGATAATCAAAAAAATTCATTCCACAGGAGTGGCGGCTTCCCAGCCGTCACGTAAAGTTGCCCCCAAGTACCTTCCCATCCATCATCCCCAAACTCCTCCGTCCCTCTGGCCAGACTCCCGTCCTCTGGTCACACGTGGGTGTGACGGCTGGGAAGCCGCCACTCCTATCTCCTCGGGAATAATTTCCTCAGAATCCACGGACGGAAATCCGGCTCATACTTATCAAGATAGATCTGCTCCCTGTTGAGCCGCGCTACCTTTGGCCGCGCCGTATTGATCCTTATATTCTCCATAAACTTCTCCCTGTCAGAATACTGTTCTAACAGATCCGCGGTCCATTCCTCGACACTTTTACCATACAGGTTCAAAACCTGCTCCCTGCTAAAATGAACAGTCTCTCTCCTGATCTCCTCTTCCACAATATCCATCAGCCTGCTGTCGTCGAAATACAATGCCGTGGCAAGCTTTAGATTAAATACACCCTCCCACCAGAGCACATTGTGATTCTTGAAAAAGAAATTCTCTCTCGATATACGATTTACAATCTCGAAAAGATCACTTACCGGGATTTGCTCCTGAAACAATAGCCCGAACTGACTCTTCAGACTTTCAGCAGCTCTTTTCATATACCTATCGTGATGAAGCTTATCGAAATAAACATCTATAGTATACTTCCTTTCATTTTCGGGCCTCAAACTAATCAACGGCGAGTGCAATTGGCTCTTATCTTCATACCACAGAGGCAGTATCTCAAACCACACATCATACGTCGATGATATCTCCCGTCCCCACCTACATTCAAACCGCAGCCCGATCATCAGATAATCAGCTCTCAGTCGCAGGGTGACAGGAGTATATTTCTTCAACATGGGAAACTCCTCCCGCCACTTCTTGCTTATCTCTTCAAACGTCAGCTTCTCGACCATAGTTATTAATCTACCGTACGGCCACAAAGATAATCAAAAAAATTCATTTCCCAGGAGTGGCGGCTTCCCAGCCGTCACGTAACGTTACCCCTAAGTAACTTTCCCAGCCCTCATCCACAACTCCTCCGTCCCTCTGGCCAAGCTCCCGTACTCTGGTCGCACGTGGGGAGGAGTGGCGGCTTCCAAGCCGTCACGTAAAGAATCGGCCCCACATTCTTTTTCGCGAGCATGTTTAAGCCTCGGAGAGGCGTCCTCGTGGTTAACCCCGTGCGTAGCGCGGGGTACTGAATCCCAAACTCAGATCTGAGCCCCGGAGGGGCGACGTCGTTGGAACCTCATCTCCAACATCCTTGACGCCCGGGAAGCCGTCACGTAACGTTACCCCTAAGTAACTTTCCCAGCCCTCATCCACAACTCCTCCGTCCCTCTGGCCAGGCTCCCGTCCTCTGGTCGCTCGTGGGAGTGACGGCTGGGAAGCCGCCACTCCTATCCCTCCCATAGAGAATTAAATTCCTCCTCTGTGATGAAATTCTCGCGTTCCCAATTCGTTTCCCAAAACTTAGCTTTGCGAAGTTCTCTACCACAAGATTTCGGATGTTCTGTGGAGAGTCTTATTGCCTCAACACCATCCTTGGGCATGATAATCTCCCTAACAGCCCCCTCTCCATGAAAGTGAGAATAAACCACGTTGTTCCCTTCATCCCATTTCGTATAACTGTCCACATAATCCCACGGCACCCGCTGGCACATCCGATAGCTTTCATACCTGCGCCGGAAATAGCCATATCTCATCCACTCGACGATTGCCGTAAAAGGATGAATTCCTACCATACTGAGAGATGGCCACATCTCTTGAGGGACAATAATATTCGAAAATCTTGTATCATTTGGTTTCCACACTGTCCAATTTTTCAAAGGGTCAACCTCAACAATTTTCCCACCCTCCTCAATTCTGAAATCAAGTGCATCCCCGAAAATGACTTCTTCCAAGGCTTTCTGATTGATCTTCTTAGAATTCCCAACCTTATACCACGCTTCAGCTTTCAACCCGATCTGAATGAACGTATGAATATGCATCGCCACTTTATCATTGACGATTTCCTCCAAATCCGGTTGATAGTCTATCGGGTAGCGGCGACTGAAGATCTGAATAACCGCACTCATCAGCTCACTACTATCCTTAACCGCATACTGAAAATACCTCTTGTACTCTCCGTCAAATTCGACGCAGAACACATCTCCCACTCTCGTAACTGTTCTCTTTGCCATAATATAAATCCTTTCAACAAAGATAATCAAAAAAATTCATTCCCCAGGAGTGGCGGCTTCCCAGCCGTCACGAAGAGTTGCCCCAAAGTAACTACCCGGCTGTCATCCTCGTAGGGACGAAGCCCCAAAACTCCTCCGGCCCTCTGGCCAGGCTCCCGTACTTTGGTCCCACAAGGGCAGCAATGCCCGGAAAGCTGCCACTCCTATCTCCTCGGAAATAATTTCCTCAGAATCCACGGCCGGAAATCCGGCTCATACTTATCAAGAGAGATCTGCTCGCTGTTGAGACGCGCTACCTTTGGCCGCGCCGTATTGATCCTTATATTCTCCATAAACTTCGCCCTGTCAGAATACTGATCTAACAGATCCGCGGTCCATTCCTCGACACTTTTACCATACAGGTACAAAACCTGCTCCCTGCTAAAATGAACAGTCTCTCTCCTGATCTCCTCCTTCACAATATCCATAAGCCTGCTGTCGTCGAAATACAATGCCGTGGCAAGTTTCAGATTAAACACACCCTCCCACGTGAGAGGATTATGTTCTTTGTAAAGGAAGTTCCTTTTTATTATCTGGTTAACAATATAGAACAGCTGGCTGACCGAAAGTCGTTCTTGCAGTAATGTACCAAATTGAGCCTTTACAAACTCAACAGCTTTCTTAAAATATCTTTCGTGATGGAGTTTATCAAAATAGACAGAGATCGACATTTCTTTATCATTATATGGCACTGCGTAAATCAACGGCCAATGTAATGACTTAACATCTTCAAACCATAGTGGAAGTATCTCAAAAACTAAGTCATACTTCGATGATATCTCCCGCCCCCATGGACACTCAAACCTTAGACCGATCATCAGATAATCAGCTCTCAGTCGCAGGGTGACAGGAGTATATTTCTTCAACATGGGAAACTCCTCCCGCCACTTCTTGCTTATCTCTTCAAACGTCAGCTTCTCGACCATAGTTATTAATCTACCGTACGGCCACAAAGATAATCAAAAAAATTCATTTCCCAGGAGTGGCGGCTTCCCAGCCGTCACGTAACGTTACCCCTAAGTAACTTTCCCAGCCCTCATCCACAACTCCTCCGTCCCTCTGGCCAAGCTCCCGTACTCTGGTCGCACGTGGGGAGGAGTGGCGGCTTCCAAGCCGTCACGTAAAGAATCGGCCCCACATTCTTTTTCGCGAGCATGTTTAAGCCTCGGAGAGGCGTCCTCGTGGTTAACCCCATGCACAGCTCGGGGACAACTCCTCCGGCCCTCTGGCCAGGTTCCCGTACTTTGGTCCCACGAGGGCAGCAACACCCGGGAAGCCGCCACTCCTATCCCTCCCACAGGGAATTAAATTCCTCCTCTGAGATAAAATTCTCGCGTTCCCAATTCGTTTCCCAAAACTTCGCTTTACGAAGTTCTCTACCATGAGATTTCGGATGTTCCGTGGAGAGTCTTATTGCCTCACCACCATCCTTGGGCACGATGACCTCCCTCACCATCTCCTCTCCATGAAAATGATAGTAAACCACGTTGTTCCCTTCATCCCATTTCGTATAACTGTCCACATAATCCCACGGCACCCGCTGGCACATCCGATAGCTTTCATACCTGCGCCGGAAATAGCCATATCTCATCCACTCGACGATTGCCGTAAAAGGATGAATTCCTACCATACTGAGAGATGGCCACATCTCTTGAGGGACAATAATATTCGAAAATCTTGTATCATTTGGTTTCCACACTGTCCAATTTTTCAAAGGGTCAACCTCAACAATTTTCCCACCCTCCTCAATTCTGAAATCAAGTGCATCCCCGAAAATGACTTCTTCCAAGGCTTTCTGATTGATCTTCTTAGAATTCCCAACCTTATACCACGCTTCAGCTTTCAACCCGATCTGAATGAACGTATGAATATGCATCGCCACTTTATCATTGACGATTTCCTCCAAATCCGGTTGATAGTCTATCGGATAGCGGCGACTGAAAATATGAATAACTGCACTCATCAATTCATTACTATCCTTAACCACATACTGAAAATATCTCTTGTACTCCCCGTCAAATTCGACGCAGAACACATCACCCACTCTCGTAACTGTTCTCTTTGCCATAATATTATTTTTGTCGAATCTATCAATAAAAAAGCCGTGTCTCCGAGGGGGGACACGGCCGGAATGTCTTTGATGGGAAGGGCTATCTTATTTGGTAGCGGCGATCGAATCTTTGCGGAACTGCTTGAGGAGTTTCTCAAGCTCGAGGGATACCTTGCGGGCACGGGCACCTGCTGCCTTGTTGCCCGACTCCACCTGTGCGGCAGCGTCCTTTGCGAATGCCTCAAAACCGGCAGCGATGTTGTCTACGAGATTTTTCATTACTTGAAGAATTGATTATGATTGTTATAGAATGTGTTGTGTGATAGGTGGTGACACCGGCCGTCGGTTGAGGGGACGGAGGATCCTCCTGCCACAAATATACACACATTTCAGGGAAATTGACAAATTTTTTCTAATATTTTTATTCTATTTTCTTCATTTTGCACGATTTTTCTGCGTTTTCGTGTGATTTTATCGTAACTTTGAACTCTCCAACAGTCGATAATCAATGATAAAATACAGCACATTCACTCTCGACAACGGCCTGCGGGTGATCCACAATTATGATCCTCAGACGGCTATGGTCTGTGTCAATATACTTTACAACGTGGGTTCGCGCGACGAGGACCCCTCGCTGACGGGACTGGCCCACCTCTTCGAGCACCTGATGTTCGGCGGCTCGGTCAACATTCCCGACTATGACGCCGAGATGGAGCGTGCAGGTGGCATCAACAATGCCTGGACCTCGGATGACTTCACCAATTTCTATGACATCGCCCCGGCCGTCAATCTCGACACCATCCTATGGCTCGAAAGTGACCGCATGCTTTCGCTGGCCTTCTCGCCTGATGCGCTCGAGGTGCAGCGCTCGGTGGTGACCGAGGAGTTCAAGCAGACCCATCTCAACCGCCCCTACGGAGACGTGGCCCATCATCTGCGCCGTCTCATCTTCCCCACCCACCCCTACGGCATCCCTACCATAGGGCTTGATCCGTCCCACATCGCCAAGGTGACGCAGGAGGATGTGAAGCACTTCTTTTTCGACCACTACGCACCCAATAATGCCGTTCTGGCCATCAGCGGCAACGTGACCCTCGAGGACGCACGCGAGAAGATCACCCGCTGGTTCGGCCCTATCCCCAGGCGCGACACCACCCCGCGGCTCTATGCCCCCGAGCCTCTGCCTGAGCGTCCACGCTCGGAGAGGGTGACGAGCGATGCTCCACGCCCCATCGTCATCGTGGCTTTCCCCATGCCGGGCTACGGAGATCCTGATTTCATCCGCTGCGACCTCATCACCGACATTCTCTCCTCAGGCCGTGCAGCCCGCTTCTACCGGCGTCTGACCATGGGTGACCCTCTCTTTGACGAGGCCGACGCCTCGATAGCCGGACTTGAGGAGCAGGGATATCTCATGCTGAGAGGAACCCTCAGCGACAATAGTCCCGAGGCCATGGAGCGCGGACGCGACAGGCTGATCTCCGAGGCCATGCAGCTATGCCACACCGCCTCGGCCGACCACCCCGACGGAGTGAGTCCCACGGAGGTGAAGCGCGCCGTCAACCGCTGGCTCACACAGAACGAATTCCGCAGCCAGAGCTTCACGGGGCGTGCCCAGGCGCTCGCCCTCGCCTGCATGCACGGTGAGGATATCAACTCCATCCCGGCCCGATACGAGAGCGTCACCGCCGGCGAGATCGCCTCAACCGCCCGCCGGATTCTAGATCCGCAGCACGCCTGCACCCTCTACTACCACTCGCGGTAAAGGCGCCTGAGATCCGTCCTGCGCCTGCGGAACACACACGGAGTGGTGACATGGATCCAGAGAGCGATGGCGCGTGACATCAGTATGTCGTCGTGACACCCTCTGCGAGCGGCATACGACCCGTCTGCCAGCGACTCGTATTGCAGCAGTTCGTCACACGCCTCGGTGGATCGCTCCGTGTAGCTCCCCTCCCTCACCATCGCAATGAGATTGGCCACCACGGCAGGCTTCGTGTGGACATTGGTGTGGAATCCGGGCCTGAACTCCCCGCCGTTGCCATCGGTGCGGTAATAAAGATTGCGGTAGCTGTCGGCGAGCATGTCGAGGATATACCGTCCGCGCCCCTCGGATGACGTCTCCCACGTGTTGCTCTCCACCACCAAAAGCGCATTGTCATACCAGGCGGCCAGCGAGGCAGCCTTCCATGCCAGCAGGTCATGATCAATGTGTCCGCGCCACTGCGCCACCACCTCGGGACGGCCGTCACCGTCGCTGTGGCGGTCAATGACCGAGATCACCGACCAGTCCGACATGCGCGACCGTCCTCCGATGTCAAGCGCGGCTATATACTCCCCGCCCGCTCTCGGACGGGCCCACACCCGGCAGCAACCGCTATCGGAGGGGATGAACTCAGGGGCCGAGAGATCGTCAGGCGCCCCGCCGCGGCGCCCGGTCACCTCGCCTCGCTCACCCGGATCGCCGCACGTCTCCATGCGCATCCGCTCCACGTCCTCAGAGCTGAACACATTGAAACTCGTGGCGCAGAATGCCTCCTCTGGCGTCGTGGGATACTCGGCCATCATCGAGCGGTGCTCACCCGCCTCGGCGCGTTTATGGTGATACCAGGCTATCGCTTCCAGAGTGCACCCGTGACGATGCCACAGCTCACGCTCATAGTCGTCAAGTGATCTCCAGAGAGCCGCCGGATCGGAGACATGCTCATTGTAAAGCTCGATCTCATACCAGGGGACGAAGAATGGCCGCTTGTCCGACTTCCCCTCCCGAGCCCTGAGCCACTCGCGGTGAAAGAAGTTCCCCACACCGTTGGCCGTGCTCTCCATAACGATGACCGAGAGCTCCTTGCGGGCCACACCCGACACCACGGAGCGGATCAGATCCTCCGGACGATGGAGGGTGGAGTCGCGCCAGAAGGCCACCTCGCTCAGATGCACCAGCGAGCAGTCGAGACCGCGGGCACTCTCCTGGCTCTCGCTTGAACAGACCGTCACCTTGCAGTCGCGCCCCGGGATGTAGCGGGTACTGTTCATGCGTTCGTAGGGGCGGAACTCGGGCTTCCCCTCCTCCTCCCAGTAGCATGGGGGATAGGAAGCGAGGAGGCGGGAATACATGCCACGGATACCGGCGGCGATATCCTTGATGTGGGCGCACACCAGCGAGTTCCAGTTGCGGCGGTGGATGAGCTGGATCCAGGCAAAATAGACCTGAACCACCGTGGATCCGCCCCACTGGCGGGCCTTCAACATGATGAAGCGGATGGGTAGTCGCGCCAGGCGCATCTCCTCTATGGCCTCCACAAACCGCCTCTGCGGAGCATTGAGGCGGAACGGAATGAGCTCACCGGAATCCTTATCGGTGATGGTGACACACCGGAGCGCCCAGTACTCGAAATCGTGGCGGAAACGAAGCATGTCGAAGTCGTGGGCAGTGAGAGCCGCCGACCATGCCGGATCCTTCAGCATCGACTCCGGGAGCCAGAGGTGACGGCCGTCGCGGACGGTCTCCCGGCGGCGCGGGGAGCGGGGATTGCCCAGGGCCGGGTCGTAGAGTGAGGCGCGGGTTAGTTGCTTGCGCCTCTCGTTCTCTTGGATGATCTCTTCTATATTCATTTCAGTCGGAGGGTAGACGGAGCGGAAGTTACACCTCCCGCCACTAAGGTGAGAAAATGGGAATGGACAGCGTGGCACGCCACCGTCAGCGGATGGGTGAGATCTCCCGTGGAGGAGAGACTAAGGAGCGGGGCGGCCTCGGGATCAAAGCATCCGTCATCGGTCATGAGGTCGATCTCCGTTCCCGCCACTTTCCCGAAGAGCCCCACCACGAGACGGTGGAGTGACCCCGGGAGCCACGCCGTAGGGATGCGGACACGATAGGAGAACCTGACGTTGACATCCGTCTCGCGCGAGGCGTCGAGAAGATGTCCGGCCGCAGTGAGCATCAGCAGCCCGGATGGAGCGGAGAGGAGCGAGGCGGTGCGCTCCACCGTGCGGGTGTGCATCCCGCTCCCGTCCGTGCGGATCACGGTGGCCTCGAGGGCATCACCATTGAAGATCCACAACTCCCGGCGGGGAGCGTTCCATCCGACAGCCGTCCCTTTGAGCCCGTCAGGGCCGAGAGGACGGACCCTGCTCCCGGCGAGAAGGACTGGCGACCCTCCCGCCAGTGCCACCACTCCGGCGGATGTCGCGGTGACACAGGAGGCTGATGGAACCCCGCGGCCATCGGTCACGGAGAGCGATGAGATCTTGCCCGGACGGCAGTTGAGGAGAGCCATGCCGCCGGACGCGAAGAGATGAAACTTCACCCTGGTCATGTCAAGCGTGCTCCCTCCGCCCTCCACAGGAGTGAGGGCTGTCACGGCACCCAGCCCGGTGGAGACCACGTCGGCCGGGAGGAGGGGCGCGCCTCCCGACGAAAGAGCCACAAGATCAGGCCACCGCTCGCCTCCGACGGTGGAGAGAGGGATGAAGAATCCACCCGGATTCCCCTCGGGCAGACTCACCGGAGCGAGATCAGGATCGAGCCTGAAACTCATGGAGCCTCCCGGAGCGGGAGCAAGAGGATAGACACACCTTGCGGAGGGGGTCAGCACGGTCATGGACCGCGCGAGTCCCGAGGGATAGACCAGAAGAGGGGAAAGCTGCATGGGCACTACACCGGTCAACACAGACTCGCTCACAGCAAGCTTGCCATCCTCCATGGTCACCGTCACGGCCGCCGGAGTGGCACCACCGACCGAGCTTGACGTCATGGCCGTCAGCTCGTCGAGAGGATAGCCCCGGAAAGGGCGTGAGGTTATGTCTCCCCACATCACGACATCTCCGCATCGCGTCCCGGCCATGGCCGTGAACGAGTGAGGAGGCCGTATGAGATCTCCGGGAGAGGCAGTGCTCCCGGCCGGGCCGGCCGCTCCGCGGGTCAACAGGCGGAAACGGGCCACCGCTTCGGCTGCGGACCGACACGGATCCGGATAGGGCCCGAGGCGGATCTCTCCTTCACTGCCTGAGGGAAGAGGCGCGGAAACAGCCACCTGCATCACGTCATCAAGACATCCCAACAGTATGCCGATGCGTGAATACATCGCTGCCCCGGGCTCGCCCGGACGCTTGCTCCGGCTCAGGCCGGGAAGGAGAGCCCTGACTGCCAACCGGTCCGCGCTTTTGCGGATCAGCTCGCAGTGGCATATCCGGTCGGGCTCCAGAGGGTGAAGCTCGGGAGAGAGGAGAATCTCCACGCGCTTCACGGGACTCCCCGCCAGAAGGTCGGGGGAAGAGGTCATGCGCAGCCCTAAAGTAAAGCCCGTGGCCGAAACACGTGTCGACACGAAAGAGCGGGCCGGTGAGCCTGATACAGGAATCTCCACCGACTGGAGCTGCAGACCCGACGAGGGGGATATCATGACCGGAGCGGAGGTATAGAGCACCTCCTCTGCCTCGCCCACGAGACGATAGCGGGCTATGACAGGCTGGATGAACTGACGTTCGTCGCGGGCGAGCGCGGCGATCGACATGTAGGCATCCGTGAGAGCTTTCCCTATCGCTGTCGAGTCCTCACTGTTGACGGTACCGGTCACCGAACTATAATCAATTGCCGCCGTCAGCGCGGCGGTGTCGGCAAAAAACACGGTTCCGTCAAGTCGTTGGAACATGAAGCGGGGGAGTTCTCTCTCACCGGCGGCAATCCCCCAGACTCCGTTGCGCAGCCGGAGACGGAGGGGCATACCGGTGGTCATCACCATCCAACCGTCCGTCATAGCGACGGCCACCGTGGCAGAACCACCTACATCGCCTATCGAAAGGAGTTCTCCTTCGTGATGGATGAAGAGCTCCTCCTCGCGGGCAAGCAGAAACGACACGCTTCCGTCGGGGAGGGGAAAAGTCCCTCCGGGGACGAAACGGGCTCCCGGGAGAAGATCGGCGATCAGTTGGGCTGCACGCCCTACCCCCTCAAGGCCACCACTACCATCGCGTGTCGGCCTGAGATTATGGCAACGGGTCACGCGTCCTTTCGGATCGGAAAGCGGAAGCATCGGGAAGGTGAGGGTTGGTATGGAAGAACGGTGGGATATGTGATCAATCATAGCGGGAAAAGTTTTAATACCGCAAAATTACTGCCGCCAAAAGGGGAAAAGGTGCGATAACATCATTAATGCATAATGCATAATGCATAATGCATAATTATTAGATGCCTTCTTCCGACCAAAGGACGGGAGCTTGGCCAGAGGAACCAGAGGATTTTTGAATTGGCGCGCTCATGGTAAACCTCAGGTGCAATACGGGGAGATTTCTGTACGGACGTGCCTCCGGCACATTGGTGTAATCAACTGATTTACAGGATTAACGTGCCGAAGGCACGTCCGTACAGTTAAATAGAGATGATAATTTGAAATAGCTACACCAAAGAATTTGGTACTTTGGCGAAGCTATGGTCTTTTGGTCAAATCCAAATTATGCATTATGCATTATGCATTATGAATTATGCATTAGACTTAATCCAAATGGCCGCTTCGATTGTTATAACTATAAGTCATCACAACATTTCAACTATTTTTACATAATCATATGAGACTCAAAGGGATAGCCGTCTGGGCTGCAATTGCTGCGCTGTCAGGGTCAATTTATGGAGCAGATCGCCCCACGGTGGGCCTCGTGCTCAGTGGAGGTGGTGCTAAAGGCATTGCCCATATCGGTGTGATTCAAGCATTTGAAGAAAACAATATCCCCATCGACTATATCACCGGAACCTCGATGGGAGCCATCGTCGGCGGTCTTTATGCCTCGGGGTTTACCCCCGCCGAGATGATTGACCTCATCAAGTCACCCTCGTTCGGCTACTGGTCCACCGGCACCATTGATCCCGAAGATACCTATTATTTCCTGACCACCCCTCCCTCTCCCTCGTTTATCAACATCAATCTTGGGCGTGACTCCACGAGTGTCCACTCCGTCCTCCCCGCCAGCCTCATCAACCCGATCCCCATGAATATGGCGTTTCCCGAGATCTTCGAGCGCTACACGGCTCAATGCTCGGGAGATTTCAATCGTCTTTTCGTGCCTTTCCGCTGCGTCACCTCCGACGTTTTCGCCAAGCATAAGGTGATCCTGAGCCACGGCTCCCTCTCGGATGCTGTGAGAATGTCCATGTCGTTCCCGATGGTGTTCGAGCCCATCGAACTCAACGGCATACCGATGTATGACGGCGGTGTATATGACAATTATCCCGTCGACGTGATGATGGAGGAGTTCAACCCCGATGCCCTCATCGGCATCAATGTCGGCTCCAAGAATGCACCCCCCTCCACCCGCAATCCTGTCGACCAGCTTGAAGCGATGATCCAGATACCTGATGACTATCCCTTCCCCGACTCAAAGGGTGTCAACATCCGCATCGATCTCGACGAATTCTCGCTGCTCGATTTCGGTAAATATAAGGAGATCTACGATATCGGTTACCGCCGTGGCCTCGAGATGGTTGACTCCGTAAAACTTAAGATAAAGGCCGTGGCTTCGGGAGTGGAAGCACCCCGGGCTCAGGTGACAGCCCGACGTGACCGCTTCAAGGCCGCCACTCCGGAGGTGAGGATCGACTCCGTCACAGTGACCGGAGGCACCCCCCGCGAAAATGCCTATCTGCAGTCACTCTTCATCCGCGACGGCCGATGTGTCGCCACCTTCCCCGAGGCCCGCGATGCCTACTATCGCGCCATCTCATCGGGACGTCTGCAGAACTTCGTCCCCTATCCTGTCTACAATCCGGCTGACAGCACGTTCGCCTATCACTACAAGGCTGTCATCAAGGAGGATTTCAACGTGGGTGTCGGCGGCTATATCTCCTCGTCGACCAACAGCATGCTCTTCTTCCATGGAGGCTACAACACATTGAATTTCAACAGTCTCCACGCCGATGTCAACGCATGGCTCGGTCAGAGCTACATGGCTGCCGAGGGGTCGTTCAAATTCCTCTTCAATACGTTCCGTCCGTCGGCCTACACCCTGCGCGCCGTCCTCTCCCGCCAGAAATATCATGAGACGGAGAAGCTCTTCTATCAGCTCTCCGCCCCCGACTTCATCCGCCATTCCGAGGCATTCGTCCAGACGTTCTACACACTCGGACCCAACCTGCACACACGCTTTGACGCCGGGATCGGCTACGGCCATCTTACGGATGCCTACCACTCGGGGCTCGACCATGTCTATGACGGCACCAAGGTGAGGAGCATCTATGATCTGGGGCAGGTGTCAGTGCGCTGGCAACTGAATACTCTCAACTCACAGACGGCTCCTACGGAGGGCACGGCCATCGTGCTCAATGCCAAGGGAGTACTCGGGAAATATCATTACCGTTTCGAGGACGGGACCATCCCCGATCAGACCCGCAATCTGCGCTGGCTGCAAGCCACCCTCTCGGCCACCCGCTATGCGTCGCTCTCGCGCTTCTTCTCGCTCGGCGGTGATTTCAGCGCCTTGCTCTCCACCCGCAAACTCCTCCCGACCTACGATGCCTCCATCGTGGCAGCTCCTACCATCCATCCCACTCCCGTGACCTTCAGCACGTTCATCCCCGCGCTGAGAGCCAACTCGTTTGTCACCGCCGGCGTCATGCCCATCCTCAAGCTATCGAGCTCGTTCTCAGTGAGAGGATCGTTCAACGGCTTCCTGCCGCTGAGAAAGATCAAGTGTGAGGCTGACGGGATGACCCCCTATTACGGCAAATGGCTTTCCGACCCGGAGTTTTTCGGCGAGGTCGACGCCACGCTTCGTCTGCCGTTCGGCAACATCACTGCCTACGGCAACTATGCCACCGGCGGCGGGGGATGGAATTTCGGTATCTCGATCGGCACGTTCATCCTCGCTCCGGGATTCCTCGACTGACAAAGATAAACTACATAATAATTAATTATTTAGCGAAGCGAACAGGAGATCAGGGAGTAAAACCCCGGATCTCCAGTTCCATTTTCAGGAGGAAGTTCTTCGCGTCACATCAAATCTTTCGACCAATTTATTAATGTATAAATTTGGATTTGACCAAAGGACCATATCTTCGCCAAAATACCAAATTCTTTGGTGGAGATATTTCAAATTATTATCTCTATTAAACTGTACGGACGTGCCTTCGGCACGTTAATCCTGTAAATCAGCTAATTACACCAACGTGCCGAAGGCACGTCCGTACAGAAATCTCCCCGTATTGCACCTGAGGTTTACCATGAGCGCCAATTCAAAAATCCTCTGGTTCTTCCGGCCAAGCTCCCGTCCTTTTGTCGGAAGAAGGCATCTGATAATTATGCATTATGGCTTTCCATGCCTTTCTGACCAATTTATCGGCATCCTGACGAGAAAAAGAGCGGGTCCCCGTTAAACTATTCTAACTGAAAATACGTTAAATTTGCAGACAATATTTCAACTATTTATTAAACAAGAGTTATGACATTACGCAGGATGCTTCTTGCAGTCGCCATCTCAGGCGGCATCACGGCTGTAAGCGCCGCCACTCCGGACGAAGTGGTGACCGACGGAGCCATACTGTCGCTTGAACAATGCCGCGACCTGGCTCTCTCAAACAATAAGAATCTCCGCAAGATCAGCGAGGAGGTGCGTGGAGCAGGATACGAGAAGGAGGAGGCGTTTGCCGCCTATCTTCCCTCGATCGACTTCGCGGGAGGATACATGTATAACCAGAAGAATATTTCGCTTCTCTCCAAGGATGCGCTCCTCCCGGTCAAGACTTTCGACCTCGGGAAACAGGCCTACGAATTCAATGTGGTCAAGAATCCTATGACGGGGCAGCCCGTCGTGGTGGATGGCCAGCCCGTGCCTGAACAGGTGGCGCTCCTCCCCAAGGACGCGATGACATTTGATATCCACAACGTATTTTTCGGGGCGGTGACACTGACGCAACCCATCTACATGGGTGGCAAGATCGTGGCAATGAACAAGATCACCGGTTATGCCGAGGATCTCGCCAAGGCGAAACACACAGCAGCCGCACGCGATCTGATCTACGCCGTCGATGCCGCCTACTGGCAGGTGGTCTCCCTGCGCGCCAAGCAGCAGCTCGCCGAGAGCTACGTGAACCTCCTCGATACGCTCGACCGCAACGTCGGTCTTATGCTCGAGCAGGGCGTGGCCACCCGTCGCGACAAGCTCGCGGTGGACGTGAAGCTCAATTCCGCCCAGATAGATCTCACGAAGGTCAACAACGGCCTGGTGCTCTCGCGCATGGCGCTCGCCCAGCTCTGCGGATTCCCCATCGACACCCGGTTTACTCTCTCGGACGAGGATCCCTCGCGTCTCGAGTCGGCCCCCGAGGCTCAGCCTCAGGGAGGATATGACATGGAGGAGGTCTACGCCCGTCGTGACGACCTGCGCCAGCTCGAACTCGGAGTGAAGATATTCGGCCAGAAAGAGGCCCTCGCCCGCTCATCCATGCTCCCCAATCTCGCCCTCATAGGCACATACTCGTTCTCCAACCCCAATGCCTTCGACGGATTCAGGAATAAGTTTGCCGGCGCATTCTCGGTTGGAGCGATGCTCACCGTGCCCATCTGGCACTGGGGAGGTAACTACAACAAGTATCGCGCCGCCAAGGCCCAGACCTCGGCCATGAGGCTCGAACTCGAGGACGCGAAGGAGATGATCACCCTGCAGGTGAATCAGGCTTCATTCAAGGCCGACGAGGCTCTCAAGACCCGCCACATGACCCAGGCTAACCTCGAGAGCGCCAATGAAAACCTGCGCTGCGCCGACGCCGGATTCCACGACGGAGTGATGACCGTCGACGACGTGATGGGCGCCCAGACCGCCTGGCTCAAGGCCCACAGCGAGAATATCGACGCCGCCATCGACGTCTATCTCTGCAATGTATATCTCTCAAAAGTACTCGGAACGCTCAACCCCAAATTCTAAGATATTATGTCAACAAATTCCGCAGCTCCCACTCCGGAGCAGAAAGAAAACAAGGTGCTGATGACCGCAATGGGAGTGGTGGTCGTAGCTGCCATCATACTCGCCATCGTGGGCTTCTTCTTCCTCAACAAACCTGACGAGATCATCGAGGGGCAGGCCGACGCAACCTCCCTGCGCATCTCGGGCAAGCTCCCCGGCCGCGTCGTCAAGCTCTACGTGAGTGAAGGTGACATGGTCAAGGCAGGCGATACGCTCGTCCACATCCACTCCTCGCTGGCCGACGCCAAGATGGAGCAGGCGCTGGGGATGGAGACCGTGGCCCGCACCCAGGACAAGAAAATCGACGCCGGAACCCGCTCGCAGATCATCTCGGCAGCAGCCGACATGGTGCGTCAGGCCGAGGCCGGTGTGACCATCACCCGCAAGACCTATGACCGCATGGAGAGCCTCTTCAAGGACGGAGTGGTCTCCGAGCAGAAGCGTGACGAGGCCAAGGCTGCCTACGATGCCGCCGTGGCAGCCCTCGGAGCAGCTCAGTCGCAGCTCAGTCTGGCAAAATCGGGAGCGCAGAAGGAGGACAAGGAGAGTGCCCTCGCCATGGTCAATGTCGCCAAGGGAGGCGTGGCCGAGGTGGAGAGCCTTCTCGAGGACCAGTATCTCCTCGCCCCGTGTAACGGCCAGATAGATCAGGTGTATCCCCATGAGAGCGAGCTCATCATGATGGGCGCTCCGGTGATGAGCCTGCTCAAGCTTCAGGACAAGTGGCTCACCTTCAACGTGCGCGAGGATCTTCTCTCCGAGATGCCTCTCGGCGGCGAGATAGAGGTGATGCTCCCGGCCCTTGACCGCAAGAAAATCAAAGCCAAGATCTTCTACTCGCGTGACCTCGGCAGCTATGCCGAATGGAAAGCCACCAAGACCACCGGCCAGTGGGACAGCAAAACTTTCGAGATCAAGGCCCGTCCTCTCGAGGATGTCCCCCAGCTCCGCCCCGGCATGACCGCCGTCTACTTCAAGAAATAATCCCCCGTACACACTCCGCCATAACGATATGAACACCTTGCTTAAATCCCTCCGCAGAGGCATAGCCGTGATTGCGTCGCGCCGCATCTACATCTTCATGATGTTTGTGGTGCCGGCCATGACGGCCTTCTTCTTCCTCAATCTCATGAACGAGGGATTGCCCCTCAAGGTGCCTGTGGCTATGGTGGACACTGACCACTCGTCGCTCTCACGCAAGATAGGCCGCGAGCTCGGAGCCGGAGAGCTCATCGACATCACCATGGATCTCGAGAGCTTTCACGACGCCATGGACAAGGTGAAGGGGGGAGAGATCTTCGGATTCTTCTACATCCCGGACGATTTTCAGGAAGATGCCCTCTCGGGGCGCACACCCACTCTCTCGTTCTACACCAACATGACCATCTTCGTGCCCGGCACTCTGGCGTTCAAGGGGTTCAAGACCATCGCCGTGACCACCTCGGGTGGGATCGTGGAGACCACCCTCTCAGGGATAGGCGTCAATGAGGACGAGGCGGGGAGTCTGCTCATGCCCGTCACGATGGACTATCACCCCATCTCCAACCCGTGGACCAACTATAACATCTATCTCTCCCAGTCGTTTCTCGCAGCCATGATGGCCCTTCTTGTACTTGTCATGACGGTCTTCTCGATCGGCCACGAAATCAAGTGGGGGACGTCGCGTCAGTGGCTCGCCACGGCCGGCGACAGCATGGGAGTAGCCCTCGCCGGCAAGCTCCTCCCGCAGACGGTGGTCTTCACCAGCGTGGGCGTGGCCATTCAGGCGGTGATGTTCGGCTATCTCCATTTCCCCATGCTCTGCTCCCCGTGGATCATGATCCTGTCAATGATTCTTCTCGTGGTGTCCTGCCAGGCCTTCGGAGTGGTCATAATGGAGATCGTGCCCAATCTACGTCTGGGGCTCGTGCTGGTCTCGCTCATCGGCATCCTCAGTTTCTCGATAGCCGGATTCTCATTCCCGGTCGACAAGATGTATGGCGGCATAGGGATCTTCTCCTACATCCTCCCCATCCGCTACTACTTCCTCATCTATATCGACCAGGCCCTCAACGGCATACCCCTCTACTACTCGCGCATCTATTTCATAGCGCTCCTGTGCTTCCTGCTCCTCCCGCTCCTGGGGCTGCGCCGCCTGCGCCGCAGATGCCTTAACCCTGTTTACGTTCCCTGATTATGAAATGGTTGAAAAGCCTCTTTAGAGTCTGGCGCCGCGAGACATACCTGGTGTTTTCCGACATCGGCGTGCTTCTCTTCTTCTTCGCGCTCCCTCTCGGCTATCCTCTGATATATACTATAATCTACAACCCCGAGACCATCGAGGAGAGCCCGATCGTGGTTGTGGACAACTCACGCACCGCCGAGAGCCGCGAGCTGGCGCGCGCCGTCGACGCCACCCAGGCGCTCCACGTCGTGGGCTATGCGGCCAACATGCAGGAGGCCCGCGAAGCATGGTGTGAAAAAAAGTGCTATGCCGTGCTGGAGATTCCCGCCGACTATGCCCGCCGCATAGGCAACGGGGAAACGGCCGTGATACCTTTCTATCAGGACATGTCGCTCCTCTTCCGCTACCGTCAGGCGCTCCTGGCGCTCACCGACGTGCAGATGCATGAGGTCACTTCAATCACCGCGACACGTCTGGCCGACCGTGCCGGCATACTCTCGACAGTGGTGTCGGGGCTGCCGGTGGCCACCAATGCCGGGATTTTAGGAGACTCCACCCAGGGGTTCGCATCGTTCATCATGCCGGGTGTGCTCGTCATGATCCTGCAGCAGAGCCTGCTGCTCGGTATCACCATGCTCGCCGGCACGTCGCGTGACCGCCGTCGCCGCAGCGGCACGGGGGTTGATCCGCTCGCGCTCAACGAGGGCCCTGTGGCCACGCTGCTCGGCAAGACGCTCTGCTATCTCATGATCTATTTCCCCATGACCTTCTATGCCCTCACCGTGGTGCCCTACATCTTCTCGCTACCTCATGTGGGCTCGTTCTGGGAATATATGCCCTTCATTCTGGTGATGCTCCTTGCCACATCATTCCTCGGCCAGACGGTGCAGATCTTCGTGAAGGAGCGCGAGGCCTCGATGGTACTCGTGGTCTACACTTCAGTGATAGTCCTCTTCATGTCGGGTCTCACATGGCCCCGGTATGCCTTCAATAAAATCTGGATGGCGATCTCCGATCTCATCCCCGCCACATGGGGCGTGGAAGGCTTCATACGCATCAATGCCAACGCCGCCACCATCGGCGACTTCCCCCGTTACTACTGGGCGCTCTGGATCCTCACCGGCGTCTACTTCGTCACGGCCCTCCTCATCAACATCGCCACCCGCCCCCGTCGCGCCCCGTCCACCCTACCGGCAAAATAGGATAATGATAACATAAACGGGAATAAAAATTCCTAAAATTCAATAACCGTCACGCAATTACACGTCACGGGGTTTGGTCACATCGGGAAAAAAGATTACCTTTGCACACTGATAAAAATCCTATCCATCAGAGAAGCCACTGTCCCCATTCCGCCAGACTCCGACCATGAAGGTAAAGATCCATAGCGAAGGCACCAACATACTGATAGTCCTGCTGATCATCATGCTTGTGATCAATGTATCGGCGTGGATGTTCATCCGTCCCGCGGGCATTCCGATCACATTCTCGGTGATTTCGGCAGTGCTCTACCTTCTCGTGGTCAATTTCTTCCGTTCGCCCCGCCGCACGTTCCGCGGCGACCGTGACCGCGTCGTGGTCTCGTCGGTCGACGGCACTGTCGTGGCCCTCGAAGAGGTGTTCGAGCCCGAGGTGCTCAAGCGGAAAGTGAGGATGCTCTCCGTATTCATGTCGGTCTTCAATGTACATGCCAACTGGTTTCCCGTCGACGGCGAGGTGCTCCTGGTGCGTCACCATCACGGACGCTTCCTGAGCGCCTATCTCCCCAAGGCAAGCGTGGAGAACGAACGCTCCACGGTGCTCATCCGTGCCGAGAACGGGCAGGAGATCCTCATGCGCCAGATCGCCGGCGCGGTGGCCCGTCGCATCGTCACCTACGCCGAGCCGCGCGAGAAGGCCAACATCGAGGACCACATGGGTTTCATCAAGTTCGGTTCGCGAGTTGACCTCTATCTCCCGCTTGACTGCGAGATCTTCGTCAACATCGGCGACAAGACGGTAGGAGGCGTCACCGTCGTGGGTCGTCTGCGATAAGTACAATCCGCCGAGCCTCCGCGCAAGAATAACATCAATTCCCTCTCCACAATCTCCATCCGATTTTGAAAAACATCAAGACTTACATACCCAACACCATCACATGTCTCAACCTGCTGAGCGGGTCGCTGGCATGTGTAGCGGCGTTTCACACCGACAGCTATTTCGGCTCCCTGAGCGGCATGCACCTCGCATGGATCCTGATCGGAGCCGCCGCCGTCTTTGACTTCTGCGACGGACTCTCGGCCCGTCTGCTCAAGGCTTACTCCCCCATGGGAAAGGAGCTTGACTCGCTCAGCGACCTTATCTCATTCGGTCTCGCTCCGGCATTTCTCATGCTCAACACCATGCTAAGTGAGGAGGGACACGTGTGGCTCGCGTTCGTGAGTCTGATGATCGCGCTCATGGGCGCCCTCCGCCTGGCCAAGTTCAACATCGACACCCGACAGACCACTTCGTTCATCGGGCTCCCTATCCCTGCCAACGCCATCTTCTGGATCGGGGTGCTCGGATGGATCGAGAAGCACGGTTATCCCGGCGACTGGATCATGGCCATCCTCATCGTGGCGATCTCGCTTCTCATGGTGAGCGAGCTGAAGATGTTCTCGCTCAAGTTCGCCAGCCTGGACTTCCGCTCCAACGCGCGCCGCTACATCATTCTGGCTGCCTGTGTGCTCTTCGTCTGCACCGACGGCGTGGCAGGTCTGGCATGGACCATAATCCTCTACATTCTCATCTCTCTCCTGGGCAAACGCACCGACCCCGACGCGGCCGCATCCTGATAACGATCATTATCTCAGCGCCATGCACTCGGTCAAGCAGCTCAGGATGTTAATTGCGGTCGTGGCCGCGGCCGTCACTGTGGCCTGCGCCAATATGGGGCGACCCGAAGGTGGTCCGCGCGACGAGACCCCTCCACGTTATACCCATTCCACTCCGGCACTCGGACAGCTCAACGTGAAGGAGAACAAGGTGACGGTGATCTTTGACGAGAATATATCGCTTGACGATCCCACCAACAAGATCGTGGTGTCCCCCGCCCAGAAAACCCAACCCTCCATCTCGTCAAACGGCAGACGCGTCACTCTGGAGCTGCGCGACACCCTTGTCCCCATCACCACCTATATTATAGACTTCGCTGATGCCGTCAAGGATCTCAACGAGGGGAATGTGCTCGACGGTCTGGCACTCGACTTCTCCACGGGCGACACCATCGACTCAATGCGGATATCAGGCATGGTGTTTGAGGCACGTACCCTCGAACCGGCCCAGGGGATCATCGTGGGCGCTTACTCCAACCTTGCCGACAGCGCCATCACCACACTCCCCCTCGAACGAATCACCAAGACCAACCAGTTGGGACAGTTCGTGCTCCGCGGTCTGAAAGCCGGCGTGAGCTACCGTCTGTTCGCCATCAACGACATCAACCGCGACTACCACTGGGACCGCTCGGAGGATTTGGCTTTCTATGACGCCCTCATCACACCGACCTGCGAGACCATCAGCGTCAGCGATACCCTCCGCAAGGCCGACGGCTCGGGCGACTCCATCGTAAGCCGCGAGGCCACGCGCTTTCTCCTCGACGATATCCTGCTGACATGGTTCAACGAAGGATATGCTTCGCAGTACCTCAAGGACTACAAACGTCCCGAGCGCAACAAGATCACCTTTCAGATGGGCGCGAAGGCCGATTCTCTCCCCATCCTGCGCCTGCTCAACACTCACCGCCAGGGTGACCGGATCGAGAGCTGGAGCGTGCTTGACGCCTCGCCCACCCTTGACTCCCTCACTTACTGGATCACCGACACGACACTCATAGCCACCGACTCGCTATTAGTGGAAGCGCGATATTACCGCACCGATACGCTCGACAATCTTTCACTCACCACCGACACCTTGAAATTCTTCATGCGCGGAGGCAAAAAGAAGCCTGCCGAGGAGAAGAAAAAGAAAGGAAAAGAGGAGGCCGATACCCTCCCGCCCCCCATCCCCGCCATGGATTTCAAGGTGGCATCCGGAACTTCACAGGATCTCAACAAGCCCTTGATGTTCAAGGCCGGGGTGCCTATCAAGCGATTCGACCCGAAGGGAATGCATCTGGAAATGCAGGTCGACACCCTGTGGTATTCCATCGTGCCGCCCAAACCGGAGTGGACTGACTCGCTTCGTCCCATGCTCCGCGAGGCTCCCTACAAATGGGAGGAGGGGACGAAATACAGACTAACCATCGACTCGGCGGCAGTGGAGGATATCTACGGGCTCGTCAACAAGGAGATAGTCCACGAGTTCACCACCCGCACGCGTGGCGACTACTCGTCGGTGGCTTTCAATATCAGCGGCCTTGACGGACGCCCGGCCGTGCTGGAAGTCCTCGCCACAGGTGACCGCGTGGTGGCGCAGGCACCTGTCGTCAGGGGATATGCCAAAGTGGAGTATCTCAACCCTGGTACCTACTACGCCCGCCTATTCATCGACACGGATTCCGACGGGATCTGGACCACCGGCAATCTCGCCGACTCCATCCAGCCCGAGGAGGTCTACTATTATCCCAAAAAGCTCATCCTGAAGAAAAACTGGGACATCGAACAGGCCTGGGACATCTACGAACTCCCCGTCGACCAGCAGAAACCTCGCGAACTCATCAAGAACAAGCCCAAGCGCCGCAAGGGCCAGGATGATTATTCCACCGGAGGGACAGAGGATGAAGAGGAGGATGAGTTCTTCGATGATCCGTTCATGAACAACGCCTCGCGCAACGGCGGTCTCGGAGTGCCGGGCGGCAACAGCGGCCGATATGCACGCGGAGGTAACGGCAACATGATGGCTTACTGATATGGACAGCACTGAACAGGCATCGAAAAAATCCCGCCGGACGAAGGTGATCGGCGCCGTGCTACGCTACGGTGTGCCCCCCGTCATCACGGTGGGACTCTGTCTGCTCCTTTTCCGCGACGTGGATCCCGCCGCCATGTGGCACACCATCACCACCGAGTGTGACTTCCGATGGATATGGGCCAACATCGCCCTCAATATCGTGGCTCACGTGGCACGCGCAGCCCGCTGGCAGATACAGCTCAGGGCGCTCGATATCCGCCCCGGCCTGTGGCCCCTCACTCTCAGCATCTTCGGCACTTACGCCGTCAATCTTGTCTTCCCCCGTCTGGGCGAGGTGTGGCGCACCGGCTACATAGCCGAACGGCAGCATGCACCTTTCACTCGGGTATTCGGCTCAATGGTGGCCGAACGCCTCAGCGACACCGTCGTGGTGGGTACACTCTCGCTCATCACTTTCCTCATGGCCGGAAGCCAGTTCACTTCCTACCTCTCACAGTTTCCCGAAGCAGGCGAACGCATCTCGGGCTTCGTCACCTCCCCCATCCTCTGGGGCGCCGTGATAGCCCTCGGAGCCACCGGGCTATGGGTGTGGAGGCGATTCCCCGACCATCGCGTCTTCGTCACCATGCGTAAGCTCTGGAGCGGTCTCTGGGAAGGATTTGCTGTGATCACCGCAATGCCGGGCAAGGGGTTGTGGCTCTTCTACACCATCTGTCTTTGGGGAAGCTATTTCGCTGCCTTGTGGTGTGCGTTCATGTCCTTCCCGCTTACGGCAGATGTGATCTCCGACTATGGACTGCTGGCGCTCCTGATGTGCTTCGTGCTCACCAGTCTATCGATGGGTGTCCCTTCCAACGGGGGTATCGGTCCCTACCAGTGGGCTATGGTGTTCGGACTCGGGCTCTATCCGGTGGCGGGACTGACCCGGACCTACGCCACAACGTTCGCCAATCTCGTGATGGGTGTGCAGACCGTCTCGCTCATCGCACTCGGCATCTTTACATTTATCTGTATCGCACTATCCAAACGAACAGCAGGATGAAACTCATCAACGAAGAAGAAGAGGATCTCTTCCTCCACGATTTCAGCAAGAATAAGAGTGGAGACCCCTCCCGTGACAACGAAGAGGAGCAGAAAGCGGTGCGTCCGCCCGTCATCCGGCAGAACCGTCAGTTCTCATTCGCAGCGGAGGAGGAAGAGGAGCGCAGGAGCAGCCGGCGGTCACGCCGCGGCGGATGCGGCTTCTTCGCATGGTTTTTCGTCATCGTGATCGCATCACTTGCCGTCGCATTCTACATCAGATACTATATCCCTCACACAACCGACTCGCGGACACGCGGCTACGTGACGGTGGTGGAGAAACGGGGTATCCTCTTCAAGACTTTCGAGGGTGAGCTCGTGCCAGAGACCCAGATCTCCGACAGCTCACGCATCTACTCGCGCGACTTCCAGTTCTCCATCCCCGATGATTCTCTCGGACGCCTGCTCCAGTCCTATCAGGGCACGGGACGTCCCGTCACCATCACCACCAAGAAATATTACGGCTCCCTCCCCTGGAGAGGTGCCACCAACACCATACTCACCGACATCTCCGAGAAATGAACCTGAGAATACTTCCCCCCGACGACTTCCTGCAGGCGAGGCTGACACTTCCCCTGAGCAAAAGCATGAGCGCAAGAGCACTGATCATCAACGCTCTCACTCCCGGCGCCGCGGCGCTGACACGAGTGGCGGAGTGTGACGACACCGACGCAATGCGGCAGGCTCTCGCCGACCTTTCGGCCCCCGAGGTCAACGTCGGCGCCGCAGGTACCACCATGCGTTTCCTGACAGCCTTCTATGCCAGCCGCCCGGGTCATGAAGTGGTGCTCGACGGCTCGGAAAGGATGCGCAAGCGCCCCATCGGAGTGCTTGTCGAGGCCCTGCGTGCGCTCGGTGCCGACATCGAATATGCAGGCGAAGAGGGATTCCCCCCGCTCCACATCCGCGGGCGCCGGCTGAAAGGAGGAAAACTCACGCTCGACGCCTCTGTCAGCTCCCAATTTATCTCGGCGCTCCTCATGGTGGCTCCGACAATGGAGGAGGGCCTCGAGCTTACGCTTGACGGCGAGATAGTCTCCCGCCCCTATATACTGATGACACTCAAGATGATGGCCGACTCGGGAATAGAGTGCGAGCTTTACCGCGAGACGGCCACCGTTCGTCCCGGCGACTACACCGCGCCCAATCCTCCTGCCGAAATCGAGGGAGACTGGAGCGCAGCCGCCGCATGGTATGAGATCACAGCCCTCTCGGGAGGTATGGTCACGATAGAGAATCTCGTCGAGGATTCATGTCAGGGGGACAGAGTGGCAGCCACGCTCTACTCACGCCTGGGAGTGGATACCGACTTCGAAGGCGAGGAAGGTGGCACTGACCTCTGTGCCAATCCCGATGCCGACGCCCGCGCTGACATGGACTTCTCGGAATGTCCCGATCTCGCGCAGTGCATCACGGTGACCTGCGCCATGCTCGGTTTCCCATTCCGCTTCACCGGCCTCAACACCCTCTCCATCAAGGAGACGGACCGCATAGAGGCTCTGCGCCGCGAACTGGCCAAGGTGGGCGTGATGATCAAGGTGGACGGTCGGGGGATCATCTCTTGGGACGGGCGCCGCATGCCCATCTCGGAGCTTCCGGTATTTGACACCTACGATGACCACCGGATGGCAATGTGTCTGGCACCCGTGGCCCTCTATATCCCCGGCATTATCATTCGTGATGCCGAGGTGGTGAGCAAATCCTATCCCCACTTCTGGGATGACCTGCGCTCAGCCGGCTTCACGACACTTGACGGTGACGCCCCTCTACCCGAGCCCGAAGCAGAAGTATGACGGGAGCGCTCATCATATTGGCCGTTACCGCGCTGACAGGGTTAATCCTCTGGCTGACGAGGGATAAAGAAAAAGGCCCGGAAGCCGTGGAAACCGACAGCGCGGAGAGCCCCGTCACCGAAGGGTGTTGCGGACGTCATGCCATCTGCGACAAGATCATCGAGACGGGCGAGCCGGTCTATTTTGATGACGAGGAGCTTGACCGATTCTCCGGGAAGGACCCCGGGGAATATTCGGCAGAGGAGGTCGAGGAGTTCCGCCAGGTGCTTTACACGCTCCTCCCTGACGATGTCTATCCCTGGGGAATCTCGCTGACCCACCGCGATATAGCTCTTCCGCTGAGCCTACGCGACGAATGGATAATGCTCTGCGGCGACAGAGGCAAATGATCAACGATACAGTTATGGACATACTGGCATACAGTTTCTTCCGCAATGCACTCGCAGGGGTGGTGCTCCTCAGCATAGCCTCAGCCGTGATAGGCACCTACATTGTCTCCCGCCGGCTCGTAGCCATCTCGGGAGGCGTGACGCATGCCTGTTTCGGCGGACTCGGACTGGGCTATTTCTTAGGTGTCAGTCCGGTGGCCACAGCGGCCTTGTTCGCCATAGGCTCCTCGCTGGGAGTGCAATGGATGTCGTCACGGCAAAAGGTTCGCGAGGACTCGGCGATAGCCGTGATCTGGGCCATCGGCATGGCCATCGGCACTCTCTTCATTTTCCTCACGCCGGGATATGTGCCTGAACTGAATTCGTTTCTTTTCGGCAACATCGTCACCATCTCACGCGCCGATCTGCTTGCATTCGGCATCTTCACCGCCGTCCTGCTCCTATTCATGGCGGTGAGATACAGGCAGATAGTGATGTGTGCCTTTGATGCCGACTTCGCCCGCGTGCGTCATCTGCCGGTGACATTCATCACCACGGTGATGACCGTTCTTGTGGCCGTGTGCATCGTCCTCACCATTCGCCTCGTGGGCGTGATGCTGCTCATGTCGATGTTCGCGCTCCCGCAGATGATGGCAGAGTGTTTCGCGCGACGTTTCGGAAGGATAATGATACTTTCGGCCGTCATCTCGCTGCTATGCTCCGTGGGCGGATTGTTTCTGTCGACCGTGATCAATGTCCCCTGCTCGGCCCTCATCGTTCTCATCATGGCGGCAGCATATATTCTGGCCCGAGTGGGGAAATATATGATGCGTAATTAGGATGTGAGAGAAAAAGTCCTCGGGATAATGCATCTTACGGCAGGAATTATACATTATATAATATGGATTTACTTTGTTTTCCGGTGTAATTGTTGTATCTTTGTGCGTTAATTCCGCATCCTGCCCCTGCAGGCGTGGAATTTGACCGTTATTATCACAGCCAAAAATCAAAAAACCTTAAAACATAGAATGGCAACACTTGAAAAAATCCGCAGCAAGTCCGCCCTCTTGCTCATCATCGTGGGAGCCGCCCTGCTGGCTTTTATCATCGGTGACTTCTTTACTTCGGGCCGCACTCTCTTCGGCACCGGTACTACCATCGCCAAGGTAGGCGACCAGAAAGTAGACGTTCAGGAATTTCAGCGTCGTGTCCAGCAGGCTCAGCAGCAGATGCAGCAGAGCGGCCAGAAAGTGGACAATGCAGTGCTCCAGCAGCAGGTGCTTGACGCTATCATAGCTGAAAAGCTTTTCAACAAGGAGATCGAGAATCTTGGTCTGACCGTGACCGATGCCGAACTGTCTGAGGTGATGGTCGGCAAGAACTCAGCCATGGTTGACCGCATGATCCAGCAGCAGCTTCAGCTCCCTGACGCCGTGACCGCCCACGACATGGCCTTCAACCCCACCAAGTACGGTCTTCCCCAGGAGCAGGCACTCCAGCTCCAGCAGTACTGGATGGATCTCGAGAACAATGTGGAGAAGATGCTCCTTCAGCAGAAGTTCAACACACTATTCACCGGCGTGCTCCAGGCCAACGACCTCGACGCCAAGGCTATCTATGACGAGGCCAACACGACTGCCCGTGTGGTCTACACCAAGCAGGATCTCTCCACTCTCAAGGATGAGGATTTCAACGTGGAGAAGAGTGACATCGACCGTCTCTATAATTCCGAGAAAGAGCGCTATGCCATCAACGAGCAGCAGCGTCTCGCCAACTATATCGCAGTAAACATCACTCCCTCACCCGCCGACGTGCTCAACGGCCAGAAGAAAGTGGAGGAGGCTATCGTGGCTCTCAACACCCAGCCCGACATCCAGGGCGTAGCTGAAATGACCGAGTTTGTTGTCAACCGTGAGAAGCTCTCACAGAACGACCTCGATAAGCAGGCCCGTCTCAAGAGCGCACTTGACTCCCTCTCGGTGGGCCATGCGACCCTCGTCAGCAAGATGGGCAATGACTACACCATCGCCAAGCTTCTCGGCAAGACTACCGAGAGCGAGAGCGTGAAGCTCGACTTCCTCGCCGTGCAGGGCACCCGCGCACAGGTGGACTCCCTCACCGCCCTTCTCAATGCCGGTGCAGCTTTTGACTCGATCGCCGCATCGCCCCTCGTGGCCGGCTCACAGAAGGACTCCGAGGTATCACTTCTCGACCCCAACTCACAGATGGTCAAGGAGCTCATCGAGGGACACGCCACCGGCGTCTACTTCGCTCCCGATACCCTCGGTCAGGGTGGCCGTATCATCCGTGTGGCTGAGCGCACCGCTCCCGTCACCGTCTATGAGATCGCCAACGTGACCTTCACCACCGAGCCCTCCAACGCTACCGTCAACGAGCTCGAGAGCCGCTTGCAGACCTACGTCTCCACCCACAAGACCGCCAAGGAATTCGTGGACAGCGCCCAGGCTGCCGGCTTCACCACCTTCCCCGCCTACGTGACTGTCTCCTCTCCCATGCTCGGCAACCTCAACGATTCTCATAACGCAGTGGCATGGGTGATGGATGCCAAGAAGGGACAGGTTTCACCCGTGTTCGGCGACATCCAGACCGGCCGTTTCGTAGCCGTGGCTCTTGATGATATCTATGACGACTATACTCCCGCCCGCGATCCTCAGCTCGCAACCATGCTGACCATGCGTGCCCGCAACGACAAAAAGGCCGAGAAACTTATCGCCGACTATCAGGGCAAAGCCAAAGATGTGGCCGGCTATGCATCGCTCATGAAGGCAGACGTAGATACTGCCAATGTGAACTTCAGCCAGTATCTCATCCCCGGTCTCGGTGCAAACGAGTCAGCAGTACAGGGTAAAGTCGCAGCCGCCAAGCCCGGCACTCTCGTAGGCCCCATGCAGGCCAACAATGCCGTGGTAGTTTTCACCGTGGTCGGTGTCGACAACGAGGGTCGTCCCTACAACTTCGACGAGAGCGCTGTCCGTTACAACCAGCAGCGCGGCGCCGCCCGCCTCGGCAATTCTCTTGACCGCATCCTCCTCGGCAAGCAGAAAGTCAAGAACAAGATGACCACTTTCTACAAGTAATTTCTCCCGCAAGGAAGCCATAACTCCGGCAGGGTGACGGACGATCCGTCACCCTGCCGTTTTTTTGCAGAAAGGTTATTGCGGGAGAAGGAAACTCTACGGGGCCGGGAGACGTTATGTAATTAAAGACTTTTTATTTATGGATCAAAATTCTCAACAAAACTCCCAACAGACATCACAACCCGCAGTAGCGGACACTACGAAATCACAGAAAACAATCACCCCTGACCTTCCTCTCAAAGACCCGGGCCGGAAACCGGGCGCAGGCGCCGCGCTGATCGGTAACGCCTGTATCCTTATAGCCACAATCTTCTGGGGCGTAAACGTCTCATTCACCAAGGCACTTATCCCCGAGTGGATGACGCCTGATGCGATAGTGCTCGTCAGACTCGTGGGCGGATGTGCGCTAATGTGGCTGGCTTCGATTTTCGTGAAGTGCGTCCGCATAGACCGCGAGGACTGGGTGAAGCTCGGACTCGGCGGCATGATAGGTCTCTTCCTCTTCATCTATCTCTTCGTCACTTCACTTAAGTTTGGCAACCCGATCGACATATCTATCATCATGACGTTGCCGCCGGTATTTGTCATCCTCATCGGTGTGATCTTCCAGCATCGCCGTCCGTCATGGATGGAATATCTCGGCGTAGTGGTCTCCATGGCCGGCGCCGTGACCGTGATTCTCGCCGGGCAGGGGGGTAAGAACGGCAGCGACAATCTGCTGGGCGACCTGCTCGCTGTGGCATCGACAATGTGTTACGCATTTTATCTCGTGATCCTTGAGGGACCGACCAAGAAATACAAGCCCATCAATATGCTGCGCTGGGTGTTCCTCTTCGCATCCGTGCCGATGCTCTTTGTCCTCCCAGGCATACTGAAGACTCCGCTCCCCATCCTGCACACCACCGAAGCGGCACCCTGGCTTGAGATCGGATTCATCCTGCTCTGCCCGACGTTCATAGCCTACTTCCTCGTCCAGCCTGCCATCAAGAAGATCGGCTCGGAACTCGTGTCGCTCTACCAGTATCTGCTCCCTGTCTTCGCGACACTGTCGGCTGTGATAATGGGGCTCGACCATCTGAAATGGATCCAGGTGGTGGCCATGGCAATCATCATAGGCGGAATGCTCCTGACCAATATCGGCAAGAAGCACAGAAAGGCCAATCAGTAGATAATTATTCGCGGTGCAGTCCGACGAATAATTTGATTAGGTTGGTGAAAAATCGTAAATTTGCGCAACGATGAAACCAATCTATCTCATAGGATACATGTGCAGCGGCAAGACGACGCTCGGAAGAGCGCTTGCCCGGGCTACGGGACGCCCGTTTGTGGATCTCGATGATCTCATCGAGGAGCGAGCGGGCTGCACCGTCAGGGAGATCTTCGCCTCCCGCGGCGAGGCCGCGTTCAGAGAGATGGAGACGGAGGCACTCGCCGCCGCCTCGGAGACTCCCGGGGGCGCGATAATAGCCTGCGGCGGAGGCACACCCTGTTTCGGCTCAAACATGGATTTCATGAACGCGCGCGGCATAACGGTGTGGCTCGACGTGACAGACCATGAACGGCTGTTGGTGCGCCTGAAAGAAGGAAAAGCGAAACGACCGCTCATCGCGTCGCTGACCGACGGAGAGATAGAGAGTTTCATCACCCGACAGATGGAGACACGCCGGCCCCACTACTCACGCGCACGAGTTCTCTTTGACAGCTCGTTGCTTGAGAATGAGGAAGAGGTGGCAGCCACCGTCGGACGATTCATTGACCAAATCATCACACCATGACTTCTCCCACCCCTCTCGAACAACCATGCGAGACCATGACGTCGCGCCGGTCACTCACCATAGGCCTACCCTCATGCTGCGATCCTGCCGAGAGGCGCTTCCCCCTCACCCCCGAGGGAGCGGGACAGCTCATCGAGAGAGGGTTCAGAGTGAAAATGCAGGAGGGAGCAGCGGCCAGCATCCACTATTCCGACGGCTCCTATACACGCGCGGGGGTCGAGATATGTTCCCGGCGTGAGGCTTTGGGATGTGACATCGTGATCCATCCGTCGGCCTTGACCTCGGCTGATGTCACGGCAATGCGACGCGGAGCGATGCTGCTCACGATGCTCCGCTCGGCCGCGTCAGACACCATGACCGTCAAGCAGCTCCTGAACCGCCACATCGTCACAGTGGCGCTCGACCTTGTGGAGGACCGGGAGGGTAACACTCCGTTCGCCGACATTTTAGCTGAGATAGATGGGCGCGCGGCCGTGGCCATCGCCTCATCTCTACTCGCCGACGCCCAGAGGGGGAAGGGAATCCTGCTCGGAGGTGTGGCCGGAATCGTCCCCTGCGAGACACTCATCATCGGCTCGGGTATCGCAGCCTGCGCCGCAGCCCTTTCGGCAACCGGCCTGGGATCGACCGTCAGGATCTTCGACAACGATGTCTACTCCCTGCGCCGTGCTTCCCGTCAGCTCGGAGGGGGCGTCATCACCTCCTCTCTCCACCCGCGCACACTCGAAGGCGCGCTCCGCTCGGCCGACGTGGTGATCGTCACCCCTACGAAAGAAAAGTTCGCCCTTCACACGGAGACTGTAGGCATCATGAAGCGGGGCGTTGTGACATTTGACCTCAATCCCGATGCCGATGGCTCGGCATTCCCCTCGATGACTCCCGTCGACCTGGCTATGGCCTCGGCAGTGGAGGCCTCCGAGAGGATCGAAGGGAGGATCTGCTTCGTCCATGCGGGGAACGCCGTGGCACGTACAGCAGCAATGGCGCTGAGCAACACCCTCCTCACCTTCATGGAAAATATCATGACCTGCGAGGGTGCGGTCAATGCGCTCAAGATGCTGCCGGGAATCCAGAAGGCCACGCTGACATTCTTCGGCAAGATCGTGAATCCGCGCATAGCAACCGCAATGCGCACACGCAGCATGGACATCTCAATCTATCTCACCCTTTCGTAATGGCTCCGAGAAAGAAATTTTATGTCGTCTGGGAGGGGTATGCCACCGGAGTCTTTGACTCATGGGAGGAGTGTGAGCTCCACACCAAGGGGTATCCGGGAGCAAAGTACCGCAGTTTCAACTCCCAGGAGGAGGCCGTGGCAGCTTTCCGTGGCGACCCCGCCGACCAGATGGATATACTGAAGGCAATAGCAGGTCACCGCGACAACCCTGTCAACTATGCCGATCATCCCGAGATCAGGCTTGACTCGCTGGCCGTGGACGCCGCATGCTCGAAGAATCCGGGACCGGTGGAGTATCAGGGCGTCTGGGTGAGGACCGGAGAGAGAATCTTCCATGTAGGCCCTCTGGAGGGTGGCACCAACAATATCGGAGAGTATCTCGCCCTCGTCCATGGGCTGGCTCTGCTGAAAGCGCAGGGGCGACCGGATACACCTATATATACTGACTCGCGGACGGCACGCTCATGGGTGAAGAACCGCATGCCCAAGACGTCGCTCCAACGCACGCCACAGAACGCAAGGCTGTTCGAGATGCTTGACCGCGCCACCGCGTGGCTCCACTCCAACACCCCCACCAACCCCATCCTCACATGGGACACACCCAATTGGGGTGAGATCCCGGCTGACTTCGGGAGGAAATAACAGCGGCAACTCTTCAATCCCACCTATATTTACCATGAAACTACGCACTGTTTTTCTCACTTTTCTTCTTCTCTTTTCGGCGGTCTGCTCACATGGGCGCCACAGGATACTCATCAGTACTGACATCGGTGGTACGGATCCCGACGACAATCAGTCGATGATACATCTCCTGATGTATGCCAATGAATTTGACATCGAGGGCCTGGTGTCGTCACCCTCCTACGGGGACGGGAGCAAGGAGGAGATCCTGAGGATGATAGATATGTATGAAGAGGATCTGCCGTCACTTAAGGCAGGTCTGAGCGCCACTTATGGCTCTGAGCGCGGGAACTATCCGAGTCCCGATGAATTGCGCGCCATCACCCGCCAGGGACGTAAGGGGATGCCCTCACTGCGAGGGTATGGCGAGCCCACGGAGGGATCGCAGATGATAATTGACTGCGCCCGCAGGGAGGATAGCCGCCCGTTGTGGGTACTCGTGTGGGGTGGTCTCGAGGATGTGGCCCAGGCACTCCACGACGCTCCCGATATCGCCGGAAAAATCAGGGTGAACTGGATCGGCGGCCCTAACAAGAAGTGGGGAGTCAACGCTTATAACTATATTGTGGAGAACTTTCCCGATCTGTGGTTCATAGAGAACAATGCCTCCTACCGCGGCTTCATCGGCTCACCCAACGATAATTCGCTCTATGGGAGCGGAATGTGGGAGCGGGAGATGAAAGGCGCCGGAAAGCTGGGCGACGATTTCATCAATTATTACAAGGGTGTGGCAAAGATGGGCGATACGCCTACCCTGCTCTACCTGATGAGCGGAGATGCCGACAATCCTGACAGCGAGCACTGGGGAGGACGGTTTGAGCCCATGCACCTGACGCCCAAGTATATTATCACGGGAGATCTCACTCCCCGGGACAGCGTGGCCTGCTATTCGATCCTCGATTGGCGCATATCGGGACCCTCGATTGACATTGCTCCCGACAGCGCGTGCATCACTCTTGAGATCGATAAACAGAAGTGGCCCGGTTATTATATCGGGGATGGAGTCTACAGCGTCAGATACTGTCCCAAGGCTCCCGCCATTCTGCCCTACACCATCAGCTCGGAAATTCCCGGATTCGAGACACGACAGGGGACACTCGCTGTGGCCAACCGCTGGCCGGGCACTGAGATTGCGGCCCGATCGGAAGTCATCACTCCGGCGCATGTGGAGGTAGGGAGAAACGGAATCTGGTTCACCGACCTGCAGGACTACAGTACGACATGGCAGGGAACAGCCACCACTTCTCGCTGGCGCGACGAAGTGATGAAGGACTGGAGCACCCGTTTCGGATGGCTGAAGAATAAGAAATGAAAACCTTAAAATAAAGATTACCATGAAAAGAATGCTTTCCGTGATGCTTGCCGTTGTGATGCTCTTGCCTATGGTGAGTGCGGCCAAAAAGAATCACGGCTTGAAAACCAAAGACAAAACGTGGCTGGCTTCCGACGAGGCCAGGCAGATAGCCGACCAGGTGCTTGCCTACCAGAGGGTGACGGGAGGCTGGCCTAAGAACGTCGACATGTGCCGTCCACACTCTAAGGAGGAGATGGAGAAAGTCCGCTCGCAATACGGACGACGCAACGACTCTACGACAGACAACAGCGCCACAACGACACAGATGACATTTCTGGCGCGCATGTATGACGCCACAGGAGAGAGCCGTTACCGCGAAGCTTTCGGACGCGGGCTGGAGTATCTGCTCTCAGGACAGTATGAGGACACGGGCGGTTGGCCACAATTCTGGCCCGATCCCGAGGGGTATCAGGTTCATATCACCTACAATGATGACGCGATGGCATGTACTCTCGACGTGCTCCGTCAGATCATGAACGGGGAGGATGCCTTCGGGGGTGACCTCGTGGCCGATGAACTGAAAGGACGTATCAAGACCGCCTTCGACAAGGGGATAGAATGTATCCTTGCCACTCAGATCCGTGTGGACGGTAAGCCCACCGTGTGGTGTCAGCAGCACGACCATGTGACCCTCGCTCCCGCTCCCGCCCGCTCCTATGAACTGCCTTCTTTCTGCTCACAGGAGAGCGCAAGACTCGTGGAACTGCTGATGACGCTTCCCGAGCCTGACGAACGCGTGCGTGAGTCAATCCACGGCGCCATGAAATGGTTTGACGAGCACAAACTCATGGGCTACCGCATTGAGCGAGACTGGGAGAGAGCTGACTCCAATGCCTGCCTTGTGGCCGATGCCAAAGCCGGCCCGCTCTGGGGACGCTTCTATGATCTGGAGAAATGTGAGATCTACGTCTGCGACCGCGACGGTATCCCCCGCCGTTCGCTCGAAGAACTCGGCTGGGACCGACGCAACAATTACAGTTGGTATAACTCCCGTCCTGCTGAGCTTTTCCCCCTCTACGAGGAGTGGAAAACCAAGTGGGGAGAATAATGCCAGGAGATATATTTAAAATTACAGAGCAGAAAACAGTGGAACTTTTTCCACTGTTTTCTTGTTATCAATGGAAATATTTCCTATTTTTGGACAACAATAAAATTTTTAGATATGAAAAAAAGATTGCCTCCAATATGGGGGTTAACTAATTGATTATTGCAGTATGAAAAAATTAGTGATGACTTTATGTGCAAGTAAAGATAGTTTTGGTGCCTTCTCGGAAAACTGTGAGGGAATATATGCCTCCGGTGATACCGTCAAGGAAACAATGGATGATGTCCATGAAGCCATCCGCTTGATTAAAACCACTTTACCTGAAGATCGTTGGCCTGACCCAATTAAAGGTGAGTATGAAATCGAATGGCATCTTGACACTCAATCCTTACTATTGTATTATAAGGGAATTTTTACAAACGCAGCTCTTGAGCGCCTTACAGGCATAAATCAGAAACAGTTGTGGAACTACGCCAACGGAGTGTCAAAACCGCGGCCCGCAACCCGCGCAAAGATCCAGTCGTCGCTTAACCGACTGGGCCGGGAACTCGTTTCTCTAACTCTTTAATCTACTAACTCTACCCGGAGTTAAGGGGAAGATTCACATAAAAAACGTGTGGCAGAATGCATACCCGACCGGTCCATGCCATTCTGACACACGTTTTCATAAAGATGTCGGGGTGACAGGATTCGAACCTGCGACCACCTGGTCCCAAACCAGGTGCG
>CAZOOY010000005.1:0-30661 GCA_964581555.1 uncultured Staphylococcus sp.
CGAACCCAGGACCCCAACATTAAAAGTGTTGTGCTCTACCTGCTGAGCTAGCGATTCGTTGCCTAACAGATTATTTTCCGTAAAAGCAGTGCAAAGGTAGAGCTATTTTCTTGACTATGCAAGATTATTTATGTTTTTTAACAATCATAAACTCTCCCCAACCTGTCTTGTATTCATTCAAGGATTATAGAGGTCAGGATTGAAAAAACCGTCTATTTCCCGCGCCTGTTCGAGAGCATGCCGGGCCGGAGAAGAAGGGTCAAGGTCCACTGCACGAGCATAGTCTCCCGTTGCTTCCGGGCGTCGGCCCATACGCCAGTATATTTTCCCGCGGGTGAAATAGAGACCGGCATCCTGAGGTGACAAGGCAATCAATGCCGAGACTTTCCTGAGGGCTTCTTCAAGCTCTCCGGAGGCAAGTAAAGACTGAATTTCTTGCAAATCTGCCATCTTTGGTATATCTTTGGAGCTACAAATCTAATCAAATTCATCTGAAATGACAAGATTCCGCTCCATATTCCTTCCGCTTCTTCTGCTTCCGTTGATGGTTTTCTCGGCCACCGACCCCACGGCCACCAAATATAACGCGTCACAGTGTGAAGGTTCAGCTATGCCCTATCAGGCCCCGAAAGAGCCGCGTGTGATACCCGATTCACTCTCCCCCGTGATGCTTAACCATGTGGGGCGGCATGGAGCACGATTCTATTCTTCGGCAAAGTTTACCACAGCAACCCTGCGGATGCTTTCGAAGGCTGATTCTCTCAGATCCATTACTCCGGCCGGAAAACAACTCAAGGCACTCTGCGAGAATATCGTCAAGGTGACGGCCGGACGTTGGGGCTCACTTGATTCGCTTGGCATGGCTGAGCAACGAGCCATCGCGTCACGCACCTATGCGGTTTTCCCTTCACTCTTTGACGGCACAAAGATCTCCGCCCTCTCGTCTTACGTCCCCCGTTGTATTGCCTCGATGAATGAGTTCACCCACCAGTTGGCGCGCATGAACAACCGTATCGAAATCTACACATCGTCCGGCCGGCAGAATAACAGCCTCATGCGTCCATGGACGGACGACACTGAATATCAGGCCTTCATGGAGTCATACAGTTGGAAGAAAGTCTATGATGACTGGACTGATAAAAATGCTTCTCCGGCTATAGCTTCACGACTGCTCGGGAAAGGAATGCCTCTGACTCGTGATGAAGAAAAAGAATTTGCAGTCAATGTCTATAAGGTCGTAAGCGGCTGTGCATCCATCGGACTCTCGGTCGATCCTTACCGATTCCTAACCTCCGAGGAGTACAACGCCCTCTGGAGCATCGAGAACCTCCACCATTATCTCACCCATTCCGCCTCCACTTTATCCTCGGCTCCGATGGACATGGCAGCCCGGCTCCTCATGAATCTCATCGACACTTTCCAGTCCGGCGCCGACGGTACCTCCCCTTATCCTGTCATCCTCCGCTTCGGTCACGCCGAAACCCTCATGCCGCTGCTTGCCATCATGAGACTCAAAGGATGCTACTACATGACCAATTACTTCGACACGGTAGGTCTCCACTGGATGGATTTCCACGTTATTCCAATGGCATCCAATCTCCAGATGACACTGCTGCGTTCGTCTACAGGACGGTTGTATGTCCGCGTCGATCTCAACGAAGAGCCGGTGCCTCTTATCCCGGGAAGAGCTGATATATACACTCCGTGGAACGAGGCCAAGGCGTATCTCAACCGTTGCCTCCCCCTCTCTATGCAGCTTTAGATTGAATTACGGCCGGCCACCGAGGTCACGATACGCGATGTGTCGAGATATCGGGCAGCCGTGTCGGCGAGAAGTTGCGCCGAAAGATGACGCGCGATCTCATCCTGCTCCTCGAAATAGCCTTGATTTGCTCCGGCCAGAGTATAACTCTGCCAGAGATCCATGCGGGAGAGAGCGTTGTCAAGCGCCGAAGCCAATCCGGATCTGATATAAAGTCCCAGTCGATAGATCTCATCCGGTGAATAGCTCGCCGGATCTTTCAGCCGTTCTATTTCCTTGAGGGTTTCCTCCTTAACCTGTTCCACATATTCTGTGGCCGTCTGAGTAGAGACAGAGAGGAAACCTCGCTCCTTATATCCCAGGAGGGCTGCCCCGATCCCGTATGTGAGACCCTTCTCCTCTCTGATGTTGAGCATAAGGCGGCTGCCGAAATACCCTCCGAGTGCAATTACAACCGTGCGTAGCGCCACGAATTCGGGATCATCTCTTCCTATCACTGGAAGATCCATGACGATAGCATTCTGCAGGGAGTCAGGCATATTCGTGAACACGCTGCGTCCGCCGGCGATGTCAGGAAAATCAATGGGATTGATGGGAAAAACTGATCCATCCCCGACCGAACCGAACGCATCTGCCACACCCTTGACCATATCGCCTGTTACCCCTCCCGACAGGAAAATGTGAGTGTTCCTCGGATCAAGTCTCCGGCGGTGCACATCGTGAAGTCTCTGCGAACTGACCGCCCTGATGCTTTCCGGCGTTGACGTCACAGCCAGTGGACTGTCCGGTCCGTAAACTATCGGTCGGATTGCAGTCGACGCCTGCCACTCCACTTTTTGCCTGTCCACCTCATTGCGTGAAGCCAGTGTCTCCTTCAGGCTGGCGAGTGCCTCGGGGGCAAACGCAGGCTCAAGAACGATTTCCCTGACCAGAGGAAGAAGATCGTTGAGAAAACGCGAAAGACAACTCAGAGTGTAGACCGTGTGATGAGTCGAGAGCGACGCTCCGCTCCACGTCCCGAAATCCTCCAGCAGTCCTGCTATCTCAGCAGCCGAGTGACGGGTGGTCCCCTCTGAAAGAGCCGGCGCTATGATGCGCATAACTCCGTCAGGCGTCTCCTCGGCATTACCGCCTGGAATTGCCACGGCGATACGACACACTTCCGAGTCTGCATCGGCCATCGTGTGGATCCTGACACCGTTTGTCAGCATGATTGTTTCGGCGCCCCCCAATGTCAGAGGGCCGAATGTGTGCACCTCAGGTGCCTTCCTGCGGTCAAGTGAAGATGTCTCAGCCATTAACAGCTTGATTTATAAATCTTTTTCTACAATTGAATTAAGCACCGAATTTCTTGCATCCTCCACGCTTGGCTCCGGAGCCGCTGATGTCGCACTCCCTGGCGATGCTACGGTGCGGACAGTCGGAGTGACAGGCCCCTGGGGTTTGGATGAAGCAGTCGTGGTTTTGGCGGGGAGAGAGGTGACAACTGTTGTAGTATACCCCCCACTCTTTTCAGTTGTAGGAGCAGGGCTCGTGGCAGCCTCAGCAGAGGAAGCGGATGTAGTTGAAGCCTTGGACGACGCCGTCATAACGCGGTCAAGATCATCCAATGAGACTTCTGTGGGAATCTCACGAGGGAGAGCCTCCGATTTTTTCGCATCTTTCTTCTTCACCTCTTTCTCCTCATTCCCTTTCTTGCCACGAGAAAGCATAGAATGATATTGCCCTACCTTACCGGCGCCGGCATAGGTCCTGACGTAATAGTCCGTTGCAAGGTCAGTGAAAATCACACCTTGCGAGGTCGAGGAATGAATCATCTTATTCTCTCCCGCATAGATCCCGACATGAGAGATCCGGTCACTCCCCTTTGTGGTCTTGAAGAATAGGAGGTCGCCGGGAGTTAGCCGTGACTTGTCCACTTTCTGGCAGAACTCGTTCTGTTCGCGAGATGTTCGTGGCAGTTTAATGTCAAGAGCGCGCAGATAGACCTGAAGCACAAACCCCGAACAGTCTACCCCGCCACGGTCATTACCACCATATTTATAAGGTGTGCCCAGCCAGCTTTCAGCTTCCTTGATGAGAGCTGCCGAAGCGGAATCCATCCCTTTAAGCGAAGGAGGAGCCACAGTGCCTGAGGACTTTTTCACTTCACCCTTTTTTGTGTAACCATGTGAAGATGCTGTTGTGACTGTCCGTGACGAATGACACGATGAGAGTGTCAGACCCAGAAAGACTGACAGAAATATGGCAATGATGGAGAGGCGATGTGACATAGCAGACACAAAGTTATTAAGAAATATTCAAACAGTCCTCATTTTTTTGCAAATATCTTTTAATTAGCTCTCCAAGCTATTAAAATAAATTAAACCCTCATCTATTGAGATAACTTTGCACCATTTTTGCCGTCTTATAGTTACAGATTACAAATACAATCATTTTCACAAATATGAAACTGACAGGTAAAATTTTTCTTATAGCAGCAGGTACTGCCGCTCTGACATCGGCTCTCACCGCCGTGGCTATGAAGCAGGCTTTCCAGCCTGACAGGGATGCCATCTCATTCTCCTCTCCCTCCACCGATCCCGCCGACGGCCGCTTCTACACCGTCGGCCATTCCCCGGCGGCTGAGACTGATTTCACCCAGGCAGCCGAGAGCACCATCAACGGTGTCGTCTCGATCAAGAGCTACGTCACTCCCCAAGGTTACTCCGGCGGCAACGGTGGCGGCGGTTTTTTCAGCGATCCGTTCTTTGAATACTTCTTCGGGTCCCCCCAGAATGGCCAGGGGCGCCGTCGTCAGCAGCAACAGCCTCAGGAGAAGCCCCGCGAGCAGCAGCTCGGTCTCGGCTCCGGTGTCATACTCACCTCCGACGGCTATATTGTCACCAACAATCATGTCATTGACGATGCAGAGCGTCTCGAGGTCACTCTCAACGACAACCGCACGTTTGATGCAACCGTGATTGGCAACGACCCTATGACTGACCTCGCGCTCATCAAGATCGACGCTACCGATCTCCCCGTCATCCCTATGGGCGACAGCGAAAGCCTCAAGGTGGGCGAGTGGGTTCTTGCAGTAGGTAATCCTTTCGGATTCACATCCACTGTCACCACCGGTATCGTATCAGCCAAGGCTCGCAGTATTGCAGGCACCACCCACTCACGTCCCATGGGAATCGAAAGTTACATCCAGACGGATGCAGCCGTCAACCCCGGCAACTCGGGAGGCGCACTCGTTACTCTCAAGGGTGAGCTTATCGGCATCAACACCGCCATCTATTCCCAGACGGGCAACTATGCGGGCTACTCATTCGCCATCCCCACCACTATCGTCAAGAAAGTGGTCAGCGATCTTCGCCAGTATGGCACGGTGCAGCGAGCAGTCCTCGGCATCTCCATCTCCGATCTCACCAACGACATTGCCAAGGAGAAAGGGATCAAGTCCATCACCAAGGGTGTCTATGTCAACTCCGTGGCTGACCGTTCTTCTGCCCGTGAGGCCGGCATTACCGAAGGCGACGTCATTACCGCCATCAACGGCGTTGCCACCGACAACTGCGCTCAACTTCAGGAGCAGGTGTCGAAATACCGTCCCGGCGACAAAATTAAGGTGACCTACGTGAGAGACAACTCCGCTCACACTGTCGACGTCAAGCTTCTCAACACCCAGGGCACGACGAATGTGACCCGTCCGGGCGACTTCACCGATCTCGGCTGCGCTTTCAAGAAAGTCGATGAGAAGACTCTCTCACAGCTCGGTCTTTCTGCCGGAGTTCAGGTCGTTGACCTCTCCGATGGCCGCTTCCGCGACAGCGGAGTCCGCCAGGGCTTTATCATCTACTCCATCAACGACACCCGTGTCACCTCACCCGAGGATGTGGAGAAGATCTACAAAGCTATCATGAAAGGAAATGCCGACGAGAAACTCATGATCCTCCGCGGTGTCTATCCCACAGGCAAGAGAGGTGTCTATGCCGTAGATCTCAGCGGCGAATAATCTCCCCGACATACCGTCCCTTCAATAACATTAGTCCCGTAACTGACCTCATGATTGAGTATCGGTTACGGGACTAAATATTATATTTTCCTGAGGCGTCACCACCAAGGAGTAGGACGTGGGATCGGAGCAGGTGCCGGCACAGGGCGAGGCGCCGGGGTGAGCCACGGTGTAGGTCGTGGCGGGAGGGGTCGTGGTGGCGGAGGTGCAGGGATATTACCACCGCTGACATAGACTCCCACGTTCGTGCCAATGCTGTAAGGATCGGAAGAAACCGACCAACCCATACCCATGCAACTCGTCATCCCCAGCCCTAAGACTGCTGCCGATGCTAATATTATCTTTTTTCTGAGTTTCATATACTTATCATTTTTTATTTCTAATTAAATAACAATTTTCACAAACCATCGGTACCGATTTTCAGGTTTAAAAAAGCTTAAAGAGGGGATGATTCTCCATCCTGACTTTTGGATGGAAAAATTAAGGCGCCTGACCCCCATGAGTTAAATATAGTTAAATCGTAATTAATGATTGTGTTTTCCACAATTATAATAATTATCTTTGTACGTGTGTTTTTCATAGTATTAGATTAAGATAAAGGTTTAAAAATTAAAAGGAGCTGTCGTGAGACAGCTCCTTTTTTGGTAAGAACAAAACGTAAACTTTTTTGTTACTTTATAAGAATGTAACATATATACCATATAAAACATATTCAACATGGAATTCCTGACTAACGACAAACTTGTCATCGTCGGTGCAGCCGGCATGATCGGTTCCAACATGGCCCAGACGGCCGCAATGATGCATCTCACCCCCAACATCTGTCTTTACGATACCTATGCACCCGGTCTCCAGGGCGTGGCTGAAGAGATAGCCCATTGCGGTTTCGAAGGTCTCAACGTGACATATACTTCTGACATCAAGGAAGCTTTCAAGGATGCTAAATACATTGTCAGCTCAGGCGGTGCTGCCCGCAAGGCTGGCATGACCCGTGAGGACCTCCTCCGTGGCAACGCTCAGATAGCCGAGCAGCTTGGCAAGGACATCAAGAGCTACTGTCCTGATGTAAAGCACGTAGTTGTTATCTTCAACCCTGCCGACATCACAGGTCTCGTCACCCTTATCTACTCCGGCCTCAAGCCCTCTCAGGTCTCTACCCTCGCCGCGCTTGACAGCACCCGTCTCCGCAACGAACTTGCAAAATACTTCCACATTCCCGCCGATCAGATCGTCAACAGCCGCACTTACGGTGGCCACGGCGAGCAGATGGCAGTCTTCGCCTCCACCACCACTGTGGCAGGCGAGCCCCTCTCGCAGATCATAGGCACCAAGGCTCTTCCCGAGCAGGAATGGGAGGAGATGAAGCAGCGCGTCATCCAGGGTGGCAAGAACATCATCGACCTTCGCGGTCGCTCCTCATTCCAGAGCCCTGCCTATCTCTCCATCGAGATGATTGCAGCAGCCATGGGCGGCAAGAAATTCAACTGGCCCGTAGGTACTTACGTCGACAACGGCACCTACAATCACATCATGATGGCCATGGAGACCACCGTCGATGCCAATGGCGTCACCGTCCACCCCGTCAACGGTACCCCCGAGGAGAAGAAGGAACTTGACCAGAGCTACCATCACCTCTGCAAGCTTCGTGACGAAGTGATCTCCCTCGGCATCATCCCCCCCATCGACAAGTGGCACGACATCAACCCCAATCTCTGATCAAGGGTTTAAATAAGATATTCTACTGATTTTTTCCGGAGAGGATGCAGAAATCGCGATTTCTGCATCCTCTCCTTTTTCATCATCACAGGTATTCTGAATCGATATTTTCGTTCAATTTGTCATATTCTTCATGATATTGTGTCAAAAAATATGTGATATTTTTTTCACATTTATTTTGAATTTATTTTTAAAAGCCATACCTTTGCATCACTATCAACCGAGAAAAATTCCATTTCTCCACTGACTAATATCGCTACAGCCATAGAAAACCCCTTTTGTGCAATGACAGTTTATTCAGAAGCAAAAGCAGTTAGGGAAATTACCCCCCCCCAATTCTAACTTACTGAGAAGCAGGCTTTTACGTTCTTTAACGATCCTCATTCTCGGTATCGTCGGTTATCTGTCCTCTACCGCTCAGCAGGTAGCTCTCAAGACCAACCTTCTTTACGACGCAACCGCATCCATCAATCTTGGCGCCGAAATCCGCGTAGCCCCGCGATGGTCCATCGACATCTCAGCCGACCTCAACGCGTGGAATATCACCGATCAGCGCCGTTGGAAACACTGGTTTGTCCAGCCCGAAGCTCGCTACTGGCTCTGCGAGGCCACCACGGGCCACTTCATCGCTTTGAATGCGATCGGCGGTAAATACAATATCGGCCATATAGGCTTCGCCCGCGACATTTTTGGCATTAATCTTTCCAAGCTCCGCGACCACCGCTATCAGGGATGGGCCGTCGGCGCCGGCATCGGCTATGGCTACTCCTGGCTTCTCGGACGCCACTGGAGCATCGAAGCCGAGATCGCAGTCGGCTGGATTCATGTCGACTACGACATCTACGAATGTGCCGGATGCGGACGCAAGGTCGGCAAAGGCCATGACAACTTCGTGGCGCCCACCAAGCTTGCAGCCAATCTGATCTATGTATTCTGAAACCGTCGTTTATTTTAGAGCTTGACCCAATGACACGTCTATTCTCCACTCTCGTTGCTGCTGCCGCCATCACCCTCTCCCTGTCAGCCGCCGAAAAGAACTTCTCATGGCCCGACGGTTCGTTCACCGACGCCACAGTCGAGCGTACTCCCTCCTCCCTCGTCCTCACCATGGACATCCATCCCTCCGCTTTCGATCTCAAGTCCGGCCATCAGGCGTGGCTCCGTCCTGCCGTCGTGGCTCAGGGAGACACCCTTTGGCTCAACCCCGTCATCGTGGCAGGTCGCACCCGCTACTATCAGGCTCTCCGCACGGGAGCCATCCCCGCTGATGCCGTTCTTCTTCGCGCGGGATCCCCGGAATCATATGCCTATCAGGCCATCATGCCCTACGAAAGCTGGATGGACCTCTGCGACCTCGTGCTCACCGGCACAGTCTCAGGCTGTTGCGGCGACGGCATAGGCCCCATGTCGCCCGATCAGCCCCTCTACTCCTGTGACTTCCGCGTCAAGGAGCTCACCCCTCAATATATCTACGTCTCCCCCACTCAGGAGGTCGTCAAGACCCGGGCTGCACGTGGCGAGGCCTACATTGACTTCCCTGTTGGCAAGACCCTCATTGTCCCTGACTTCCGCAGCAACGGCTCCGAGCTTCAGAAGATCCGCGCCACCATCGACAAGGTGAAATCCGATGCCGACTACACCATCACCTCTCTCGACTTCTGTGGCTTCGCTTCCCCTGAGGGCTCTTACGCTCTCAACGAACGCCTTGCCAAGGGTCGCACCGAGGCCCTCATCGACTACGTCCGCCGTCTCTATACCTTCCCCTCCTCACTCCTCCACGCCTCGTGGGTAGCCGAGGATTGGACCGGTCTTGCCGCCCGTCTCGCCGATATGGACATCACGAGTCGTGACGCCATGCTCGCCGTCGTGCGCGATTCCTCACTGACTCCTGATCAGCGTGATCTCGCCCTAAAGCGCGAGTTCCCCTCTCAATATTCTATCCTCCTCGCCGATGTCTATCCGGCTCTGCGTCGCACGGACTATGTCGTCACCTACAATGTCCGCAACTACTTTGATCTCAAGGAGATCGCTGTTATTCTCGGCACCTCTCCCCAGAAGCTGAGCCTCGCCGAGATCTACGCCTACGCACAGAGTCTCGACAATTCCTCCCCCGAGTTCCGCGAGGTGATGGAAGTTGCCGTCCGCATGTACCCCTCCGACCCCGTGGCCAACCTCAATGCCGCTACAACCGCCGTCAAGTTCGGCGACTATGACCGCGCCCGCGCCTACATTGCCAAGGCTCCCGACACACCCCAGGCCCTTTATACCCGCGGTCTCCTCGAGGCCCGTCAGGGTAACTATTCCGAGGCAGCCTCGCTCCTCAGCCGTGCTTCACAAGCCGGCATCCCCGAGGCTGACGCTGTCATCGAGCAGATGCGCTCCTGGGGATGGATCAATTGATGCTACGACCTGACTAATTGAAGAACCAACATATAAATATCTCAATTTTCTAACCCAATAAATCATTATCCCAATGAGAAAAATTCTCTACGGAGTATTAGGCACACTGGCTCTCGGCCTCGCCTCCTGCTCCAGCGACGAGCCTGTCGGGCAAGTCAGCCAGAAGGTGGAATCTGACCAGACTCAATATCTGGCTGTTTCCATCAGCACCCCTACTAACAATCTTAGCCGTGCTGACGGTGATGCCTTATTCTCCAACGGTGTCACTAACGAAAGTGAGATCAAACAGCTCATTTTTGTATTCTACGACGGATCCGGTGCACCCACCGGAAAAATGGTCAGTCTTTCTTCTGACGATGCCGCTGACGGCCTTACTACCGGATGGACAACCAATGTTGACGGTAACAATGTCACGAAGTTCTGGACTTCCGTTATCCCTGTTGAAATGACTCAGGGTCAGGATAAGCCCGTTTATGTGATGTGCTATGTCAACCCCGTGGATAATTCCAAACTCGAAAGCATGACTCTCTCTGAGATTGATGCAGCTGTCCGCACCTCTATTCAGGGTGCCAATGGTCTCTTTGCTATGAGCAACTCAGTGTACTATGGCAACAACCCCATCACCGGCCAGTCCGGTGTCCGCATGATGGCCACTCCCATCATTGAAGGCCAGCTCTTCTCCTCTGAAGATGATGCAAAGAAAGTGCTCGCTGCTGATGCATCTGAGACTGATCAAAAACTCGCAATTGATATTTATGTTGAGCGTTATGCTGCGAAGATAGGTCTTTCAATGGCACCCACTGTCGTAGGAACATACCCCGTTCTTGTCGCAGGTGAAAACGGTACTCTCACCGATGGTACTATTACTTTCACTCCCACCTACTGGCACCCTAATGCAATTGACAAAACCACATATATCACTAAGGGTTTCAACACAACCGTTAATGGTGCCTCTGCTACTCAGCCTGCAACTCTCACTGATCTTAACACTGCATTCGCCGCTACCGGTATGGCAGGAAAATGGAATGATCCGGATAACTTCCGTAGCTACTGGGCATGCTCTCCCTCCTATTACAAGAACACTTATCCCCAGTGCTCTGATAATATCACAGATGTTACCTCGACCAATGCGCCTGATCCCTATAATCTGAAGTATTATTCCTATACCGAAATCACCAATAATCCTAATGGTATTGCATGGAACGCCACTTCCGGATTTGCACCTGCTAATTCTGCTGATGGTAAATCTGCTTCCGGTTATTATTATGTACGTGAGACCACAGCTTCTATTGAAGCTATCACCGCTGAGAATACCAACAACAAGGCTGTTGTCGCTTCTGCAATTATTGTCGGTAACTACCGCCTGAATAATACAGAGACCGCTACTCCCACCTTCTATCTCTACGGACGTTCTAACGGAAAAGACATCTATTATACTGATGCCAATATCAAGAAAGCCATTATCGCTAATCAGAATGTAATTTTTGATGATAATGGACTTACAAGAACAACGAACGAGGCTCTGTATTCTGTAGTTCATCCCAGTGCAGCTGTACGTGGCGATGATAACGTTCCCGGTCGTCTTGTCACGATTCAGCTCACAACCGCCCCCACTCCTGCTGTGTACTTCTATGATCAGGATGCTAACGATGGCGAGGGTGGATATGTCCCTGTAACTGAAACCAACCTAAATAAGGCAAATCGTCTCCTTTGGGCTTCTGCGTCAACTGCTCAGAAATTCCATCAGGGTCTTGCATATTTCTCTATTCCTATCCGTCATCTTGGTTGGGGTTTGAATGTTGATGATAACAAACTACTTCTCGTTGATGGAACTGCAACAACGGGTGGCCGTGCTACCATGATCAACTGGCAGAATCTCCGTCGCGGTGACCTCGGCGTTGTCCGCAACCACGTTTACAATATCGTCGTAACCGGCATCACCGGTCTCGGCGTTGGTCTTGGTGGTGTTGATCAGCCTCTCGTTCCCCCGATGGACCCCGACAACTACTATGTTGCCGCCCGTCTCAACGTTCTCTCCTGGCGTGTTGTACCCACCCAGACTGTAACTCTTTAATGTAGATTCTTTTTAACTCTTACAAGAGCAGGGGAGCCCGAGCCACTCCCCGCTCCCCTGCTCTTCTTTTTCTCTTCTCCCGTCCTCTCCTCTCTCACTCCGGAATTCCAGCCATATGAATTCCCACTTAAATTGACCATAAAGAGGCCTTGCGCCCTCGACAATATATCCACCTCACTGCTCCCGTCTGCGGAGTCCACACACATCATATACAGACCAATTGTTATGAAACTATCTTGCCTGCGACACTTGTTCAGCGCCATCTCCCTCATGCTCGCCACCGGAGTCCTCACTACGGGTTGCGACAGCATGATCTACGATAACGAAGGTGACTGCTCTGTGCAATATAATGTCTCGTTCACCTATACGATGAACATGGCGTTTGCCGACGCCTTCCCTAATCGGGTGAAGTCGCTGACCCTCTATGTGGTCGATACCAACGGCAGGATAATTACCTCTCAGACAGCATCGGGCGCTCCCCTCGAGGCCCCCGGCTACTCCATGGAAGTCAATGTCGCCCCCGGCACATACGACCTTCTCGTCTGGGCCGCAGGCGAATCACCTGTCGACAATCATGTCTCGTTCACCCTCGGAGGCGGAGCGGCTCCCACATCCATCTCCGAGCTGAATGCTACCCTCCCACTTTCAGGCACCGGCTCCTCCCGCTATTCCGACAGTGACATCACTCCCCTCTTCCACGGGCTGGTCAGAAATGTAGAATTTCCCGACACCTATGGCCGTGTTGACATCGGACCTGTCGATCTCACCCGTGACACCCACCTTTTCCAAGTTCTCATCCAGTCGATCGACGGCACCGTTATAGATCCCGGTGAATTCACTTTTTCCATCGAGGCCGATAATTCCGAACTCTCCTATACAAATCAGGTCATCTCCAACACCCCCTTCTCCTATCTTCCTTGGAAGCTCACCAAGACTACAGCCTCATTTGACAAGCCCGAGGGCCGCGCGGAGGGAGAAGTCAATGGCCTGCTCGCCGAGCTGACAACCGGCCGTCTTATGGTCGACCGCACCCCGCAGCTCGTCATCCACCGCAATTCCGACGACATTGATGTCATCCGCATCAACCTCCTCCAGTATCTTCTCATGGTGAAAGGTGAATACAACCGTCAGCTCACCAATCAGCAGTATCTTGACCGATCGGAAGCTTTCACCATCATGTTCTTCCTTGACGCCGACCGCAACTGGTACACCGCCGGAGGCATCTACATCAACGGCTGGCGTATTGTTCCCCCTCAGGAAGAAGTCATAGGATAATACCTTTATCACACCTCAGTCATGAACCGTTTGTTTCCACATCATAGCCGACAATTCCTGCTCTGCATGCTGACGGCATTGCTCACCGCCCTGTCGTCATGCTCCGGCGATTCCGGCTCCTCCCCTCTTCCCGAGGAGGCTGACGGGCCTTTCCAGATCAGTTTCCGGATAGTCACCCGCACAGTCGGTTCCACCTCCCGTGCCGCCGATATCGCAGGTGACGAGAAAGGTTTCACCTATGAGAACTATCTCGACGTCAATGATCTCCGCTACATCCTCTTTGACAAGGATCAAAACTTCATCTCCGACATCACTCCTAAAGCTGAGATAGCTTCTGTCAATGATGATTACACCATCTACGAAGTCCGCGCAAAACTTGACGAGCCTTATTTCGTAGACAATATCAACGGATTCATAGATTTCTACATTCTCATTCTCGCTAACTATTCCGGTTGGGACATCTCCTTCCCTCCTCTTCAGGCTGGCACCTCCCTTCAGGATCTCTTCACGGCAACTCAACCTATGAGCCCTCTTCCAGTTACGGCCATGCTCATGAAGGCCGCTACCGACGACACCGCGCGTCAGCTTTTCCCAATGGCAGGTCTTCAATATTTCCACATCAACGGGCTTAACTTGCTGAACACTACTGCCGATCAACCCTACGATCTCTCCGACGTCAATTTTAACGGCAAGGATATCAACATGCTCCGTGCACTCACCAAGATCGAAATTATTGACCGCATAAATATCTCCGAAGCAGAGGGTTACGTCTTCTCTCAGGAGGACGCCAAGAGTCCACTGCGCATTCAGAGCGCCGAGATTGACGGATATTTCTCCGAGGGGCTTCTTCTCCCTGCTCTGGACATCTGGAAGAGAAACGTCACCTATCCCGAGACCCAGCAAGTCAATGCACCCACTCTCGCCACTGCATCCATCTATGCAGTTCCTCCCACCCTCAATGCCGATAATGAATATGCAGAAGGAGCCGATTTCTCAGGCTGTTCACTCGACTTCGCCTACGATCCTGCCGCCACCGCCGCCCGTCAGGACAAATGTCCGGTCTACTCCTGCTATCTCTATGAATACTCCCTCGCTTCCATCGGCACCCGCCAGGCCCCCTATTTCAGAGTTACGACTAAAGGTAGTGAAGCCGATGCCGATCCTCACTATGACAGCCTGACCCTCCCCTTCCGGATGACCACCACAACGGCCGAAGGTAACGTCATCCCACTCCCCGCCCTTCTGCGCAATCACATCTATCGCTACGAGATCACCGGCATTTCGCAACAGGTTGAATTCAAGTGGACAGTGTGCCCCATGGACATCCCTGCTCCTATCGGAATAACCTTCAACTAAGCCATCGCTCCCCTCTCCAACAAGGATACAAGATAAGCAATGAACCTCAAGACATTAACACATCATATTTCAACCCTGCTCCTGACGGTGGGCACTTGTGCCCTCCTTCAGGCTTGTCAGGAAGAGAGTGTCATCGACATGCCCGACTATACCCTCTCAGGTGAGGATGTCACCCTCACGGTGCCCGTCGCTCTCCCCAAAATGGATGTCCGCTCGCGTGCCGACCTTGACCAGACCTCCCTCAATCAGGTCAACAGTCTGTGGGTGCGCACCTACAGCGCCGAGTCCGGCAAAGCTACAAGCGACTGGATTGTGGTCGAGGACGATCTTCCCACCACTGACTCTGAGGTTGAACACAAAGTGTCATTCAAGTCCAAGAGCGGCCGCAGCTATATCGTGGCCGTTGCCAATGTCGAAAACCTGGGCGTCAATAAGAGTGATCCCGAGACTTCCCTCCCTCTCAGTGAGCTTCTTAAGGAGGCCAACACCTGGCAGCAGTTTCTCGACATCGCCGTCATTGCTCCATCCACTCAGGAATACGTCCGTGCTCCCCAGCCTCCGTTGACCATGGCCGGCTGCTATACCGACATCAATGTCGGAGGTGCCCATCCCGAACCCACCAATCTCAGTGATTGGCAGAATAGGGACTTTCAGGACTATTTCATCCCCGCCCGGAAAGGGACAGTTGTGTTTCAGACCGGTGCCATCCATCTGCGCCGTCTTGTATCGCATGTCAACTTCAACATTCTTCCGGGCGATAATGTCGACGTGACAGTCAACAGCTATCAGGTCATGAATGCCCCGCGCTTTTCATGGCTCTACGAGCGCCCTGCCGAGAAGGGTATGCTTGCCAACTTTGGCGATCAGGCCACCGGAGAGGAAGATGCCGACACCTACTATGCCGACGTCCCTCAGTATGGCTCGCAGTTCATCACCCGTGACAACGATGGAGCCTCTCACTTTGACTTCTGGCAGAGTGAAAACAAGCACACCGGAACTGCCACGGAATACACCGATAGAGAGAAATTCACAAAACAGGAAAACGGAAAACCCCGTCTCTTCACCTCACTGACAGGCGACGTATGGACTCCGGCCAACGAGGCGTCCTATGTACTTGTCTCCTGCACTGTTGATTATAAAGATAACCTTCGCGTTGACGATGAGGGAGAGATTCTCACCTCAGGAACGGGTGGCTCCGAGGTGACCCGCACCGGCGAGGCCACCTACATCATCCATTTGGGCTACATCAATCATCAAGCCTCTGATTTCAACTGCTTCCGCAATGTAAACTACACATACAATCTTACGGTCAATGGTGTGAATGACATCCGACTTGACGCTTATGCTGAAAATGAGGTTTACAATGGCGAGGAGGGTATGGTGGTTGACCTTGACAATGCCACCATCGATATTGACGCCCACTATGCGGCATTCAATATTCAGCTTAAGCAGGAAGAACTTTCGGATCCAAACTTCGGTTTCATCATAATTGCCTACGAGAACGGCAACCAATACACCATCTCTGATGCCAACGAACAGGTGGTCAACAATGGCATAAGATCTATTCTTGATGAAAACGGCAACACAATTGATCCTAAGTATTACAACTGGATAGAGTTGCGAGCCACCACAGGACAGAATGTCCTCGCCGAGTACCATCCACGCTACGGTTACAACTATGCTAATAATGAAAAACGCACATTCCTCCTCTCTGATTTGAAGGGAAACGGAACGACTACTCCATGGGACAACATGCAGGCTAATCAGAGGTCCGATGAAAATGGCTGGTACACCGTTTTTGTCAACGAGTACACCTATGAGCCGATGTTTACCGGAGAGAACGGATATGCAGATGAAAGATGGACTTCGGGCGCTCGTCCCGCATGGATGGGCTATGTCAACCAGAATCCGCGTCGATTCTACATCCGCACTACCCAGAAAGTTTCGCCGGACGGAAACAGTGTTTATGCCCGTTCGAAATACGGCATCTCCCAGCAGTCTTTGATGACTTATTACTCTTCCACAACTCCTTCCGGCACGGTGGGTGGGACAGCTGCCGGCTCAGCCATCGCGGTTGAACGCCTTAACGAGACCGAGGGAATGAACCTCCGCATAGCAAGTTTTGCAGGAGGCTCAAGCACCGATAACGGCAGGTGGAACACTGCTCAATACCTAACAACCGGTGGGTCCGCATCAACGACTTCTGTTTCTATAAATAGTGCTAATGAGGATAATCGTCCAATCTGGGATAGTTATCTTGATCTGGATGCTCCGCTTGAAGTTGGAGCTGTAACCGGTCTGCGAGCTCAGGGTGGACCGGAACTTCCTGCCCGTACCATTGCGTCTGGCAATCCCCACAAGCTTCCCCGCCCCGTCAGTGTAGCCACCCTTTCAGGAATGGGTTATACATTTAATGATCCACAAGAGAATAACAACTATACCATCGAGGCAATAAATGCCTGCATGAATCGTAACCGTGATAATAACGGTAACGGACGTATTGAACCCGATGAGTTGAGATGGTACGTTCCCGCTATGGATAAGTACCTCCAAATGATGCTCGGCGAAGCCTCTCTCCCATCCCCCGTAATGGATTTTGAATCTGTGTCGCAGCTTCCGCACTATACATATTCAGGTTATGGTAATAATAAGTATAACTTTAGATGGAGTACTAATGGTAACTACGCCAATGACTATTGCTCTCGTTACATGATCATTTCAAGTAATGAAAAACTAAATGTTATGTGGCTAATGGAAGGTACATCTACATCATTATATGCTAAAATTACTGAATGGGCGGGTACCGAAATTCGCCCTTGGCAGATCAGATGTGTCCGAAACCTTGGTACAAATTTAGGTGGTAATATTCTTGAGAATGACCGAGTTGGTACTGCATTTGCACATGATGAAGCTAACCGTACTTTTAGAATGTCATATTATGACCTTGCCTCTATCAGAACGAATCCATATACTGCCAATGGGCCTGCTAACATACCGGGAAACATGCCAATCCATACTATAACCTCATCTTACAATAGTATGTATTACGGATTCGAGTATGCAAGTAAGGACGACAGAGTACCTAATACTACTAGTAATATCACTACAATGAGAGAAAGATTTAACGAATATATCAATAATAATCCTTGTGACTCATTATATGGTGCAGGGTGGAGAATACCGAACCAAGAGGAGCTTACACTTATGAGAAATACAGGAGTGTTAACTTCCACACTGAATAATACGACATGGATTTCTTGTACAGTTGGATACTTCAACACCTCTGGTGTGGGATCATCAACTGTAATTACTGACAAACCTCTTCTTCTGGTAACAAAAACGCAAGGTAATCAACTTACCAGTCAGACCCTTAATGATGCACTCAATGCAAGTATATCTGAGGGAATATTCATACGTTGTGTACGTGATAAAAATTAGTTCTGTTTTTTTCAGGATTGAGAAGGATGATTAAGTATCTAATAATTCCTTTTATTGTACTTGTTTTGGCTTGTGCCAGTGAAAAAGTCCAAACTCAAAAGTCAGAGTCCGATTCGCAATCAACAGAACTTCCTCTCCCTTCCGTGCCCTCGACTCTCACTACTCCCGAGGAGCGGGCGGCATATATTGTGGCCCATTTCTGGGATGCGCTTGATATGACACGTCCGGAGCAGAAAGGTGATACAGCCTTGATGGAGCAGACCTTCTCCAACTATCTCAGCATCCTCCCCTACGCCACTGAGCGAGATGCGGCGGCAAGTATCGCGGCTCTGATCAGCAAGTGTTCTGCCGATCCTTCCACAGTGAGACTCATCGAAAAGTTTGCCGGAAAGTATCTTGACGATCCCAACTCTCCGATGCGATCGGAGGATATCTTTATCCTCTTTCTTCGAGGGTTCATCGGTGAGACCTCTGTGCCGACAGACGTGGTGGAGCGCAGCCGCTACGGTCTGGAGTGTGCGCTGAAGAATCGGCCCGGGGATAAGGCGTCCAATTTCCGAATGGTGACCCGCTCCGGAAAGAAGACCTCCCTTCACGAGGCGGTGAAAGGTGATACGACGCTCGTGGTATTCTACGACCCCGATTGCACCCATTGCCGTGAGATCACTGCCCACCTTGCTTCAGGCGCTGTCCCTATCCCCTATCCTGTCGTGGCGATTGATGTGGCCGGTGACCGAGCTAAATGGGATTCATCCAAGGACTCCCTCCCGGCGGCATGGACGGTGACATTCGCCACTGATCCGGTCGAGGACAAAGAAATCTACATCTTCCCGGCCCTACCCTCGCTCTATCTCCTTGCGCCCGACGCCACCGTCATCCTCAAGGATTTTCCTGTTCCTTAACCGTAATTCCGAGGAAGAGAAGAAAAAAATTGCTTATTAGCGTGAATGTGGCTATCTTTGTGATGATATGGACAAGAATCAAGCTACATCCCACTCTCGCCTCTCTTCGGCTGCCATGCGTGAGGCCGCTGCAAAAGCGGGCGGCCCATACTGTCTGCTGCGACTCTCCGACGAACACATCACCATCCCCCCCTCCGCCCTTCGGCGCTGGGAGCAGGCCATGGAGATGAGCGGCGCGCCCTTCTCCTACTCCGACTTCACTGACATCTCCTCCCCCCACCCTCTCATCCCGTGTCAGGCCGGATCCATCCGAGATGACTTCGACTTCGGCCACGCCGTCATGATCCGCACCGACCTCATGAAGGAGATCCTCTCCAACTCCGTGAGTGATTATGAGGCTGCCGGGTGGTATGAGCTTCGCCTCGCCCTCATGCGCCACGGACTTCCGCTTCATATCCCCGAGCCCCTCTATACCGTAACTCCCGCCGATCGGGAGACAGATTCCGAAAAGGCTCACTTTGCCTATGTGGATCCCCGCAACCGCGCCTCTCAGATAGAGATGGAGCAGGTCGCCACCGCCCACCTCAAAGCGATCGGAGCACTCGTCAGGCCGGAAGACCGTCTCGTCCCTGATTTCACGGAAGATGAGTTTCCTGTGGAGGCATCGGTGATAATTCCTGTCAGAAACCGCGCCCGTACGATAGCCGATGCTGTCCGCTCGGCCCTATCGCAGGAGACGGCGTTTGACTATAATGTCATTGTGGTGGACAATCGCTCAACCGACGGCACCTCCGAAATCCTGGCCTCGATAGCTGCTGAGGACGACAGGCTCAAAGTGATCTCGACCTCCGATATGCCCGATCCGGCTCCCGGCATAGGCGGGTGCTGGAACATTGCCATCCGCTCCCCCTTCTGCGGCCGCTTTGCCGTTCAGCTCGACAGCGATGACCTCTACTCCTCCTCTTCTACCCTGAGCAGAATCATCGACAAATTTCATGCCGGGAAGTGCGGCATGGTGATCGGCTCATATACGCTAACGGACATCGACGGCAACATACTCCCTCCCGGCCTGATCGACCACGCCGAGTGGACCGACTCCAACGGCCCCAACAATGCCCTCCGCATCAATGGCCTCGGCGCTCCGCGTGCATTCTTCACTCCCATAGCCCGCACGATAGGGTTCCCGGACGTCTGCTATGGCGAGGACTATGCCATGGGGCTCGCCATAAGCCGCGACTACAGGATAGGCCGCATCTATGACTCACTCTACCTCTGCCGCCGGTGGGAGGATAACACCGATCACTCCCTCTCGCAGGAGCGAATCAACCGCAACAATTATTACAAAGATTTTCTCCGCACTCTCGAACTCCGTAAACGCACGAAATGAAAATCCGAGTCACACCCGAGATAACAGCCAAATTCTTCGATGACCAGATTGACAGATGGCCCCTCGCTGAAAAGAATTATCACATTCTCGACGAAGCCTATGAGAAAAGTGAGGAAATCCTGTTCGAGCAGCGTTCCTGGAATGTCACCAAAATCATAGTGAATTATCGCAAAGCCTCAGCTTCGGCCGACGTCAAGGCCGCAGCTGCTGGTGAGCGTCCCTGTTTCCTCTGCGATTATGCCCGCCCTGCCGAGCAGATGTTTCTTCCTTGGGAGGACTACAAGATACTTGTCAATCCCTATCCCATCGGCATCCCTCACTACACCATAATATATAAGGAGCATATTCCTCAGCGCATCGACGGCCACATCCGCGATATGGCCCGTATGACACGCCTGTTCCATGAATGTTGCGTGTTCTACAACGGGCCACTCTGCGGGGCCTCCGCACCCGACCATCTCCATTTTCAGGCCTTCGACAGTTATAACATGAAGAATATCATCCGGGCTTACGAATATGGCACTGAGATTTTCCGTCTGGGCAAGAGTCGAATCATCGTTCCTACACCCGACATGTATGCGGCACCATTTATCATGATATCTTCAGCCAAAGACGCCGAACTCCTCCCACTCTTTGATAGAGTTCTCGCTGCGCTCCCGGCCTCCGACCCGGAACCGATGATGAACATAGTGGCCGGAAAACATGGCTCACACACTCTCATCGCCATCTTTCCCCGCCGCCGTCACCGGCCGGAATGTTACGGAACGGGAGAGGATCAGCTCCTGATCAGTCCCGCCACCGCAGAGATACTCGGCCTCTTCCCATGCGTGAGCGAGAAGGAGTTCCGGGCTCTCGACGAGGCCTCCATTCAGAAAATATATGATGAGGTCTGCGTCACTCCGGAGACATTCAGTGAAATTATTGAAAAGATCAAGTCATGAACCAGCCATCCGTAACCGTTGGTATTGTCAGCCGTGACACCATCTCGTTCACACTCTCGGGCATCTATTCCGGCCAGGGCGAGAGCGTCATCACGGGTAGGCAGGAAGTCCGCCTGAGTCCGTCGGGGATAAGTGTCGACTGGAACGGCCGCACATTCCCTTCACTCGAGTTCATCCCCACCTCCTATCAGGGAGACAGTTTCACCATAGAAGATGTGACCATTGGGGTCAACTTCCATTGGGAGCGCAAGGAGAACCAGCGCTTCCGCGGCTCACTGCGCATCGTCCCTGACGGCGACACACTCACTGCCATCAACGTCATCGGAGTGGAAGACTATCTCGTCTCGGTCATCTCGAGCGAGATGAGCGCCACCTCCTCCCTTCCCCTTCTCCGCGCCCATGCCGTCATCTCCCGTTCGTGGCTTCTGAGCCAGATGGAACATAAGGAGCATGAGCCTCGTCACTATCGGCAGAAGGATGGAGAGATAATCCGCTGGTGGGATCACGATGACCACAAGCTATTCGATGTCTGCGCCGACGATCACTGTCAGCGCTATCAGGGTATAGGCCGCATCAGTTCCTATAACGCTGCCTCCGCAGTGAGCGATACCCGCGGTGAGGTGCTGATGTCCGATGGCCGGCTCTGTGACGCGCGCTTCTCCAAGTGTTGCGGTGGTGCCATGGAGGTCTTCTCCTCCTGCTGGGACGATGTGGACTATCCCTACCTCCGTGCTCGCCGCGACTCATTCAATACCGACGAGCTCCCTGATCTCACCGCCGAGACTGCTGCCGCAAAGTGGATCACCGGACAGCCTGCGGCTTTCTGCAACACCACCGATTCTAAGATTCTCTCGCAGGTGCTCAATTCCTATGACCGCGAACGTCCCGATTTCTACCGCTGGGAGGTTGAATATACTCAGGAGGAACTTCACCGGCTCATCAGCACGCGCCTTGAGATGGATCTCGGAGAGATCGTTGACCTTGTCCCTGTGCAGCGCGGGCCGTCCGGGCGCATCATCCGCCTGCGCATTGTCGGGACGCGTTCTGAAACAGTCATCGGTAAGGAACTCATGATACGTCGCACGCTTTCGGATACCCATCTCCGCAGCTCGGCCTTCATCGTGGAGCGTCTCGATCTCACCCCCGCCGGAATCCCCTCGCGCTTCCGTCTCCGCGGAGCCGGATGGGGCCACGGAGTGGGTCTCTGCCAGATTGGCGCCGCCGTGATGGGCGAACGTGGCTACGGCTACGATCTCATTCTCAGTCATTACTACCCCGGTGCAGTGCTAACGAAATTATACTGATGGAAAAATCCGCCGCTCCCCGCCGCTCCCCGTGGGCCTGGATCCCCACACTCTATTTTGCAGAAGGTCTCCCCTACGTGGCCGTCATGACCCTCTCGGTCATAATGTATAAGCGACTCGGTATCTCCAATACCGATATCGCCCTCTACACCGGTTGGCTCTATCTCCCGTGGGTGGTGAAACCTCTCTGGAGTCCTTTCGTGGACATCATCTCCACCAAGCGGCGCTGGGTGCTGGTCATGCAGCTCCTCATCGGCCTCTCCTTCGCCCTCATTGCGTTCACTCTCCCCACCGCCATGTTCTTCCGCCTCACCCTTGCAGTGTTCTGGCTCGTGGCCTTTACCTCAGCCACCCACGACATTGCTGCTGACGGTTTCTACATGCTCGCCCTCACGGAGCATGAGCAGTCATTCTATGTCGGTATCCGTTCCACTTTCTATCGTATAGCATCAGTGGCCGGACAGGGACTTCTCGTCATCATTGCCGGACTCATCGAGACCTCCACCGGGCGCATTCCGCTGGCATGGGGCATAGTGTTCGCCATCCTTTCGGCTCTGTTTCTGTTATTCTCCCTTTATCACTCCTGGGCGCTTCCACGAGTCGAGAAGTCACAATCGGCGGGTGAGCGCAAGACTTTCCGCGAGATAGGTAGTGAATTCTGCAAAGTTTTCGCCTCCTTCTTCCGAAAGAAGAATGTGGGTGTCGCCATCCTCTTCATGCTCCTCTATCGTCTCCCCGAGGCACAGCTCGTCAAGCTCATCAATCCTTTCCTGCTGGACCCCACGGAAGCCGGAGGTCTCGGACTCTCCACAGCAGAAGTGGGCATTGTCTACGGTACGGTCGGAATCATCGGCCTCACTCTCGGAGGAATCATCGGAGGTCTGGCAGCGGCTGTCAAAGGTCTGCGCTACTGGCTCCGCCCCATGGCCTGGAGTATGTCGCTCACGTGCCTCACCTTCGTCTATCTCAGCTATGCCGTTGATCCGTCGCTCCTCATCATCAACATCTGCGTGTTCATCGAGCAGTTTGGCTACGGATTCGGCTTCACGGCCTACATGCTCTATCTGATCTATTTCTCCGAAGGGGAATTTTCCACCGCGCACTACAGCCTCTGCACCGGCTTCATGGCTCTCGGGATGATGCTCCCCGGGATGGCCGCAGGATGGATTCAGGAGCAGCTCGGCTACCCTCATTTCTTCCTTTGGACAATGGTCTGCTGCGCAGCCACCATCCTCGTCACTCACCTCCTCAAAGTCAATCCGGCCTTCGGCATAAAGAAGAAATGAGAAGTCAGTCTCATCTTCTGAGCCATCGGAGCGGACTGTAGGTTGAGAAACCCTTCAGTGCGACACTTGTCGGACAAATCGTGCCGTCATCAAGAGTGAGAAGTTCATCCAGGACTTCGTCACGGCTTATATAATCGATGAATTGATTTCTATCATAGAGGAACATGTCGATATAACCGCGTCCCGAGGCCCCGTAAGCCACACCGAATACCTCACCATTGATCACCGACTGATCGAAGAGAGCGGTGAGTCTGTCCCAAACCTTATTGCGGAAATCCACAAACTCTTTCAAATCCATATTCTCCGGTTGAGCCAATATCAACATTATGGGCTCTATTCCCTCAATGGCCAAATAATTGTAATATTTATTCTCTCCATTGATATAATCCTCATTGATTTCAGAGAAGCGAGTGAGACCGAAAAGAACGTCATGGCGCAGACGGGTCGTGTCCACATCCATATGTTTGCTTTCATATAATGAATAGGGAATGTTCGGCTCTGCGGTATATTTTACCATACTTTCCTTGAGCTTTTGCTTAAATGATTCGTTCAGATCAGAAAGAGGAATCATACCCGCATCGCTGAATGCCTGGCGGATATCCTTGACATAATTATTGACCGGGCCCTCACCGATAATCAACTCGAGAAGTGTAGTAAAAACATGAGTGCTTTCCATGGGATCAAGAGTGGCGAGGGTGGGATCAAAATAACGGATCACTATCCCATCCTTCTCCCAATTATATTCTGCCGATACCTTTACGTCGGTTGTATTTACGAGCTTTCCATCTATCCCGATTTGAAATCCCATATTATTTACGGCCGGCTGCTTGCAGGGATAGACTTTCCATTTACCTTTCAGAGATTCAGGCATGGATTTGACGAGATAGGGGTAACGGAACAGATTCAGCTTATTGCCTTCGACAGCGAAAGTCAGCTCATTATCTCCGCCGATATTGAACATGATGTCAGGACCTAAGATCCTCAGCCCTTCATCCATGACCTGGATAAGTTTACCCCTCTTCATGTCCTTGGGGTTGATCATTCTGCTGATCAGATCGGAATTAAGTTCAAACCATTCCCAGAAATCTCTCACTTTGTTTCTGTAGGACATATCTATTCCATATTGACAGACCAACCACAACGCCCTTTCATCTTTCAGGACTTCTCCTTTCACCTTTTTTAAATAGGCATTTCCCTTCTTCTCGTCTCCCAGACAGAAATAACATCTCATCATCAGCGCATTCCAAAACACATTTTTCTTACGGGTCTTTTTCAGCGGCTTCAAAATCTCGAGCGCTTCATTATAGTTACCCATATTCATGAGAGCCAGAGCCTCATATTCCCTTAGCTCATCATTCATCTCGGAGGAGGGAAGCTTTCTTAAAATTTCCACGGCCTCATCCGGGAATCCGCCATCTATCTTATCCCTGACAGCATCTAAAGTTTCACTATTCCGTGACACGACTTCTTGTCCCGTAGTCTGAGGGGCAGCTCCAAAGAGAGTGAGGAGAATCTGGAAAAGGGCTGAAAACATATTGACTGTGTTTTTATTAGTTACGGCTGCAAATTTATACATTTATACGTCAATTCCAAACCTCTGACAAAGATAATCCTGCAGGATGGGTGGAGTTAATCAAATAAATTTGTAATTTTGCTTTATAAACCCGTTTTTACTCTTCCGATGAGAATGACTAACCTTATAATAGTTTTCACTATGCTTGCAGCCGTGGCATGCGGCAATGTCAGCAAGGATGTAGCTGAAGTTGAAAAAGATCTTCAGGTTAAGAAAAAGACTGAGCATGCAGCCACAGCGGTGGTCAAACCCGGCATCGAAGTGCTCCGCGACGGGGGCTTCGCCGAGCTGAAAGGGAAACGTGTCGGCCTGATTACCAATCCCACCGGAATCGACAACTCGCTTGTCTCCACCATCGATATCCTTGCTAAAGCTCCCGAGGTGAAACTCGTGGCGCTCTTTGCTCCCGAGCATGGTGTGAGAGGCGATCATGTGGCAGGCGAGACCGTGAGCAACTCCGTCGATCCCGCCACCGGAGTCCCTGTCTACTCCCTCCATGGCAAGACCCGCAAGCCCACCCCCGAAATGCTCAAGGACATAGATGTGCTTGTCTATGACATCCAGGACATCGGATGCCGCAGCTACACTTTCATTTCCACTATGGGTCTGGCCATGAAAGCAGCCTCGGAGAGCGGGAAGGAATTCATGGTGCTTGACCGCCCGAATCCTCTCGGCGGCTATAAGGTGGAGGGAAATGTCCTCGAACCGGGGCGTGAATCATTCGTCGGTCAGTTCCCCATACCTTATATATATGGACTTACCCCGGGAGAACTTGCCACCTATCTCCATGACCAGGGACTCGCCGGAAAACCCAACAGCCCGCTGACCGTCATCAGGATGGAAGGCTGGCGCCGCGACATGACATTCGATATGACCGGGATGCCCTGGGTTCTTCCCTCACCTCAGATCCCCTATCCCGAAACGGCTTTCCTTTATCCTGCCACAGGAATAATGGGTGAACTGGACTATGTCTCAATCGGCGTCGGTTATACTATCCCCTTCGGCCTCACGGGGGCGCCATGGATTGACGCTCAAGCTCTTGCAGACCGGCTGAATGCTCTCGATTTAGCCGGAGTGGAATTCCGTCCTCTTCATTTCAAGCCCTACTTCAGTAAATTCAGCGGGACAAACGTGGGTGGCGTACAAATCTATATCAACGATCCCGAGGAAGCGACCCTGACTCTAATTCAATTCTATATCATGCAGGAACTCGCGGCCATGTATCCCACTCACAAGGCATTTGAAAACGCCACTCTCCAGCGGCTGAAAATGTTTGACATGGTCTGCGGATCGGCTAAACCTCGAGCACTTTTCTCCAAGGATTACAAGGTTGCCGACATGAAGGACTTCTGGATGCAAGGGGCCATCGCGTTCCGCAACAACACCGTGCCGTTCTATCTCTACGAATGAAGATCATCTTCGACAGCGGAAGCTCATCAATCTCCGCGGCAGTGATAGCTCCCGGCATCAACCCGAGTTTCATCACCATTCCGCAGGGTCATAACGCCGTGACCTCACGGCCCGGAGCGCTTGCCGAGACGTTGACTGCCGAGGGTTCTCTCACCGGCATTGCAAATGAGGTCACGGAAATCGACTATTACGGCGCCGGATGTGCGGGTGAGGAGGCCCGTTCGAGAGTTAGGGAAGAGCTTCTGACCTTGTTCCCTCGCGCTAAGGTAAAGGTAGAGAGTGATATGCTCTGCGCAGCCAAAGCTCTCTGCGGACCTGATCCGGGCATAGCCTGCATCCTTGGCACGGGCGCTAACTCCTGTCTATGGGACGGAGGGAAGATTACAGCCAATGTCTCTCCCCTCGGATATGTGCTCGGAGATGAAGGGAGTGGCGCGGTGATGGGTAGACTCTTTCTCGGCCTGATGTTCAAGCATCAGTTTCCCGAAGATGTACTCATCTCTTTCACAGAGAAATACCGTCTCGGAGCGCCCGATGTGATCGAGAGAGTCTATCGCTGTGAAAGGCCCAATGCATTTCTGGCATCCTTTGCACCGTTTATTCTCGAACAGGCCGGCCGCCACTCCGAGGTGGCGGAGTTCGTCATAGCGGAGTTCCGCAGGTTCCTCTCCTTCAACGTCAGCAATTATCCCGGATGCCACGAGTTGCCGATCGGCTTCATCGGCTCGGTGGCTTGGTACTTCAGGCCCTATCTCGAGGAAGCACTCGGACGGGAGGGGATGAAACCGGGTAAATTTCTGCGTGAGCCGCTCGGCGAACTGGTGAAGATGGATCAGTCACTCAGCACCGTCGTATAACCGACAAGCCGATCAAATCTCGAGCCTCTGGGCCTGTGATATACCATGATGGTGTACTCATTGACTGTCTGAAACTTATCTCCCTCGATCAATTTCGTCTCACCTTTCATGCTTCCGGCCGGAACAGCCAGATACTGGTAGTTGTAGGATCCCTGCTTGAGAAGAAGTGACTGCTCGTAGGCGCCGGAGGCCTCGTTATAGATCATGCGTGACATGGGTGTGAATCTCCTGTCGGTAAAATCGCCCTCAAGGAAAATATCATATCCTTCCTGCGGCTCCATGAGCAGAGTGAAATTTGTCATTACATAATCCGCTTCGGTGTCAGGATCATTGACATCGGCATCTCTCACCACGTATCGGCCGTGCTGAGTCTGATCATAATTATAGTTCTTCGCGGCACGGGGCTCGTCGGCATACAGCATCATGTTGAACACCGGCGCATCGCGCTCTATCCGCTCCACACCCATGCCGGGATAGTTTGTTGAGACAGTCTCGAATCTCCTGTATTCATTTCCGGCAGGGAAGATAAGGGGCCGTAGGTGCTCGTAGATCACCTCTTTGCTCCCAAGCCGCTGCGGGGTGGAGAGAATGGTCTGAGTGTCGGGACGTCCGTTCTGGGTTATCACCACTTTCAAGTCGTTGAACGGGTCTTCAAGGTCGAGATAGCGGGTGTCCACCCGTAGCTCGAGCTGCTGATGCTCGCGGTTGGTGTCAATGTCAGTCCGGGTTGTAACTGCCGCTCCTACCCCGACCTTGTGGTCCGAGACGTAGAATCGAGCCTGCAGGAGGATGTCGTCAGGATCACTCTCATCATAGACTCTCACCAGATAGTTACCCGGCTGGGTGATGCGCACCTGATCGTTGGGAAGGACGATGTTGTAATTTACATAATGGACGAGTGTTGCCTGCGAGAAGGCATAGTCCTCCACCACGCCCTCATTGAAACTGTCAAGAAACTCCGAATCCACGAGTCCTTCCGGCTGCCACGCCGCATCGCAATGAACGAGGGTGTATCTCAGATATCGCCGGTCGTCGGCGATCTCATCGAAGGATATGACTATCCGCTCGGAAGGATTGTGGAGATCTATCACCGGAGGTGCAAACATGTACCCTTCGAGTCCCACCTGCAAAGTGTGAAATGAGGGACTGATGACTCCCTGCGAAGTGTCCTCCTGGGCTGAGACTCCGACAGCGCAAAGTGACAGCATCAGCCCTGCAAGCGTCCACTTATTCATTTTCTTTCTCAAGCCGACGGTGAAGGATAGCCACGGCGTCCGTGATGAGATCCATGCAAGGTTTACGACCCGGATGCTTTAGCTCGGCACAATTCACGCCCCCCTCCAGGTCGGCGAAACTGTCCACGACGTCGGCCACACTGCTGTAGATGGCCGGACGGGGTTTCTCGCCGAGAAGCCCGATCACCATGTTCGCTCCCGAGAGCGCACCGCAGGCGAGCCCTTTGCCTCCATAACCCGAGCCAAATCCTTGGGCGGCGAGTGTGACGGCCTCAACTTTTTCAGGGGTGAGGAGGTCATCAAATGCTCTCACAATACACTGCGCACAGTTCCACCCCTCACGGCGCATGGCGCGGGCACGTTCCTGACGCTCTTCTATCGTATATTTCATTACCATTCTATCGGTTTTTGTCCGCTATTTATAAGATATTCGTTTGCTCTCGAAAATGGACGGCTTCCGAAGAACCCTCTGGAAGCACTGAGAGGCGACGGATGGGGCGACTCGATGACACAATGGCGCATCCTGTTGATAAATGCACCCTTACGCTGGGCATATGCGCCCCAGAGGATGAACACGAGTCCGCTCCGGGTCTCGGCAAGCGCACGGATGGCAGCATCCGTGAACTCTTCCCATCCGTGACCTTGATGCGAGCCCGCCGATCCGGCTCTGACAGTGAGAGTGGCGTTGAGCAGAAGCACTCCCTGACGGGCCCATCGCGAAAGGTCGCCTGACGGAGGTGGCGTGACGCCTAAATCATCCTGAAGTTCCTTATAGATATTTTGCAGCGATCGCGGGATTTCCACTCCGGGATTCACCGAGAAACACAGCCCGTTGGCTTGTCCCACACCGTGGTACGGGTCCTGGCCGAGAATGACTACCCTCACGTCCTCAAACGGACAGGCATCAAAGGCGGCAAATATTTTTGCAGCAGGAGGATAGATTACAGTTGAGCGATATTCCCCCCTCACGAAATCAGTGAGTTGCCGGAAATACTCGCTATCCCACTCTTTTGCAAGAGCCTGTTTCCATGAGGGTTCGATCTTGACGTCCATAAAAATCGGGATTGATATTTTGCAAATATACGAAAAAATAACTAATTTTGTACCCGTCTGTTGAAAGTTCCGCCACTCGGGCAACAGATCCCGGAGGCCACTTATGCATGACACCCCATAAGCCCCTGTAGTTCAACGAATAGAATAGAAGATTCCGGTTCTTCAGATTAGGGTTTGATTCCCTACGGGGGTACTCTTACATCACCGCGTCCCGATTGTAATGCCTCTTCCGGCATCTCGATCGGGTCGCTTTTTTTGTGAGCCTACTTCATCCCTGATGGCTCCCACCTTGATGGCATGTTTACAACCGGTCGAAAGGGTTTATAATAAATTCTCAAAAAAATATCGCCAAATATTTGCACACAAAGAAAACTCTTTGTACCTTTGCATCGTCAAAAACAAAACGGGTCAACAACCCGCTAAAAGTTGAGACAAACATACATAGATTGCCTTGTGGTGTAATGGTAGCACGTCGGATTCTGGTTCCGCCTGTGAGGGTTCGAATCCTTCCAAGGCAACTTCAAGAAAGAGTTAAGTCCCAAAGACTTAGCTCTTTTCTTTTTTATGCAGAAGATGATAGTGCCCTAAGTCGAGGCATTCAATATGATTTTCATAATGAATAAACTTGAAGTATTCCTTTGATATTTCTCCGTAAAGGAGTAAATTTGTAGTGTGAACCTAATAAATTAAGATTT
>CAZOOY010000006.1:0-29714 GCA_964581555.1 uncultured Staphylococcus sp.
TGATAAAGAATCTGCTTTTCGATCTGGGCGGTGTGATCATGGATCTTGACCGCGACCGCTGCGTGAGGGCGTTTGAGGAGCTCGGCATGAAGGATGCCGATGACTTCCTCGGAGTCTATGGCCAGAAAGGTGCTTTCCTGGAACTTGAGCGTGGCGATATTGATGCTGCCGAGTTCCGCCGCCGCATTCGTCCGCTCATCTCCCGCGAGGTGACCGACGAGGAGATCGACCGCGCTTTCACCCGCTTTCTCATCGGCATCCCCGTGGAGCGTCTTCGGGCATTGCGCGAGCTCCGCAAGGACTACGGGATCTATCTCCTCTCCAACACTAATCCCATCATGTTTGAGGGCTTTATCGCCGATGAGTTCCGTAAGGAGGGCCTCACGAGAGAGGACTATTTCGATGGGATCGTGGCCAGCTACGAGGCAAAGTGCTACAAGCCTGACCGGGAGATCTTCGACTATACGCGTGAGCACTGTGGCATCAACGGGGAGGAGACTCTTTTCTTTGACGACTCGCTGACCAATGTCGAGGCTGCCCGTGCCGCCGGCTTCAAGGCAGTCCATGTCACACCGGGCGCGGAGTTTACGGAAATCCTCAAAGATTATCTCGCCGAAAACCCAGGGGCCTGAATAGGTGTTAATAAAAGGAAGTAAACTGAAAATCAATGAGACTGATAACCAAACCTGACTCCAAGACCCGCCGCATCGCCGCGGTGGGGATGTATGACGGCGTCCACCCGGGCCACAGATTCCTGATCGACTATCTGCGTGTCGAGGCGCGCAGCCGTGACCTCACACCCTCAGTGGTGACCTTCTCTCGTCACCCGCTGTCGTTGGTGCGGCCGCTCGAGACACCCCCGCTGCTCACATCGCTTGAGGAGCGTGTCAATCTGCTCGGGGAGGCAGGTGCCGACGATGTCATCATGCTCAGCTTCAACGACTCGCTGCGCACCATGACGGCCTCGGAATTTCTCTCGATGCTTCGCCGCAAGTTCGGTATCGAGGCTCTGGTGCTCGGTTTCAACAATCGCTTCGGGCATGATCGCGTGGAGGGGATGGAGCAATATCGCGCCATCGGGTCAACCGTCGGCGTGGACGTGATTCCCGCTCCTGAATATATGAGCGGCAATCATCCCGTCAGCTCCTCAGCCATCCGTCGCAAGCTCACCGATGGAGATCCTGCGGCAGCCGCGCGACTTCTCGGACGCAACTACTCGCTGCTGGGTCAGGTGGTGAAGGGACAGCATCTCGGGAGCACGCTCGGCTATCCTACGGCTAATATCCGTCCCATTGAACCCCAGGCTCTTATACCCAAGGCCGGAGTCTATGCCGCGTGGGTGACTACGCCCGACGGAGTGCGTCGCCGCGCCATGGTCAATATCGGCTATCGCCCCACCGTGAGCGATCCTGATAACCGCACTCTCACCATCGAGGCCCATATCCTCGACTACACGGGCTACCTCTACGACGAGGAGATACTGGTGGAGTTCACGGATTTCCTCCGCCCCGAGCGTCATTTCGAGTCTCCTGAAAAGCTGCGCGAGCAGCTCGTGGCCGACGAAAAAAAGGTGAGGAAACTCTGAAACAATCACGACTTAAATGGTTGAGACTTCATGAAATAGTTGGTATGTCAAAATAAATGTGTATCTTTGCGACTTGAAATTTTCAACGCCTTTTCAAAGGTACACACCAATTATTACACATAAACCGATTATTTTATGAAGCAAATTCTGCTTTCAGCCCTTCTGGCGCTCACGACTTTCGGGGTCAGCGCCCGGATGGAAGTGCCTGCTCCCAAGCGAGCTACGGTGGACATGACGCAGTTCACCCGCAGCGAAAACCCTCGTTCGCTCAAGCGTCTGGCCGACGATATGCTCATCCGTCGTGCCGATGGCTCCTCGCAGCTTCTCAAAACCACTGCCGATAAGAAATTCACCCGCGCCCGCCGGGCAGTCATGGCTCGTTCGGAGGTAAAGGAAGGATATATCCTTTACGAAAACTTCAGCGAATGGGATGGCGAGACAATAAGCTGGACCCCTGACGGATGGACCGTGGAGCATAAGGGAGCGGGCGATATGAACGAGGCCTGGCACCCCTTCAAGCCCAATCCTTATCTGTATCCGGGCGCCGTGGATGGTGACTATTACTTCGGTGTCAACTACGGAGATAATGAACAGGACGAATGGTTCATCTCTCCTGTTGTAGAGTTAGGCGATAACATGCAGCTCACCTGGTGGATGTTCCTCAATCCTTACTGGATGTTTGAGGCTGAGATCGACTATGATAAAGGGGAATACATCAGCGATAAGGAAATTGTCTATACGCTTCAGATCCTTGCCCGCGAGGAGGGCGCCGAAGAGTGGACTCTCCTTCGTGACTTTGCAGAGGATTATAAGGATCTTACTCTGCAGGAGATCATGGCTCTTTATCCCTATGCCCTCAGCAAGTACAGCATCAGTCTTGCCGAGTTCGCCGGTAAGAAGATTCAGGTGTCTTTCCGTTATGTAGGATTTGACGGTGAGTCGGTCTTCATCGATGCTATTGGTATCGGCTATCCCGATCTCGAAGATGTGGCTTATTTCGGCCCCTCCAATACACTCTTCTGGGGATTCTCCAACGATATTGACATGACTTATCTTCTTGATGATGTGGCCATGTATCCCGTCTATGCACCCCTCACATGGTCCAACCTGTCGGGAGAGGATGCCACCTATTCATGGGAGTATGACGATCCTGTCACTCATGACACCGCCACCTCCGATGATCAGTATGAACTCGAGGCTACCTATCTGCCCGACTATAGCGTGGATTACAGGAAGAAGAACAATCTCTATTTCCCGCCCACACTCAAGGCCACCGCTCCCGGAGCGGCTCCCGGTTCCTACACTGCTCCCTACCGTTATTTCCAGGCAGGAGGCAAGTTTGAGGTGACTGCTGTGGAAGGTGAACTCACAGGCTCTCTCCTTCCCTTCGCTCCCAACAAGCAGGGTATCACCCGCCTCAGTGTCATGGACGACAGTCAGGGCGCCATCGCTGTTCCTGTCTTCGGCTACGACAAGTCCACCGATCAGTACTGGCTCAATTACACTCTCAACGGTAGTGAACCTGAGGAGGGCGACTATTCTCATCTCATCGGCATCGGCAACATGTTCTTCGCTTCCGACGTTGCTCCCCTCGTGGTCAACGGTATCAGTGTATATGGTTGGGGAGCCGTGGCCAACGATGCCGAGTTCACCGCTACGATCTATGGCCTCAATTCGGACTGGAGCGCGGATTACAGCACTTTCACGGTAATAGCCCGCGCCACCATCTCGGGTCGTGACATCGAGCGTGAGAATCCCGACGGTTCAGATGGTATTCTCTTCCTGCCGTTCCGCTTCGAGGAGCCCGTGGTTGTTCAGGCATCCGACGAGCACCCTGCATTCGTGTTCATGCTCGAAGGCTTCCATTCCGACAAGGTGGACTACTTCCAGCCCCTGCAGTCAAAGACCGGTACCGATCTTGACGGCGTCTACGGTTATATCCTCAACGAGATCAGCCTCAACGGCGCTCATTTCGGTCAGGAGGAGAATACTGTCCGCTACTCTTTCAAGCCCATGGTCTTCAAGGTTAACGACGAGTATGTCGATCCCGTGGGTGGTTTCGCCATCGGTATCGACGGCGAATATCCCTGGCTGACATGTGATGCCGATAAGATCGAACTCACCGGTGATGAGATGTCGGCCTCAGTCAACCTCGGCAGCTACTATGACGGAAGCGCGCTCACCGTCGAGGCACCCGCCGGTCTCACTGCCACCGTTGCAGGAAGATATGACGAGTGTGTGCTCACCGTCAGCCGTGCGGCCGGCACAACCGCCGCTGTCGACGGCACCGTGACCGTCAAGGGTCCCGGAGTGGAGGTCAGTCTCCCCGTCAGCGCAGCAATGTCGGCTCTCGAGGTGATCAATGTCGAGCAGGCCAAGGCTCTTGACATCTATGATCTTAGCGGCCGCAAGGTCGTGTCGCCCGAAAGCGGCGTCTATGTCGTCAAATATGTTGACGGCACCGCCCGCAAGGTGATGGTGAAGTAAATCACGGATTCCATCAATCATAACGGATCGCGCAGGCATATCCCCGGTCAGGGGTGTTGACTGCGCGGTCTGCGTTTTATCCATTTTCTTCGCTGAAGCATTTTGTCTGCTGACGGGAAATTGTTATCTTTGGTGCGATAAGATAGAAAAACTGAAATGAAAGAAATATATTTTGCAGGAGGGTGCTTCTGGGGCACCGCCCATCTCTTTTCACTTGTGCCGGCTGTCAGTGAGGCCACGGCCGGCTATGCCAACAGCCGGGTTCCTGACCCGACATATCGTGAGGTATGCACGGGCGAGACAGGCGCGGCCGAATGTGTCCGCGTGGTCTATGATCCCGCCGGAGTGGGACTCACCGATCTCATCACCCTCTACTTCCGCAGCATTGATCCACTGTCGCTCAACCGGCAGGGGAATGATCGCGGCACTCAGTATCGCACAGGTATCTATTACACTGATCCCGCCGACGCTCCTGTTGTGGAGGCTCTGATAGCAGCCCTGCAGCGCCGCTACGTCGAGCCTCTGGCCGTGGAGTGGGGGAAACTCCTCAACTTCTATCCCGCCGAAGAGTATCATCAGGACTATCTGCGCAAGAATCCCGGCGGTTACTGCCATGTCGATCCCGCCCTGTTCCGCGAAGCGGCCGAGGTGGGCCATGTGGTCAGAAAGCCGATCGACCGCGAGGCTCTGCGTGCACGTCTCACCCCGCTTCAGTGGGAAGTGACTCAGAATGCCGCCACGGAGCGCCCTTATCTCAACGAGTATGACCGTGAGTTCCGCCCGGGTATATACGTGGATATCACAGATGGCACCCCTCTCTTTGTCTCCTCACGTAAGTTTGACTCGGGATGCGGCTGGCCGGCGTTTACAAAGCCCATTTCACCCGATCTGATCACCGAGCATACGGACACCTCCTTCGGCCGAGTGCGCACGGAGGTCCGCTCCGCCAGTTCGGACGCCCATCTGGGCCATGTCTTCCCCGACGGTCCGGCCTCGGAGGGAGGTCTGCGTTACTGCATCAACTCGGCGGCTCTGCGCTTCATTCCGCTTGGGGAGATGGAGAAGGAGGGATATGGCAAATGGATCCCCCTGGTTAAGGACAATCAGGAATAATAAATCGATTACACCCAACCATTATGATAAAGGAGATCAGAGAATTCAATGAGAGATTCGTGGCTGCCCGCGAGTATGAGCGTTTCGCCACAAGCAAGTATCCGGATAAGAAAATCGCGATAGTGACCTGCATGGACACGAGACTCGTAGAGTTGCTGCCGGCGGCGCTGGGATTCCGCAACGGCGATGTCAAGGTCATAAAGAATGCGGGGGCAACGATCGTTAATCCCTTTGACTCGACCATGCGTTCGCTCCTCGTGGCTGTCTACGAGCTCGGCGTCAACGAGATAATGGTGATAGGCCACACCGGGTGTGGAGTGCAGGGCATGGATGCCAACGAGATGCTGCATCTCATGAAGGAGCGGGGCGTGAGCGAGGAGCACATCAACCTCATGGAGCACTGCGGCATCAACCTAAAGGAGTGGCTTCACGGATTCGAGGACACTGACGCCGCGATCAAAGAGACTGTGGATCTGATCCGCAATCATCCCCTGATGCCCCCCGCTGGTGTCAATGTCCAGGGCTTTGTGATGGACAGCTATACCGGTGCCCTACGCCCCATCGAAACCCGCTGAGATTTAAAGAAATTTTTCTTTATTATATTCTGAAAATATTGTACCTTTGCACCCAAATATTCTCAACGGAGACTGATGAAAATAAAAACTTATCAGGGACTGAATTTCCGTCCTTTTATTGAATCGGAGACCATACGTGCAAAGGTGGCAGAGCTCGGAGCCCGCATCACCGAGGATTTCCGCGACCGGAATCCTCTGCTCATCTGCGTCCTCAACGGCGCGGCCCCGTTTGCCGTTGACCTCTTCCGTGCCATCGACACCGATGCGGAGATCACGTTCATCCGCCTGAAAAGCTATGAGGGGATGGGCTCCACCGGAAAGATCAAGCAGGTGATGGGGCTGACCGAGGATCTGAAAGGACGCGATGTCATCATCGTGGAAGATATCATCGACACGGGCCGCACCATGCACCGTCTCGTTGAGGACCTCAAGGCCATGGGCCCTGCCTCGGTGAGCATCGCCACTCTCCTCTTCAAGCCCGACGCGCTCCTTGAGAAAGTAGAGCCGCAATATGTCGGCTTCGAGATCCCCAAGAAATTTATCATCGGCTATGGCCTTGATATCGACGGCCTGGCAAGAAATCTCAACGATATCTATGTCCTCGCGGATGAGGACACGAAATAACCCCGACCGGCAACAATCTGCCAACCCAATAGGTCCTTCTAAACAGCAAGAAATGTTCAATATTGTAATTTTCGGCGCCCCGGGCAGTGGCAAGGGCACTCAGAGCGAGAAGCTTATCGAACGTTATGGTCTCACCCACATTTCCACCGGCCAGGTGCTCCGCAAGGAGATAGCCGCCGGCACGGAGCTTGGAAAAATCGCCGACTCTTATATCTCAAAGGGACAGCTTATCCCCGATGACCTCATGGTCCGGATCCTCGCCGACGAGGTGGACCGTCTGCTCCCCACCGCCAAGGGTTTCATATTCGACGGCTTTCCCCGCACCATCCATCAGGCCGAGGAGCTCAATCATCTTCTCGAGAAGCGCGGTCAGGAGATCCACTCCGTGGTCGGCCTCGAAGTGCCTGATCATGAGCTCACCGAGCGTCTCATCAACCGAGGCAAAACTTCCGGTCGCTCCGACGATAATCCCGAGGCCATCAAGAGCCGTCTTGACGTCTATCACAACACCACCTCACCGCTGCGTGAATTCTACTACGACCACGGGAAATACAAAGCCATCGAGGGAACCGGCTCGGTGGACGACATCTTCAATCGCATCACTGATCATCTGGAGACAGTCAAGAAATAAGCCCCATGGAGTTCACCGATATCACCGGAATGTCCTACACCGCCTGTGTGGACGAGCTCGAGAGCATCATCCGCATGATGCAGAGCGACAAATGTGACATAGACCATCTGGCGGCCTACACCCGCCGCGGCGCCGAGTTGCTCCGCGCTTGCCGCAGCCGCCTGACGGCCACTGAGGAGGAGCTCCGCGCAGTGCTCGATACCCTCGGCGACCAGACCTCAGGAAAAGCCTGATCCTCACCTTAATTTTTAATATTCCAGAATTATCACAAGATACCTTATGAAAACTTTCCCCATCCTCATGGCAGGCATAGGGCTCTCGGCCACCGCTTTCGTGGCATGCAACCACAACTCGGCCGAGCACCTTTCAAGCCTTAACGCCGCCTACATCGACTCCACCACCTCCCCCGGTGCAGACTTCTACACCTATGTTAATAAAGGGTGGATGGAGGCCAATCCCCTCACTGCCGAATATGCCCGTTACGGCCAGTTCAATATCCTGAGCGACTCTTCCCAGGCTCGTGTGCGTGCTCTCGTGGAAGGTCTCGGCGCTACCAACCCCGAGCCCGGCACCGTTGCCTATAAAGTATGGACCGTCTACTCTCAGGCAATGGACACCGCCCGCCGCAACGCCGAGGGCGCAACTCCCATCCTTGCCGATCTCAAGAAGATCGAGGAGACTCCCGCCGAAGGTATGGGCGATCTTTTCCTCTGGATGCACGGCAACTATGCCTCCCCATTCTTTGGCGCTGGTCCTATGGAGGACTTCAACAATTCCGATGCCTACGCTATGTATGTGAGCGGAGGAGGCATGGGGCTCGGTGACCGTGACTATTATCTGAAGGATGACGAGCGCAACACTGCCGTCCGCAATGCCTACAAGACCCTTATCGCGTCTCAGATGAAAAACGCCGGCTATTCCGAGGCCGACGCCGCCCGTATCGTGGCCAACGTCATGAAGATAGAGACCTCTCTGGCCGAATCCGCCCTCACCCGTGAGGAGAGCCGTGATATCGTCCGGATGAACAACCGCCGCTCCATCGCTCAGATCAAGACCGACTATCCCGCCATCGACTGGGACCGCTTCTTTATCGAGACAATGGATATCCAGACCCCCGACTCAGTGATCGTCACCGAGCTTGCTTCCGTGAAGAAAGCCAACGATCTTATGGCTTCCCTCTCTGACCGCGCGAAGAAGGACTATTACCTCTGGAAATATGTCAACCAGGCTTCATCGGAACTGAGCGATAACTTCACCCAGGCTAACTTTGAGTTCTCCAAGGTGATGAGCGGTGTTCAGGAACTCCGTCCGCTCTGGAAGCGTGCGCTCGGTGCCACCGAAGGTGCCCTCGGTGAGGCTGTCGGCGAACTTTATGTTGAGAAATATTTCCCCCAGTCATCCAAGGACTATATGATCGGTCTCGTGGAGAATCTGCGCACGGCCCTCGGAGAGCACATCGACAATCTTGACTGGATGAGTGACACCACCAAGGCCAAGGCCCGCGAGAAGCTCGCAGCCTTCACCGTCAAGATAGGCTATCCCGACAAGTGGAAAGACTACTCCTCAATGGAGATTGATCCCAAGCTCAGCTACTACGAGAACATGCACAACGTGGGTATGTGGCACCAGCGCGAGATCTACTCCAAGTGGGGTAAGCCCGTCGACCGCACGGAGTGGGGCATGACTCCTCAGACCGTCAATGCCTACTACAACCCCATGGCCAATGAGATCGTCTTCCCTGCCGCCATCCTCCAGGCTCCCTTCTTCGACCCCAACGCTTCTGACGCCGAGAACTACGGCGGTATCGGAGTGGTCATCGGCCACGAGATGACTCATGGTTTCGACGACCAGGGCCGCAATTTCGACTCCAAGGGCAATATGACCGACTGGTGGACTCCCGAGGATGCCGAGAAGTTTGCCGAGAAGACCAAAGGTCTCATCGCACAGTTTGACGAGGTTGAAGTCCTCCCCGGCCTTCATGCCAATGGCCAGTACACTCTCGGCGAGAATATCGCTGACCAGGGCGGTCTCCGCGTGGCTATGACAGCATTCCTCAACTCCCAGAAGAAAAAGGGTGTGGATATCACATCCGAGGAGGCCCTGATCGACGGCTTCACTCCCCTTCAGGTGTTCTACATGAACTATGCCAACCTCTGGGCAGGAAATATCCGTGACGAGGAGATCCGCTCTCTCACCACCGGTGACGTTCACTCGCTCGGCCGCAACCGCGTCAACGTCACTCTGCGTAACATCGCTCCCTTCTTCGAGGCCTTCTCGATCACCGAGGGTCAGCCCATGTTCCGTCCCGAATCAGAGCGCGTCGTGATCTGGTAATTTCTTTGAAATCATAAAACAATTAGCCCGCGGGAAAAAAGTCTCGCGGGCTAATTGTTTATTGTATGTTTCGGCCTCAGAAAGTATAGACCATCGAGAGAGACATTCCGCCGGGGATGGGGACAAAGGCCGAGGTGAGCTCCGGTGCGGTGGCGGGAGCCTTACGCCCCAGGTGGAGCTGACGCTCGTAGGAGCCGCGGAAGAGATTCACCACTTCATTGACGGGGTCAACAAGGAAGACCACCACATTGCCCAGAATACGCGAGCCTAAGAGGGTATAATCATGATTGACGATGTGGCGCTTGGCATGATAGAAGAGCTCTCCGAAGAGGCTGCCCACCATCGGGGTGATGATCAGGTCCTGATAGGAGGGGCGTTCCATGCATGCTTCGATGCCGAACTCCCACTCCACGGATGAAATCATCGCCGAGTAAAACATGGACTGGAAGAAATTGAAGCCGCATGAGCGGGCCGACATGAAGTAGACGGCACCTGCATAGGGGTGGAGAATATAGTTGAAGACGAGGTTGTCGTGGTCCACCTCCGGATTAAGATGAAACACATTGTCCACCCAACGTTTGTAGAAAGGCTTCGATGCGAGTTCGCGGCGGTTCCATGCGGTTGCATCTTCAGGTAAAAGCTCGAGCACGAAGAGGGTCGAGACAAACGCACCCGTCAGCACGGCTGTATTGATCCACATCCTGTGCCAGTTAGGTTCGCATGTGCGACGCCAGGAGTAGGGGAACATGTAGACCGACGGAGTGACGGCCTTGCTGTCAAAGTAAGCTTTCGTATCGGTCGGGGCGGGGAGCGTCATCGCGCTCTCGGCCGTGGCTGTGGGGAGCGCGAGAGTTTCGGCTATAGATGTTACGGGTGAAGCCTCTGCCGCGAGTGGAAGAAGTGACAGCAATATGATGAAAATGGTGGCACGCATGGTGATGAAATTTTGAAAAAAATGGAGCGTTGAAACGGTTCTATCATTTCAACGCTCCATGAGTCAATTCTGTTCAGCCCGAGGCTATCTTTCAAAAATCTGCGAGGCGAGAGTGTCGGCCGTATGGATGAGAGGGAGCAGAGGCGTGTTGGCGATAGCCTGACGGTAGCTCTTGTCCATCTCGATGGAGTTGGTGTCGACAGCCCAGGCTCCCATGTGCCAGCGGATGGCGAGGATCTCGTCATCTTCGAGGTCGAGACCCATGCGCAGCAGGCGCATCACCGATTTCTCTCCATGACCCACGGGGAGACCTGAATAGTCCACCTCATACTCCTCGACATCTTCCCAGGTGCCTATCTCGTTCTTGCGCTTGCGGGTGACCAGGCGGTAGATGTCGGCCTTGCACACGTCGTGGAGCAGAGCGGCGAGAGTGACTGAGTCTTCCGGGAGCTTGGCGGCCAGATCGGGCCGGCGCTCGATAATGTCCTTGCGGAGCATCATTGCAGCGTCATAGACTCCCAGCGAGTGTTCCACGAGTCCACCGGCGTGATTGTAGTGATTACGCACGGAGGCGGGAGCCTTGAAGAAGCCGAAAGATTCGAGATCCTCGATGACATACTCTATGTTTTCGCGTCCTGTCTCGCGGAGCAGGCGGCAGAAGCGTTCTTTGGGTGTTTCCTGAGCCATAAGTTCAGAGTTTGAAGATGGTCTTGCAACCGGGGAGTCCGGCGCGGATGAGTGAATCAGCCATCGCGGGTGTAGCCTGTCCGATCCGGAAGGGAAGCTCGACTATCTCCGAGACTTTCACACCAGGCTCTACGGAGCTGAGCAATCTCGCGGGAGAGGGAGCAGCCGGAAGAGCCTTATACTCACGATAGGTGAATCCTGTGAAGGCGGATTGAGGAGTGATCCCCCTCGAGTCAAGCATCCACCCGCCGGTAAGCCGCGCGGGGACCGAGGAGAGATCTCCGGGAGCGGGATAGGAGATCACCGTGGCTCCGTCGGGGCTGAGCGTGATGGGCACCAGAGAGTCTGATGGAGCAGTGGTGCGGTAGATCCGTGCATGAGGGTAGGCTGAGGCTTTCCCTCCGGTCAGGGGCGACATGCCAATGACCGCAGAGGTCTCGGCATGTCGTCCGGTGGCGGATGTATCGCTGTCGTTCCTGTGACTCGCGCAGGATATGAGCATCATGATTGCGGCAAGCGCCGTGATGAGAGAGCGCATGATCTTTAACGGATATAGACTTTCTCTGCCTTGTCACCCTGACGGCGGATGTAGAGGCCCTGCGAGGGATTCTCGACACGCACGCCCTGGAGGTTGAAGTATTCCACGGGGCCGGCGTTTGTATCGGCGTCGATATCATCTATGGCGGTGGAGTTGCCCACGGTGAATGTCTTCACGTCGGATGACAGTGAAGTACCTCCCTGAGTGAAGAGCTTCACCTTGTAGGTTGTGCCGGGGATAGCCTGAAGGAAGTCGCCGGTGATAACGGCATCGGCTGACTGGTTCTCATCCACGAAATAATTTCCGGAATAGAAGGAGGCGATGGCTCTTGCCGGGGTGGCATTGGAGGAGGCCAGATCGCCGTCGAAGATACAAGCCATGATGGGACCTGCATAGTAACCCATGGCCACCTGGAAAGTGGCGTTGATGGTCAGGGCAGACGGGTCGACATTTTCGGCATCCTTGACGCTCCATGCCGATGAATTGCATGTCAGGATAGCTGCTCGATCCCAGGTAAGCTTACCGACAGTGATTGGGAGGGGATCCGATACGGGTTCATAGATGGTGTAGGAGCCCGTGGAGCTCAGACCGACGCTGCGGCTCAGGACGATGACATAGTCGCCGGGCTGGAGGTTAGTGGGAAGAGTGCCGGTATATTCGAGCGATCCGGTGCCGGGAGCGATCTCTGTCTCGAATTCCTCACCCTCAGCCACGGTGGCTCCCGTAGTGGTCTGGATGGTGGGGACGAGGGTGGTCAGCATTGCGGTTTCGGAGTCAAGGGTGTAGTTGGCTTTTAAGCCGAACACTTTACCTGCATAGAATGGAGAGAGGGCCTCGAGGCTGGAGAATTTCAGCGAGCCCACGCGCTCAGCCTCCACTGTGAAGCTTGTACCCTCCTTGGTGAGGAGAATATAGCCTGTATCGCCGAGGCAGGGAGTGACGGGGTAGAAGGTACCGTCGATATTGAAACCGACCTGACCGCGGTAAGATCCGTCGGGGAGGTTGGAGGGATTGACGGTGAATGTGCGGAGGAAGTAGCCGGGATCTATCTGGGGCTTGCTGATGTTGGAGCGGGTCAGCACCTCGCCGGTCTCGATATTGACGAAACGGACGCAGAAGCTTCCCTTGATCGTATAGGGAGAGTAATTATTGAATGGACCGGTCACCGTGATTGACGTGCCGCTCTTATAGACGTTAATGGGATTGTTGAGAGCAAGATTGGGGGGAGGAAGCTGGGAATCGGGCTGAGGTTTGCGCACGCCTGTGACGATGGTCTGGCGCTGATTGAAACCTGTGGAGTAGCCGCCGATACCCTGGCTGGCGGGATTGAGTGCATTGAGCAGGAAGTAGCCGTCGCTCATGCCGCCCCAGCCCCAGTTGAAGTGGAAATAGCCGTCGGCAAATCCGTCACACACGAAAGCATGACCGCCCTCGGCACCTTGACCGGCATAGTAGACGGGACCGTTCTCGGTGAGCTCGGTGTAGATGATGTCCATCCATTCCTCGGCGGAATATGTGCTGCGGATGAGAGTGCGGATACCCTTGTCATAGTTGAAATACTCACGCATGGCGGGAGCCACGGCGGCCGATACGGCGCCTGATGCCTCGTAGTGGTAGCTCATGTTGACGCCCACGCCGCAGGCATACATGAGGGTGGCCACGGCTGAAGTCTGGGCCTCGGTGGCAGTGGAGGTATAGACGTCGAGCATGTTGGCCCAGTCGAAGGTGGTATTGCCATAGTCAAACGAGAGTGTCTGACTTCCGTTGACCCAATTGTAGGAATGTGTGCCGACACCTTTCTCAGGCCACTTGTGATAATTGATGATCTGGGCCATGGCGGTTGCCACACATCCGGTGGCACACTTCATGCCGCCCAGAGTGGGACAGTCGTTGTTGTAGGGTGCGTCCTGATTCCAGCGGGTGGCGATCTTGGGGCTAACTGCCGGACGGGAGAATGCCTTGGAAGTACTTGTCTCGAAGGTGAGGCCGTTGGCTGCACCGAAGGCTATCTCCTCGGCGAGCTGGTCCATCCACCAGCGCATGTTGTCAGGAACGTTCTGCGGATCAAATACTCCGTTGTCTGAATAGCCGAGCAGGGGAGCTGCGGCGTCGTCAGCCGAAACGATGAGGAAACCTTCGCCGGAGCCGGGGGTGAGGACGTAGAGTGAAGGTGTGCCGCTCAGCTTGTCGTTGACAGTGAGGAGCGGTTTGATATCACGGGCTGATCCGCTCATGGCGCCTACCTTGGCAGGTGTGTCGCCCATCGCGCGGCTCAGAGCCTCGGCAGGGGTGAGAGTGCGGCCCCAAGCCTGTCCCGCGAGGGCGGCGAGAGCCAGAGAGATGATGATTTTCTTCATTAGTTTATTGTATGTTATTGATTTTCATTTTTCTGTCCCGTCATTTCTTGGCCGGGAGAGGTTTGATGGATATAGCGTATCCTCCGCCGGCAAGAGCATGGAGCTTTAGGTCGGACTTGGATGTGACGGTCTTGCGTGTGATGGTGTAACGGGTCTGTCCGTCCACGGTGTTGGCGTCGGGAGCCTCGGCATAAATGGTGGCCTCATATTTGCGTCCCGGGTCGAGGAAACTGAGGGAGATGTGGCTGTCGCGGTCAGCGCTGCCGGCGGTCGAGCCGACATACCATTCATCGGAGTTCTTGTCCTTACGTGCGATTGTCACATATTCCATGGGCTCGGCCTCGAGATAGACCGAACGCTCCCACTCCACGGGGACATCCTTGATGAACTGGAAGGCATCCATGTGTTTCTCGTAATGCTCCGGGAGGTCGGCCGCCATCTGAAGCGGTGAGTAAAGAGTCACGTAGAGGGCGAGCTGGCCGGGGATTGTTGAGGCGATACGGTCATTTTTGCCGGGCACGAAAGTGGAGAAGTCAAACTCGAATATACCGGGAGTATAGTCCATCGGGCCACCCTGCAGACGGGTGAAGGGGAGGATGGAGGTGTGGTGCTTCTCGTTGCCTCCGAAGGCCTGATACTCTGTGCCGCGGGCGCTCTCGTTGCCGATAAGGTTGGGATATGTGCGGGCCAGGCCTGTGGGGCGTGTGGCTTCATGGGCATTGACCATGATCTTGTGGTCAGCCGCCTTCTTGAGGGCATAGAGATAGTGATTGTTCATCCACTGGGAGTAGTGGTGCTCGCCGCGGGGAATAATGTTGCCCACGTAGCCGCTCTTCACGGCGTTGTAGCCGTAGTCGTTCATGAGCTTGTAGGCATCCTCGAGATGACGCTCGTAGTTACGGACCGAGCTTGAGGTCTCGTGATGCATCATCAGTTTCACGCCCCGCTGATGAGCATAGTCGTTGAGCTCCTTGATGTCGAAGTCGGGGTAGGGTGTCACGAAGTCGAACACATAGTCCTTGGACTGGCCGAACCAGTCCTCCCAGCCTTCGTTCCATCCCTCGACGAGCACCTGATCAAATCCGTGGTCGGCAGCGAAATCGATGTAGCGTTTCACTTTCTCATTGTTGGCGCTGTGCTTGCCGTTGGGCTTGGTCTTGGCATAGTCGGTCTCGCCGAGTTTCACGGAGTAGACATCATCGGTATATGCCCATGAACCGGCACCGGAGATCATCTCCCACCATACTCCTATGTATTTCACGGGTTTGATCCAAGAAGTGTCCTCATAGGCTACAGGGTCGTTGAGATTGTAGATGAGACGGGATGCCAGCACGTCGCGGGCGTCGTCGGTGATGATTATGGAGCGCCATGGGGTCTTGGCGGGAGTCTGCATGAATCCTTTCAGGCCGAGGTTGTCGGGGGTAAGCCACGAGGTGAAGGTCATCGTGGTGTCATTGAGATTGAGGTGCATGGTGGGATAGTCCACGCAGGCAGCCTCGTGGATATTGAGATAGACTCCGTCGTCGGTCTTAAGCTGGAGTGCGGTCTGCACTCCCGTGGGTGAGAAGACAGTGGTGGAGGAATTGTCAGGGTTGACCTTGGAGGGGAAGAGGTCACGGATCTCGCTGAGGCGTGATTTCGTGTAGTCATACTCCTGTGTGTCATAATCGCCGGGTATCCAGTAGGCCCAGTGATCGCCCGTCATGCCGAACTCGGAGAGCTCCTCCTCTATCACGAAATAGTTGAGATTGGGCTGAGCCGGAAAGTCGTAGCGGAAAGCCACTCCGTCGTCGTAGGCGCGGAAGATGATGTCCATCGTGCGGTCAAATTTGGGCTGACGCAGGGTGACGGTCATCTGATTGTAGTTGTTGCGGATCTCGGTCTCCTCGCCCCACACGGGGTGCCAGGTCTCGTCCATGGATGAGCGGGTGACATCGGCCAGCACGAATCCGTCGGTCAGGGAGAGCGCATCTTTGGAGGCTTCCTTGGCTTTGGTGGTGAAGGTGTTGCGACCCTTGTCGCTGAAGAGGCGCAGCCCGAGATGGGAGGGGGTGATGATCTCTTTTCCTTTGAAATCTACGAAATAAGTGGGTTTGCCGTCCTGAAGATCAAAGGTGAGACGGATATCACCGTCGGGGGAGGTGAGCACTTCGGCAGCGCCCGCAACCAGTCCCCACAGGGAAAGTGTGGAAGTAAGTAATATCTCTTTAAACATGGTGATAAGGAGTGTGTAAGGTAGTAACGTGCAAAGTTAAGAAAAATTGGTATAAATATGTCATTCTGCTATTTCAGAGGCAGGTTTTATGTAGTTAAAAAAACAAAATTGCCTGAGGATTGACAAAAATAAAAAGAGACTGCTTCACGCAGCCTCTTTCCATGAGTTTCCAATAGGTACAATTTCTAAGGTAAAAAAGATTGTTTTAGGTTCGTGGCACAAAGGTATGCCAACTTTTCGGGGTAGAAAATTTTTTTTATATGTTATCCAACATATTTTTCTGACACATAAAGAAATTTTCACCTCTGTTCTGTGGGGTATAGGCTTGATTGATAGTGAGGTATATGTAATGGTAAGGTTTAATCTCCTTTTGTTAAAATATGCAAAAATGTACGATTTTTCAGCTTTACCGTCCTGAATACCTTTCAAGTTTCAATGTCTCCCCGTCCCACACGGCATAGGAGAAATTAGTGATCCAGTCGCCCAGGATCACCAGTCGTCCGCCATGTTCAAGCGGTCTGTCGAGCATCAGATGCAGGTGGCCGAATATAAAATAGTCGATTTTTTCGGCGGCAACTGCATTATAGTTCTCGGCAAACTCAGTGAGACCTGCGGCAGCGTTGGCGGCAGGGACATATCCTCCGGTCTTGCGTGAGTGGGCTGACCATGCGTGGGCAAATCCTACGGTCCAGCGCGGATGGATACCCGCGAAGAGTTTCTGAAGCGGACGAGAACGGAACATGGAGCGCAGGAACCTGAATGCACGCGGACGCGGCCCCACGCCGTCGCCATGCTCGAGCATGAAGCGTGCTCCACCCTCGAGAGTCGTGGTCATGATGCCGTCATGGACGGTGAGACCTATCTCGGTCGGGAGATAGTCAAAGATCCAGATGTCATGATTCCCCTTGAACCAGATTATTTCCACTCCGGCATCGGCCAGCTCGGCGAGTGCGCCGAAGAAGCGGGTGAAGCCGCGTGGCACGACATCCCGATACTCCCACCAGTAGTCCAGGATGTCGCCTAAGAGGAAGAGACGCTTGGCCCTGGGAGCGATTCCGCGCAGGAATTCCACGATGAGGAGTTCCTGAGCGCGGGGATCGGCTATGTAGCCGGCGCCGAGATGAAGGTCGGAGATGAAGTAGGTGAGAGTCCGCATCACAGGAATCCAAGATCAAGCTTGGCTTCTTCGGTCATCATATCCTTGGTCCACTCGGGCTCGAAGACAATGCGGATATCCACACTTTTTACACCCTCGATGCTCTCGAGCTTTATGCGGGCATCGTCCACGAGGAAGTCGGCCGCGGGGCAGTTTGGGGCCGTGAGCGTCATGTCGATATGGAGTGTGCCGTCATCATCAAGGTCGATGGCGTAGATAAGGCCGAGATTGTAGATGTCGACGGGGATCTCGGGGTCATAGACTGTCTTGAGCATCTGGACAGTCTTCTCTTCTATTCTGAGTCGTTCTTCGGGTGTCATTGTCGGATTATAGTTTTGGAAAGAGTTGTTGATCAATGGGCTTCGAGCCAGTTGGAGGCGATACCGGAGGCTACCTCGAGGGGGACGGCTCCCTCATAGGCGCTCGTCATCAGGCGTGTCACCAGTTCTTTCAGCGTTTCGGCTTCGTCGGGCACCACATTGAATATGAGTTCGTCATGCACCTGCATGATCATTTTGGATCTGAGCGATCGTTGCTGCATCTCGTCATAGATTCTCACCATGGCTATCTTTATAATGTCGGCAGCGGTGCCCTGAATGGGGGCGTTGACGGCGTTTCGCTCCGCATAGCCTCTCACGGCGGCATTGCGCGAGTTTATCTCGGGCAGATAGCGACGGCGTCCCATGCGGGTGGTGACGTAGCCCTGGTTGCGGGCGGTCTCGACGGCCTTGTCAAGGTATTCACGGATGTGAGGGTAGGTGGCGAAATAGCCGTCAATGAGTTTCTTTGCCTCTGCACGGGCTATCCCGAGACGTTCGGACAGACCGAAAGCCGAGATTCCGTAGATAATGCCGAAGTTTGCTGTCTTGGCATGGCGGCGCTGGTCGTCAGTCACATCTTCGAGAGGCACACCGTAGATTTTTGAGGCGGTAATGCGGTGGATGTCGTCACCCGAGAGGAACCCTTCGATCATGTCACGGTCAGCCGAGAGGTCGGCGATCAGGCGGAGCTCGATCTGCGAGTAGTCCGCGCTCATGATCAGATCCCCCGGATCGGGGATGAAGGCGCGGCGGATTTCGCGGCCGTCATCGGTGCGGATGGGTATGTTCTGCAGGTTGGGGTTGGTGGATGAGATACGTCCCGTGGCCGTGACGGTCTGATTGTAGGAGGTGTGGATCTTGCCTGTCCGGGGATTGATGAGCTGCGGGAGCGCGTCGAGATAGGTGGAGATGAGTTTGCGCAGGCGGCGTATCTTGAGGATCAGACTCACGAGCGGCACTTTAGCCGCATACTTCTCGAGAGTCTGCTCGGTGGTGGAGTAGGAGCCCTTGGCGGTTTTCTTGGCCTTGGGGTCGATGGCCAGACGGTCGAATAGCACCATTCCCACCTGGGCGGGCGATCCGATATTGAACGGTCCTCCGGCCATTTCATATGCCTCCTCCTCCATCCCGGCCAGACGGACGCGGAGCCTGTCGGCGAGGTCAAGGAGGACAGTGGGATCTATTCTCACCCCGGTCCACTCCATTTCAGCCAGAACCTTGATCAAGGGGAACTCCACCTCGTCCATGAGGCGTGTCATCTCACGCTCAGCCACGTCGGCGGCCAGACGTGGCCTGAGCCGGCGGCTGAGATCAGCCTCCTCGCAGTAGCGAGCGGCTGCTTCATCGAGGGGGAGCTGTGTGGTCGGATGGCCCGGGCGCGTACCTTCGGGCACCCCGCTGAGAGTGACATGCAGATAGCGGGAGGCCACGACGGCAAGATCGTGTTTCATCTCGGGATCCACCAGATAGTGGGCCACCGAAGTGTCGAAATATGGTGCGGTAAATTCTATACCTTCATTTTTGAGCAGCAGATAAGCGCGCTTGATATCATGGCCGACGAGAACGGTGTCGGCGGTGGCGAAGAGAGGGGAGACGAGGGCCCGGATCTCCTCGCGGGAGGTAGCGTCGGCCGGGAAGGGGATATAATGTCCCTTGCGCTCCTCCCATGAGAGCGCGAGTCCCTGCAGGGGGGAGGACATGACATCTTCACCCACGGCAAATGCAGCCATGCCGACATCCTTGCAGGCAGCGGCTTCGGCTATCACTCCGGCGATTTCCTCGGGAGTGGAGGCGATGACAAAGTGATTTGCCTCGCAGGTGGTCACAGGTGTCGCGGGGGCCGTCGCGGCATCGAAATCGAAGAGCGAAGGCTCAGCCGCCGGAACGGACTGAGCAGACGCCTGAACCGGGGCCGGAGCATCGGCTATGCGGGAGCGCAGACGTGCCGAGAGCGACTTGAAGTCAAGCTCGGAATAGAAGGCGAGGAGAGCCTCCGCGTCGAGTGGTTTCCGCTCGAGTGAGTCAATCGGGATTTCAACCGGCACGTCACGACAGATGGTGGCGAGCCACTTGGAGAGGCGGATCTGCTCAGCGTTGTCGCGTACCTTCTTCTGCAACGCTCCCTTGAGGTCGTCGGTGTGCTCGAGGAGATTTTCCACCGAGCCGAACTCCTCGATGAGTTTGCGTGCGGTCTTCTCACCCACGCCGGGACACCCCGGGATATTGTCGGAGACATCTCCCTCGAGAGCCAGCAGATCTATGACCTGCGACGGAGTGGAGATGCCGTAGCGTTCGCAGACGCGGGCCTCGTCACGTATCTCGAAGCCTTCTCCCTTCAGGGCCGGCCTGTACATGAATATGTGGGGCCCCACGAGCTGTCCGTAGTCCTTGTCGGGGGTCATCATATATGTGTCGTAACCTTCGGCGGCCGCGCGTGTGGCCAGTGTGCCTATCACGTCGTCGGCCTCATAGCCCTCCACCTCTATCCAGGGGATACGGTAGGCGTCGAGAATACGCTTGATATATGGGATGGACGCCGTGATGTCTTCAGGCTGCTTGTCGCGCTGGGCCTTGTAGGCCTCGAACTTCTCCGAGCGGAACGTGGCGCCGTGAGGAGGGTCGAAACATACCGCTATGTGGGTGGGATCTTCCTTGCGCAGCAGCTCATCGAGGGTGTTGCAGAAGCCGAATATGGCCGATGTGTTGAAGCCGGCACTCGAGAAGCGGGGCGAACGTATCAGCGCATAATAGGCGCGATAGATGAGGGCATAGGCATCGAGAAGAAATAGGCGTTTTTCCATGAGTCCGGGGTTTTTCAGGGGTTAAAGTTACGGATTTCCCTCGGCAAAATCTCTATTTTTAGCTTAAATTTAGGAAAAAGTGTCTATTTAAAGAGGAAATTCGTAAATTTGCACCTTGAATTATGACACCGATCCAAGAAATACGCCGACGGCTGACCCCGAGACTTGACAGACTGAACGCTCTGATGAGTGAGGAGCTGCGCTCGGGCAACCAACTGATGGATACCGTGATTGACGGCTATCTTGCCCGCCGTGGCAAGCAGTTACGCCCTATCCTGGTCATGCTTACAGCCGAGCTGATGGGCACCGATGGCGATAATGTGATCGATGCGGCGGCTTCGGTGGAGATGCTTCACAACGCTTCCCTTATTCATGACGATGTCGTCGACGACAGTGATTGCCGTCACGGCCAGCCGACCATCAATGCCGTGTGGGCCAATCACATAGCGGTGCTTGTAGGAGATTTCTTCGTGTCAACGTCCCTCCATCTCGCTCTCCGCACCCGCGATCTGCGCGTGATGGATGTCATCGGTCGTCTGGGGCGCCTCCTCTCCATCGGCGAGATGGATCAGATCTACAATGCCCGTGAGCACACGCTCACCGAGGAGGCATACTATCGCGTCATCATCCACAAGACCGCTTCACTCTTTGAGGCCTGCGTGGAGATGGGCTGTTACTGCTCGGGCGTTGAGGATGACCGCCTGGAGCGGATGAGAGATTTTGCCCGCAAACTGGGATGCTGCTTCCAGATCCGTGACGATATTTTCGACTATTATGACTCTGCCGAGATCGGCAAACCCACCGGAAATGACCTGAGGGAAGGGAAGGTGACGCTGCCGCTCATCTATGCGCTCGTCATGTCGGGCCACGAGCGCGCTCCCGAGATGCTTGCTCTCGTCGAGGAGAACCGTCTGGGGGATGAAGAGATATCGGCTCTTGTTGCATTTGCAAAGGAAGCGGATGGAATAGCCTATGCCGAGGCTGAACTGCAGCGTCTCCACGACGAGGCGGTAGACATTCTCGATACTTTCCCTTCATCCAGTGCGCGCGAGGATCTGCGTGCGCTGATAGACTATGTGGTCGTCCGACGCTCATAAACCCGATTTTTTTGAGGTATCTGATGTTATCGCACTTTTCAGGCTTGACAAGGTTGTAATTTTGCAATACAAATGATTCAAGCCGGGAGATAAAGTCATCCGTAGCTTGGCTCAGGTTCCGTTGGTCGCGTGATCCGGGATTATCGCCTGTAGTGCGTGAGTTAGGTGAGGATGGTTTTATCAGCCGGTGAGAACAATTGTGGAGACACGGATGTTTCTATAAGAAAATTACTCACTTTTCAACTGATTATTATGAATGTCAAGACTCTTCTGCCGCTTGCAGCGGCTCTGATGATCGGCGGTATCGGCCAGAAGGCTGAAGCTTGCTCGCGTGTACTCTATGTCGGTAACGACAGCCTCCGTATCGTGGGCCGTTCACTCGACTGGAAGACTCCTATCCCCACAAATCTTTATGTTTATCCCCGCGGAATGGAAAAGGAGGGTAACTCTCTGCCCGGTTCCGTGAAATGGACTTCAAAATATGGCGCTGTCTATGCCGTAAGTTATGACGGCGGCGTCACGGAGGGTATGAACGAGAAGGGCCTCGTGGTAAACGGACTGTTCTGTAAGGGCACCGTCTATGTCAACGACTCCACGATGTCACGTCCTCCCATGTCGCTGGCCATGTTCCCGGCATGGATTCTTGATCTCTGCGCCACCACCGACGAGGCTGTGGAGATGCTCTCGCGTCATGATTTCAATATCTCGGGCGCTACCTTTGACGGCGGAACCGTCTCGGCTCTCCACTGGGGTATCACCGACGAGACCGGAAAGTCGGCCATGGTGGAGTTTGACCACGGCACCATCCGCATTTATGAGGGCCAGGATCTGCAGGTGCTCACCAACGATCCTACCTATCCCAAGATCACAGCCATCAATGAATACTGGGAGGCAAAGGGTGGCACACACACTCTTCCCGGTACTGTCAGCAGTCCTGATCGCTTCGTGCGTGCTTCATTCTTCGACAATCATGTGGAGAAGACCGGTGATGCCGACCTCGGTTTCTCGATCATCCGCTCGATTCTCATGAATGTGTCCGTTCCTTATACATACACCGTGGGTGACGCCAACGTATCGTCAACCCAGTGGAGGACTTTCGCCAATATCCGCGACCGCCGTTACTATTTCGACATCGTGACGAATCCCGGTGTGTTCTATATCGATCTCAACAAGTGTGACCTCCGCAAGGGTGCTCCCGTGATGAAGATCGACGCCAAGAAGTCAGGCGCCTATGTCGGCGAGGCCAACAAGCACCTCTTCAAGACGAAGCCTTTCACCCCGATGTATTGATCTCTACCTTCAAATATAGCACGCGTCCCCGCCGCCAGTCCGGCGCGGGACGCGTTGCTCTCCACCCCCCTCTTTGCAGATTGGAGAAAATTTTATACTTTTGCAGCGTATTATGAGAAAGGTCATCGCAACATTACTGTTGTTCCTTTGCGTGGCGGTCGCATCGGCGGCAGCCCGCTGGGAGAGCGTCAACGCCGCAGGGCGTCAGGCGCCGCCGACCGAACGTCTCACCGACGGCTCAGATGCAGGGGTGGATGTCACCGTGTCAGAAGGTTACATCTATGTCACCTGCACACGCCCGACGGCAGTGAAGGTATTCACCATCCTGGGTCAGCTCGTGAGTCAGGAGACTCTCCCTGCCGGCACTCACAGACTGCGCATGTCATCCAAGGGTATATATATCCTCAAGGTCGCCGACCAGACGCGCCGTGTCACCATCTGACCGACACTTATCCCCCACCATCCATCACCCAGAACTTTGTAAAGCTCCGAGTATGAAAGCACGTCTCATCATCAATCCTATCTCAGGCACTCATAACAAGGCCGGTCTCGCTGACAGCGTGATCTCCTCGCTCACGCCACTCGGGTGGGAGATAGAGACACTCTACACCCGCGGACATGGCGATGCCACCCGTCTGGCGCTCGAGGCCGTCCACCGCGGATATGACGCGGTGATAGCCGCCGGTGGTGACGGGACTGTCAACGAGACGGCTGCGGCCCTATGCGGCTCGGAGACTGCTCTGGGCATTCTTCCTTGCGGATCGGGCAACGGACTTGCCCGCCATCTCGGCATCCCCGTGGATCCCATCGAGGGGTTGAAGATCATCATGAGCGAGAAGCCCAGGAAGATCGACTATGCCACGGTGAACGGGCGGAAATTCTTCTGCACCTTCGGAGTGGGATTCGATGCGGCCGTGAGCGATGCTTTCGCCCGCAAGAAGACCCGCGGCAAGTTCACTTATCTGCAGAGCACTTTCGAGACCTATGCCCATTATGAGCCTGAGCTCTACACCGTCAGGGCCAACGGCAAGGTCATGACGGAGAAGGCATTCCTTATAGCGGTCTGCAATGCGTCGCAGTATGGCAACAATGCCTACATCGCTCCGAGCGCAGTCATTGACGACGGTATGCTCGATGTGACGGTGGTTCATGCCGGTAATCCGCTCTCGACAGCTCTCGTGGGGTTCGATCTGCTGGCCGGAATGATAGAGCATAATGTGCTCATCCGCCAGTTCCGCACTCCGGCCCTTACCATTGAGCGCTCATCGGGAGGCATAGCCCATATAGACGGCGAGCCGGTGGATCTTCCTTCCAACCTGGACTTCAAGTGTCATCCCTCACTTCTGAGTGTCTTCGCCCCGGCTGACGAGAAGGCCATCAAGCCTTTCATAACTCCGGCCGCGTCGATGCTTGCCGACTTCAAACTCGCGGTCAACAGAGTGTTCCAGAAGTCGCAGAAACCGACCTCTTAGGGATTTTTCACACTAATATTCTCACCGATAACAAAACATTTCCCCTTCGGTGGCGTTTTAAAATTGAACGTCAACTATTGTTTATGAAAGGGAAAGTAAGATTGTTAATGGTGTTAGCAGCTTTAAGTCCCTTGGGCCTTCAGGCCCGGGGGATTGCTGATATTGTATCCTCGCTTCGCAACACCGACTCCTATCGCTCAAAAGCAAACTACAACGTGACCCTCCCGCAGAACAACGCCGATGTGGTCTATGACATAGATCTCACGGGACTCTCAGCCGAAGGGGACACATTAGCTCCATGTCGCTATGTCATCACCTGGACCCTTGACACTCCCTCGGGACCCGTGGAGGGATTCTCGGCCTATTTCGACGGGAATCATTACCGTTACCGTGGAGACAGGCTCCAGGAGTATCATCTCTCATGGGACTCTATCCCGTTCAAACCGGCGGGACGCACTCCCGGTATCCAGAACATGGCTCAGTTTGTGGAACTGCTTCCGGCCTATATTGCCGCCGATCTCGAGAGGATGGAGGCGGATCCGGCCTATACGGTCACCGTCCGTCCGGAGAGGATCTACAACGGTTCTCCGGTGCTTCCCGTCACTGCGGTGATGACCGTGGGTGGTGAGGATGTCATGGAGCTTGAGTACTTGTTTGACAGCGCGACGCTCCGGCCAGTGCGTTACAGCAAGGAGAGCAATCCCGGCTCGATCACCGAGCAGACCATCATGGCGGTCTATTCACCCGCCGAAGGGGAGGCTCCGGCCGAGCTTGACGAGAAGACACTGATGGAGGCTCATCCGGAGGTGTTCGAGAAATATCGCGAGAGTAATTTCCGCATAGAGAATCTGCGCGGTCTTCCCGTGCCGGAGTTCGCACTACCGCAGCCCGACGGCGGTCGCATGATCCATCATCGCGGAGAGCGATTCAAGGCTCCTACGGTGATAGCGCTTCTTGACCCTGCCACGGGGATGAACCGTGATGTCATCGCGGCCCTGCGCGGGGCGATGGATCAGCTCGAGATTCCCACCGAGGTCATTTTTGCCTTCACCGGTACAAACAGCGATGTCGTCAGTGAGATCGTCCCCACGGTACGCCATGGAGAGCACCTCTTGCTCAACGCCCGTTCGCTTGCCCGGGATTGCGGTGCGGCTTCGCTTCCGGTCACAATTATTGCGGGAGAGGACGGAACTGTAAAAAATGTTGTGCTCGGCTTCAACAATGAGTTGGGTGACATTGTTCTACAATCAGTAATACTCTCGAATTAAAAACTAAAAACAGAATTAAGATATGGAAACAGTTTATTTTCAGGGTCAGCCCTGTCATACTTGCGGTACAGTCCCCGGTATAGGTGAAACCGCTCCGTGCTATCATCTCGCAGGCCCGGATCTCTCGCAGGTCCTCTGCTCCGATTTCGCAGGCAAGCGAGTTGTGCTCAATGTGTTCCCGAGCCTCGACACAGAGGTGTGTGCCCGTTCGGTGCGCCGCTTCAATGAGGAGGCAGCCAAGCTTGATGACGTGGTAGTCATCTGCGTCTCTATGGACCTCCCCTTCGCCATGGGCCGTTTCTGCACCATGGAGAATATCAAGAACGTGATCTTCGGTTCAGCATTCCGTTCGCCCCTCTTCGGCCAGAAGTATGGTCTCCAGCTCGTGGATGGACCTCTTGCCGGTCTGCTCACCCGCGCCGTCCTCATCCTTGATGAGAACCGCCGCATCATCTATCGTGACGTTGTGGAGGAGATTACTCACGATCCCGACTATGACGCAGCTCTCAAGGTGCTCCGCAAGGAGATCTGAGAAGCACTCTAAGAATATAAAAACCACAGCCCCGGCTTGATTGATCAAGCCGGGGCTGTGTGGTTTTTGTCGGACGGGTCGGACCTGTCGGACGAGTCGGACAGGTCCGTCTATGGGAGTAGGAGGCGGACGAGCACCCAGGTGAAGCGTCCGAATGCCCGGTTGTGGCGGTGGAAGAGCTTCATGAGTCGCGGATGGCGCGAACGGCTGAGAATGTGGCGACACAGACGGGAGGAGAGGTCGTCACGTCCTTCACGTGCGTAGCAGGCTGCAAGCACCATGCCGCGGGCATCGGCCCAGTCTACATAACGGGGCTTGCCGGTCGCCTCAAGGGTGGCGCGTACCTTAGCGAGCGAGCGCTCCCAACGGTCGGGATGGGAGGAGAAACTGTCACCGGTGATGGAATCGGGATGAGTGTGGACAATGACCGAGGGAGGGCCGGGTACAACAGCGAGCCGGGGGCGCCGAAGAAGAAGACGCACACCGAGCTCGTAGTCGTTCCATCCCGGGAGGGACTCGTCCCAGGCTCCGACGGAGCGGAAAAGTTCCGTCCTGGCTACATAGCGCTGGGTGGAGAGGACGGATGTGAATAAATGGAGAAAGAGGGGGGAGCGGGTAAGGTAAGGCTTGACAGTATCATGTTGACCTGAACGGTAAATGACATTGCGGCCTACGATGTCCGCGTGGGGATTGGCAGCAATGGCGCGGGTGAAATCCTCAATATGGGTAGGGAGCATCTCATCGTCCGAGTCAAAGAACATGGTCCACTCCGTGGAGACTTCGGCCAGACCGCGGTTGCGGGCGGCACATGCACCGGGGTGCGACTCGGAGAGGACCGTAACATCGCTGCGTGTCGAGGCCCAGTTGGTCATGATGCGCAGGGAGTCGTCGGTCGACGCATTGTCAACCAGGATCACGGCAGCCGGAGCGAGTGACTGAGCATCAATGGATCGCAGGAGGCGTGGAAGAGTGGCAGCCCGATTATAGGCGGGGATTACGATTGTGAGCGGAGAGAGCATCTGCATCAGCGGCGACGGTTACGCACCGATCGTGCAGCAGATGATGAGGTGGCCTTGGGAGCTTTGGCTTTCTTGACCTTGGCGGGTTTGCTCTTGGCTGCCTGTGACTTTGAGGTGCCGCGACGGGTGCGGCTGGCGCGAGTGTTCTTTACGCTTGTGCCCTCGCTGACGGCGGTCTCTCCTTCGGCGGATGCTTCAGCAAGTTCGGCAGCCTTAGCTTCGGCCTCCCGGCGCTCGGCAAGCTCCTCAAGGGAGGGTACCCAGAGTTTCTTCTCGTAGTCGTCCAGACGGTTCTGGATGCTGTCACGTGCATGAGCCAGCTCATCGGGATCGGGATGGAGCTGCATGAGGGAGCGATTCTTCAGGTTACGGGTCTTGTAGATGTCGCCCTTATAGAGACCGAGACGGAAGAAGTCATCGTAGGTACAGGTGGCCAGGTTGTTGTCATCGTCCGTGAAAATGGTCTGAGTGGAGAGGAAGGGGCGGAGATCGTCATACTTCACCCAAAACATGGGGTAGCGGACGGCTTCGCCACCGAAATCGCCGGCACGATGGAGCACGGGACATATGGCCTCGATGCGGTTGCGCATGCGGTTGGAACGACGGTCGAATTCCCATTTTTCAATGATATAGTAAGTGAGCACCTCGGAGGCAGGCACATCGCTCTCCTCAATGGTGAACTTAGGATTCTTTTCGGTCGACCCCTTTGCATCGGTGTAGAGGATGTGGAAGCGGTCAAGGACATCGCGCATCTTCACCTTGTAGTCATCGGTGAACACCTCGCGACCGTCAAGGTACTCGTAGGCGCCGAGACTACCGTCGGCCATACGACCGAGAATGATGCGGAAGAGGTTTTCCTGTCCATCGACGGGCTCGTCGGGATAATAGAGGGCACCGTTCTCATCCTTGGTGAGGTCAAGCTCGCGATACATCACGCGCATCCACTGTAGCTCGCTGTCGGAGGCGGGAACCTCCTCAAGATGGGACTGCATGCGCTGGGTCACCCCCGGGGTTTCGGTCTTGGATCCCGGACGTTCGCCCGCGCGGCGCCGGACGACGCTGCTCGACGAGCTCTCCTGAGCGAAAACTCCGGTTGCGATCAGGAGCGATATGGCAGTGAGAAGAATATTCTTCATATATGGGAATATCTGATAGATGGCTAATTAACAATTACTTCGACGGGGCTGAGGACACGCTCGATACCATCGGGACCCTTGGCGCGGATGCGGGAAATGTAGAAACGCTTGCCTCGTGACAGACGTTTGAACTGGTCACGCTGACGCTGAGAGAAAGCGGCACCCTGCGAGACCTCGGGGATGGCATTGCCCATCTGATCAAAGAAGACAGTCTCGAATCCGAGCACCTGGAAGTCGATATTGAGCATGTCGTCGTCGATGGCCGCCTCGATGCCAGGAGCGGAGGTGAGAAGTGTCTTGGAGAAGGGCTTGCCGCCTTTATAGCGATCCTTGGCGCCGTTCTGACCCGTGAAAGAGATAAACGCCACGGGGTCGGGAAGTTTGCGCACACGGAAGGTGGTGGTTGCCACCGTCTGAGGACGTCCGTCAATATTGGCGGTGACGGTGATGGTGGCGTTCTCGCCCACCTTGGCCGGACGTGCCACCCAATTGTCGCCCTGACGGGTGAGAGTTCCGTTGGTCATGGTGGCGGAGATACCGCTCATGGGGACACCGGGCACCGAAATACTCATGGGGTTGTTGATACCGGCGTAGAGGACATTCATCATCGTAGCCGAGACGGTGGCCGTAGGCTCCATAACGGTGTAAGATGACGAGAAGGGGTGCTGAGTGACTGAGCCGTCACCGTGGGCCACCTCTATGTAGCCGGAATAGTCAAAGGTTCCGGTGGAAGAGGTGTTGAATTCATAGAGGCCATTGTCGGACGGGAGCTGCTTGCCACCGACGAAGATGGCGGGGCGGGCAGTGGTGTCGACAGCGGCGAGGACTATCGAGGCGGAATAACGCGAGCCGCGCATGACCATACGTGACTGGGGAATGACGAAGGCGTTGAGCTCGTTGACGCGGACGTCACCGGCATCGACAGCCGAGAGAAGATTGGCAAGTGCCTCACCCTCGGCATAACGGATGTCGTTCTGAAGCTTGGTGAGAAGCGTCACGGCCGCAACAACGGGCTGATTCTCAAACTTGGCTTCCTCCCAGTTCTGATCCTGGACGGTGCCGGGACGGCGGAAGGGAGCTGTGGAGAGGGCTTCGTCAATGCTTGCACGCTTGATAGAGTCAGGGATGAGAGTCGTGATGTAATCACGATAGCTGTCAACCGCACCGCGCAGACGCACGCCGCCATTATGGCCGGGCGCGAGCATGACTACGGCAGCCGACTCAAGGTCGTCACGACGGTTTATGGCGGTGACATCGCCCTTGGGACCATCGGCCTCGATGACGATGGCTTGCTTGAGGGAGTCGACGAGTGTATAGAGATCTTCGGCACGGCGGCGCACATCGGAAGCTTTGTCGAGCCAGGGGGTACCCTTCTCAGGGTTCTGCTGGGTGAAGCTTTCGAGCTGGGCGTATATGGCATCGTTTCGACGGCCCACGTTGGCATTGGTGCGCGCCAGTCCATCCTCGACCTGAACGAAACCGTCGAGAACGTCGCTCGAGACGTTGAGGGCGAGCATGGCGGTGAGGACGATATACATGAGGT
>CAZOOY010000007.1:0-29361 GCA_964581555.1 uncultured Staphylococcus sp.
TTCTCGAAAAAGAATGGTCATCTCAACGGAGTGGATGTGAACGGTCGTCATATAGTTCTCACCGATGGCCCCAGTGTCGTAGTGGCAAAGCGTTCTGACCGCTCTATGGACGGATTCTACAACCATGACGATCCGCAGGCTGAGAAGAAGAAGACCCAGTACACAGAATTTGAAGATAAGGGTCAGTTCAAGGGTCTCACCGTGAAGGAAGAAGGAAATAATCTTGTAGTGACTGCCGACTATAAGCTCGGTAATCTCGACAAGGCTGTCTGGACTATCACGCCTGACGGTAGCTCAGTGCTTGACTTCGACTATAACTTCAACGGTGTTATCGATCTTATGGGCGTCAAGTTTGACTTCCCCGAAGAGAAGGTTGTGAGCAAGCGTTGGGTTGGCAATGGCCCTTATCGTGTATGGCAGAATCGTCTTCACGGTCCTCAGTATGGCGTGTGGGAGAATGATTACAACGATCCTATCCCGGCCGAGAGCTTCGACTATCCTGAATTCAAAGGCTATTTCGCCGATGTAAATTGGATGGATATCAAGACTCAGGACGGTACAATCAGTATCATAAACGAGAATCCCGACAATTATGTGGGTGTCTACGAACCCCGTGATGGACGTGATCATATCCTCTACGAACTTCCCAAAACGGGCATATCCATCATGGAGGTAATCCCCGCAGTTCGTAATAAAGTGAACACAACCGACCTCGTGGGTCCGTCATCACAGCCTAAATGGGTTGCCGGTCAGTATAACGGACGTATCGGTCTGAAATTCGAGTAACAGAATATGTCTGTACGTAGTAAACTATTGGCGGTCGTGACCGTCATGTCGCTCGGAGTGTCGGCAGCCCCGACACTCGAGCAGACTTTTGCCGAGCCTCCCTATGATGCCCGCCCCTGGTCATTCTGGTACTGGATGTATGGTGCCGTGACTGAGGAGGGGATAAAGGCCGAACTTGAGGCCATGAAAGATATAGGGCTCGGTGGAACATATCTCATGCCTATAAAGACGGTCGAAGGTGCTCCGCAATACGAGGGTAAGGCTCCGCAGCTCTCTCCGGAGTGGTGGCGTCTTGTAGGACGCAGTCTTGAGATAGCAGATAGCCTCGGTCTCAAGATGGGTATGCACATCTGCGACGGTTTCGCTCTTGCTGGGGGCCCATGGATTTCACCGGAAGAGTCGATGCAGAAAGTCGTTATCGCAGATACGGTGGTCAACGGAGGAAAGCTTAATTCTCTTCTCCTTCCGATCCCTGAGACTAATGAAGGTTTCTATCGTGACATAGCTGTCTATGCGGTGCCCGTTAAAGGCAAATCCATTGAGGCGCTCCCGATTGTGACCTGCGGAAATGTCGATCCCTCGGTGCCTGAAGGTAAAGGTGTCAGCATCGATGAACAGGGCACAGTGCGCTCCTCAGTCCCCTGCTGGATTCAATATGAATTCCCTGAGCCGGTGGATGTCAGAAGTCTGGAGATTATCCTTAAAGGGAATAATTATCAGGCTCACCGTATGAAGGTGACCGCCAGTGACGACGGAAAGACTTTCCGTGATGTGCGACAGCTTGTCCCTGCCCGTCACGGCTGGCAGAACACCGACGAGAACAACACCTATACACTTCCCCCAACCAAGGCGCGTTACTATCGCCTTTACTGGACCCCGGTGGGGAGCGAACCCGGAAGTGAAGATCTCGATGCAGCAAAATGGAAGCCCAATCTCAAATTCAACGCCGTCCGTTTCAGTGGCGAACCCAAAATTGATCTTTGGGAAGGGAAATCCGGTCGTGTATGGCGTGTCTCGGAGACTACTGATCCTGCCGCGTTGCCCGATGATCTCTGCGTAATGCTCTCCGAAATCATTGATCTCACACCCGGACTTGCGGAGGGGAAGCTTACTGCCGAACTCCCTGCGGGCGAATGGAGGCTGATGCGTTTCGGCCATACCTCCACAGGACATACAAATGCCACCGGTGGTGCAGGGCGCGGTCTTGAAGCTGACAAGTTCAGCCCCGATGCTGTGGCCAAGCAGTTTGACAACTGGTATGGCCGCGTGTTCAGCGAAGTCAATCCTGAGGCTGCACGCAATGCTCTTAAGTATATGCATGTGGATAGCTGGGAGTGCGGCAGTCAGAACTGGAGCGACAATTTTGCCGAGGAGTTCAAGCGTCGCCGCGGATATGATCTCATGCCTTATCTCCCGCTTTTCGCCGGAGTTCCGGTTGAGAATGTCGTAGAGTCAGAGAAAGTTCTTCGTGATATCCGTCAGACCCAGGCTGAACTTGTGGTAGATGTATTCTATACAGTTCTTGCCGATAAAGCACGTCAGTATGACGTTCAGTTCTCGGCCGAGTGTGTATCGCCCACGATGGTCAGCGACGGTATGCTTCACTATCAGAAGGTTGATATCCCGATGGGTGAATTCTGGCTCAACAGTCCGACGCATGATAAGCCCAACGATATGCTTGACGCCATTCACGGCGGCCATATATATGGCAAGAACATCATTCAGGCTGAGGGTTTCACCGAACTTCGCGGCACATGGGATGAGACGCCGGCTATGCTCAAAACTCTTCTGGACCGCAACTATGCTTTGGGTATCAACCGCATTTTCTATCACGTCAACGCCCATAATCCTTGGCTTGACAAGAAGCCGGGAATGACACTTGACGGTATCGGTCTTTTCTTCCAGAAAGATAATACATGGTGGAATGACGGCGGCAAGGGCCTTACGGATTATATGCGCCGCTGTCAGGCATTACTGCAATACGGTAAGCCGGTGGCTGACATAGCAGTATTTACAGGTGAGGAGATTCCCCGTCGCGCTGTTCTCCCTGATCGCCTTGTCCCCTCACTCCCCGGGATCTTCGGAGAGGAGAGGGTGGAATCCGAGCGTCTCCGTCTTGCTAATGAGGGGCAACCTCTGCGCACAAAGCCTGTCGGTGTCATTCATTCAGCCAATATGGCCGATCCGGAGAAGTGGGTCAATCCTTTGAGAGGATACACTTATGATTCGATGAACAAGGATGCACTCCTGCGCCTCGCCAAGGGTGAGAACGGGCGGATCAATCTGCCGGGCGGAGCTTCTTACCGGATTCTTGTGCTTCCCCTCGCCAGTCAGCTCATGCCTGATACTACTCTCAGCCCTGAAGTCAGAGCAAAAGTAGGAGAGCTGATCGAGGCGGGTGTGATCGTACCGGCATTACCCTATGTTGAGGATGATTTCTCGGCTTATGGCCTTGAGCGAGATGTGATAGTGCCGTCTGATGTGGCATGGACTCATCGCCGTTCGGATAGCGACAACGTAGATATTTACTTCATCTCCAATCAGGAGGAGAAGCCACGTGAATTTACGGCTTCATTCCGTGTCAGTGGCCGTGTCCCCGAACTTTGGAATCCCGTTGACGGCTCCATTGATAAGGATCTTGACTGGGAGAGCGACGGCAAGCGCACTGAGGTGAGCTTGAAGTTGGCTCCGTCGGAATCAGCGTTCATTATTTTCCGCTCTCCGACTGATGCACGTGAGGGAAAATCCTCCAAGAGTTATCAGGCTGAGCTTCCGCTTGTCCTTGACCATAAGAAGTGGAATGTCCGTTTCGTGACTACAGGTGAGGAGATTGTCACCGAGGAACTTTTCGACTGGACCGCATCCGAGGAGCAGAGCGTGAAGTACTATTCGGGCACAGCTATATACTCTACCACATTTAAAGCGCCCTTTAAACGCCTTCCGGAAGGAGCACGGGTGTGGCTCAATCTTGATGGCGTGCGTGACATTGCCACAGTACGCGTCAATGGTAAGGACTGCGGTATCGCATGGACCGCTCCCTATAGAGTGGACATTACAGATGCGATCAAGAAAGGGAACAACAGCCTTGAGATAGAGGTGACCAATACCTGGGCAAACGCTCTTCTCGGAGCTGATGAGGGTAAAGCTCCCTTTGACGGAATATGGACCAACGGCAAATACCGCCGTGCTGAAAAGACTCTGATTCCGGCCGGTCTTCTTTCCGCTCCAACAATCACGATACAATCTAAATGAACCATAGAAAAAATGAATTTCAACTGTCAGAATCTATTCAGAGGACTTGTGGCGTCAGCAGTGCTGTCACTCGCTTTCTCTGCAGGAGCTGAGGTAAGCATGCCTTCCTTCTTCTCCGACAATATGGTGCTCCAGCAGCAGACCGATGCCCGCATGTGGGGTAAAGCCAAACCCGGTGCGACTGTCACTGTCGCTCCCGGATGGACCACGGATAAATATGAGACCAAATGCGGTAAGGATGGTAAGTGGAGCATATCTTTCCCTACACCTAAGGCAGGAGGCCCTTACAATATGACCGTGAGTGACGGCACTCCTCTCACTCTCTCCAATGTCATGCTTGGAGAAGTCTGGATCTGCTCCGGACAGAGCAACATGGAGATGCCCATGAAGGGTTTCAAGAATCAACCTGTCGATGGTGCTAACGATGCCATTCTTGAAAGCCGCAATCCGGATATCCGCCTGTTCACCGTCAAGAGAAATTCTTCCACTACCCCGGTCGATGATGTCACCGGCAACTGGGCCGAGGCCTCTCCCGAGTCTGTGAGAAACTTCAGCGCTACTGCCTACTTCTTCGGCCGCCGCATCGAGAAGCTCCTTGACGTGCCCGTGGGCCTCATCGTTGTCGCTTGGGGCGGATCGGCATGCGAGGCATGGATGAACGATGAGATGCTCTCCGCTTTCCCCGAGGCTGCCGCAAATATTCCGGCTGTCGGAGGTGAGATCAAGTCAAAGAACCGTACACCGAGTGTACTCTTCAAGGGGATGCTCAATCCCCTTATCGGACTTGCCATCCAGGGTGTGATCTGGTATCAGGGTGAGGACAACTGGAACCGTGCCCACTCCTATGCCGACATGTTCTCTACGATGATCAAGGGCTGGCGTGGACTCTGGAATCAAGGTGATTTCCCCTTCTATTACTGCCAGATCGCTCCTTACGACTATGCTATCATTACCGAACCGGGCAAGGAGATCATCAACTCCGCCTATCTTCGTGAGGCTCAGTCGAAGGTTGAGAATATGGTTCCCAACACCGGTATGGCCGTTCTCATGGATGCCGGCTGGGACAAGGGTATCCATCCTTCCAATAAGAAGGCACCCGGCGAGCGTCTTGCCCTTCTCGCCCTTGGCAAGACTTATGGCATGAAAGGTATCGGCTATGAGAGTCCCGTCTACAGTTCGATGGAGGTAAAAGGTGACACTGTTGTGGTGAGCTTCGACCGTGCTCCCGAATGGATAGCCGGCAAGCACTCCTTTGAGTCAACACAATTCCAGCTCGCGGGAGAGGACAAGGTGTTCCACCCCGCCAAGGCGTGGATTTCGCGTAGCAAGGTGATGGTAAAGAGCGATGAGGTGCCTCATCCCGTTGCCGTCCGCTATGCATTCGAGAATGCTTCCGAAGGTGATCTTTTCAGCACCGACGGACTTCCAGTATCGTCCTTCCGCTCAGATGATTGGCCAGACGAACGTCCCATAAAGCAATAATATAAAGCAAACAACTACAGTTGATGAAGCGATTTCTTTCGATAGCCATCGCGTTGTCCGCTCTACTCAATCTCTTCGCTTATGCTCCTGCCGACTTTGTCTGGACGAGCATGAGCGAGGACTCTTCCGGCTCCATGCCTGTGGGTGGCGGAGATATCGGCCTTAATGTCTGGGTAGAGGATGGTGACCTTTTCTTCTATATCAGTCGAAGTGGTGCGTATGACGAGAACAATACTCTGCTTAAGCAGGGTAGGGTGAGGGTAAGGATCCCCGGCGATTCACTTGCTCCTTTTTCGCAGACTCTCCGGCTGTCCGAAGGATATTGCCGTGTCCGGTTACATGGAGCTGAGGTCACGATCTGGACTGACGTATTCAAACCGGTTATACATGTAGAGATTGAGACTCCGCGCAAGGAGAGCCCCGAGATCAGTTATGAGACATGGCGCTTTATAGATCGCCCATACCGTAAGGCCGAGGGTCGCCAAAGCTCATGGAAATGGTCGGGAAACAAGAGTCTCCATACCTCCGCCGATACAGTCTTCACAACCGACAACTCCGTTACATTCATCCATCACAATCCTGCGGAAACTGTATTTGATGTCACTGTGGCTAAGGAAGGACTGGACTCTATCAAGTCCGCGCTTTGGAATCCACTTGCCAGGCTTGCATCTGGCGGAAGACTTTTCGGAAGCGATCTCAAATTCTCAGGCGTTACCGACGGAATTTACGGTGACACTGATTTCCGATCCTACAATTTCTCCACGCGTCCGGGAAAGAAACATGCTTTCTCGATTGTGCTGAACATCGAGCAGACAGATGATCTGACCTCTTTCCTAACAGGGCTTGCCAACACGACAGCACGTATCAATCATAGAAAAGACCGCGAGGCTTCCCGGGCTTGGTGGCGTGACTTCTGGAACCGCAGCTACGTGTCTGCTCCGGAGAGTGCTGACACGGATGTGGACCGTATGACACGCAACTATACCCTCTTCCGTTACATGCTCGGGTGTAATGCTTACGGTAAGGAACCCACAAAGTTCAATGGCGGTCTCTTTACATTCGACCCTGTCCATGTCAATCCCGATAACCCCTTTACCCCCGATTTCCGTAATTGGGGCGGGGGAACAATGACAGCTCAGAATCAGCGTCTGGTCTATTGGCCGATGCTTAAGAGCGGAGACTTCGACATGATGAAACCTCAGTTTGATTTCTATCTGCGAATGCTCCCCAATGCCATGGAACGTACCCTCGCCTACTGGGGACACGATGGTGCTTGCTTCACGGAGCAGACTGAGCTTTTTGCGTTTCCCAACATGATGGAATACGGTTCGAAGCGTCCTGCCGGATTTGATCCAGGAGTGGAGTATAATGCGTGGCTTGAATACTGCTGGGACACCGTGCTTGAATTCTGCCAGATGATGCTCCAGTCTGCGGTATATAATGGCACGGATATTTCGGAATATAAACCCTTGATAGAACAATCGCTCATCTTTTTTGACGAACACTACCAGCAGCTCGCGGCAAAACGCGGCGCAAAGAAACTTGATGGGGAAGGGAAACTTATACTCTTCCCCGGGTCAGCGTGCGAGACATACAAGATGACCAACAATGCCGCCTCGACGGTGGCCGGACTCCGAAGGGTTACCTCCGATTATATAGAGTATCTTAAAGCGACAGGTGATACTGCCGTAAGCCGATGGGTAGCACTCGAGAACCGTCTCCCGGAGATTCCTACCCGCTATGTTGATGGTCACAATATGATAGCCCCGGCAAAGACATGGGAACGTATAAATAATATCGAGACTCCGCAGCTTTATCCCGTTTTCCCTTGGAGATATTATGGTGTCACCGTGAGTGATTCAGCCGATCTTGAGGTTGCGAGAGCCACCTATCTTTACGATCCCGATGCTCTCAAATTCCGTTCCACAAAGGGATGGAAGCAGGATAATATCTGGGCCGCATGTCTCGGTCTCACCGACGAAGCCTTTGCTCTCAACTCAGAGAAGTGGGCCGATGGTAGCCATCGTTTCCCCGCATTTCTTGGCCCGGGTTTTGACTGGACTCCCGACCACAATTGGGCCGGCGCCGCGATGATAGGTGTCCAGGAGATGCTTTTGCAGACCGACGGCAATGGGGAGAGAATCGTGCTTTTCCCTGCATGGCCTCTTGACCGCGATATAAGTTTCAAGCTTCATGCTCCGCAACAGACAGTCGTAGAAGCAACTCTTAAAGAGGGCAAGCTCACTGACTTGAAAGTTACACCTGAAAGCCGTCGTAAAGACATCATTCTTCCTACTGAATTAAGTCTTATTACCAAATGAATAAACTCTTTTTAATCTTATCACTGTTTCTCCTTCCCATGGGCCTTGCGGCTACTGAGGAAGTGACTCCTCAGGAGATCTCGGTGGCCGGGTTCTTCCCTCTTGAAGGATCAGGCCGTCAGGTCTACGTTTTTAATTCCGGTTGGCGTTACCATCTAGGTGACGTGACAGACGGGCAGTCGGTCGGACTTGATGACTCCGGGTGGGAAGTCGTCTCTACGCCACACACTGTCGAGCTTCTTCCTGCCGAGGGAAGTGGTGGCCGCAACTATCAGGGTGTGGCCTGGTATCGCAAGCATTTCACTTTACCTGAAGCAACCGAAGGCAAGGATGTTACCCTCCACTTTGAGTCAGTGATGGGTAAGCAGAAGTTCTATGTCAACGGTCGCGAGGTCAAAGAACATATAGGTGGTTATCTTCCCGTGACTATATCCCTCACCGAGGCCGGAGTGAAACCCGGTGAGGAGTGTGTTGTGGCGGTAATGACGGATAACAGTGACGACAAGAGCTTTCCTCCCGGCAAACCTCAGCATTCTCTCGACTTTACCTATCATGGGGGTATCTATCGTGACGTATGGATGATAGCCAAGTCTCCTGTCGCCATTACTGACGCTGTTGAGGCAGGTAAAGTGGCCGGAGGTGGTGTCTTTGTTCATTTTGACAATGTCTCCGCCAAAAGTGCCGATGTCATCATAGACACGGATGTGAAAAATTCCGATTCAAAGGCACGAAAGGTTACAGTAGAGACATCCCTTATCTCACCCGAAGGTAAGCTTATCCGCAAAGTCTCTTCCAATCTCAGTCTTGCTGCGGGACAGACCGGTACAGCAGTTCAGACTATCAAGGTGACCGATCCGCAGCTATGGACCCCTGACACTCCTACTCTATACAGAGTGGAATCACGTGTTAAGGAGGGAAAGAATGTCGTTGACGGTGGTGTCACCCGCATCGGTATCCGCTACTTTGAATTTGATGGAGAACGAGGCTTTATCCTCAACGGCGAACCTTTCGGCAAACTCATAGGTGCTAACCGTCATCAGGATTTCGCTTATGTCGGAAATGCACTCCCCAACTCTCAGCAGTGGCGCGATGCAAAACGCCTCCGCGACGCCGGCTGCCGTATCATCCGCGTGGCCCACTATCCTCAGGATCCCTCTTTCATGGATGCTTGCGACGAGCTGGGAATGTTTGTCATTGTTGCTACTCCCGGATGGCAGTATTGGAATAAGGATCCCCGCTTTGCTGAACTCGTTCATGAAAATACCCGCAATATTATCCGTCGTGACCGCAATCATCCGTCGGTGTTGATGTGGGAGCCGATCCTCAATGAGACACGCTATCCCGAAGATTTCTCAGTTGAGGCACTTAAAATCACACGTGATGAGTATCCCTATCCCGGACGCCCTGTGGCGGCTGCCGACGAGCACTCGGCCGGTGTCCGTGAGAACTATGATGTCGTGTACGGATGGCCCGGAGACGAGGCCAAGGCTGACGCTCCCAAACAGCCGATTTTTACCCGTGAGTTTGGCGAGAATGTCGATGACTGGTATGCCCACAATAATAACAACCGAGCTTCACGCAGTTGGGGTGAGCGTCCCATGAAGGTACAGGCTCTGTCGCTCGCAGAGACTATGGACCGCCTTTACAACACAGGAGATAAGTTTATCGGTGGAGCGCAGTGGCATCCTTTCGATCATCAGCGTGGTTATCATCCTGATCCCTACTGGGGAGGAATTTATGATGCATTCCGCCAGCCCAAGTATGCCTACTACATGTTCCGGAGTCAGACTTCCAAGGATCTCGAACATCCCGTAGCGGAGTCAGGACCGATGGTTTACATCATGCATGAGATGACCCAATATTCCGATCCTGATGTCGTTGTGTTCAGCAATTGTGATTCAGTCCGTCTCTCAATGTATGACGGTGCCCGCACGTGGACACTTCCTGTCGTACATGCCGAGGGGCATCTCCCCTCAGCTCCTGTGGTTTTCAAGGATGCATGGGATTTCTGGGAGGCTCGTGATTACTCCTATACAAATAAAAACTGGCAGGCGGTGAATATGGTGGCAGAAGGAATTGTGGATGGTAAAGTTGTCGTGACTGAGCGCAAGATGCCTTCACGCCGATCCACAAAGCTAAGCCTCCGCGCCGACTATGACGGCAAACCACTCGTGGCCGACGGATCTGACTTCATCGTCGTCATTGCAGAGGTTACAGACGACAATGGTAATGTCCGCCGTCTTGCCAAGGAGAACATAGTGTTCACGGTCGAAGGTGAGGGTGAGATTATCGGGGACGCGTCAATCCACGCCAACCCCCGTCCGGTAGAGTGGGGATCCGCTCCCGTGCTGATCCGCTCGACCCGTACTCCCGGTGAAATCAAGATCAAGGCTGAGGTTGAGCACCCGGGCAACCATGCCCCGACACCTGCCGAGCTTGTCATCAAGAGCGTTCCGGCGACATTTGATGCAGTCTATACGGACGAGCGCAAGGTCGGTGCACAGACATCCAAAGCATCCCGCGATAACGGCAGCTCACTCTCGGACGAGGAGAAACGCCGCATCCTTGAGGAGGTTGATCTCCAGCAGCAGGAGTTCGGCATCAGAAAATAATTGATTAATACCTGAATCTGTCAACAATAATTATCACATTTCATGAAAAGAATATCTCTGTTAACCATCGTCTCGCTCGCGGCCGCCGCAGCGTCGGCGCAATATCCCACTATTCCTGATTCAGTGAAGGTGAGGGCAGCCGCTACTCAGGCAGAATGGGATGCCCATTCGGATGCCGCCTGGGAAAAGGCTCTTCCCATCGTCAAGCAGGAGGAAGCCGAAAAAGGCCGTCCTTATCGTCCCTGGGCGTCCAAGCCTGAGGATCTAATCCGTGCTGACATCAAGGCATTCCCGGGTGCGGAAGGGGGTGGCGCTTATACTCCCGGCGGACGTGACGGAAAAGTCTATGTGGTGACATCGCTTGCCGATAGCGGTCCCGGCACTCTCCGCGAGGCATGTGAGGCAGGTGGCGCTCGCATTGTGGTGTTCAATGTGGCCGGTGTGATTGACCTTAAGTCACCCATTAATGTCCGTGCCCCCTACATCACTATTCTCGGTCAGACCGCTCCCGGCGACGGTATTTGCGTGACGGGCAATTCGTTCCTCATCGACACTCATGACGTCATCATGCGCCATCTCCGTTTCCGCCGAGGTGCCACCGATGTAGCTTTCCGTGACGATGCACTCGGAGGCAATGCTGTGGGTAACATCATCCTTGACCACATCTCGTCATCATGGGGACTTGACGAAAACATGTCCATTTATCGTCATGTCTATAATCGTGACTCCACCGGAAGGGGTGAAAAGCTGCCAACCGTCAACATTACTATCCAGAACAGTATCTTCTCCGAGGCGCTTGACAAATACAATCATGCATTCGGTGCAACCATCGGTGGACATAACAGTACGTTCGCCCGCAACCTTTTCGCATCCAACATCTCCCGCAATTGCTCCATCGGTATGGATGAAGATTTCAACTTCATCAACAATGTCACTTACAACTGGTGGAACCGCTCGGTGGATGGAGGTGACCACACCAGCCGTCTGAACATCATCAACAATAACTTCAAGCCCGGTCCCATCACTGAGACCAACGCTGCGGACGCCCCAATCCGCTACCGTATCGTCAAGATGGAAGCCGGTCGCGATCAGTCCAAGAAGGACCATTTCGGCAAGGCATATGTGGACGGTAATCTCGTGTGGGGAAATGAGAAAGTCTCCATGAACAATTGGGACGGAGGCGTGCAGATCTACAACGGTCCCGTGCCCGAGGATCGTATCGCTGAGCTTAAGGCCGATAAACCTTTCCCGATGGCTGAGGTTACCATAATGGAAACATATCCTGCCTTTGAGTATGTTATGGAGAATGCCGGCGCCACTAAGCCCGCACGTGATGCCGTGGATGAGCGCGTGATCAAGACTGTCCTCACCGGTGAAGCTATCTATGCTCCTGATGCCGATCAATATGAAGCGGCGAGCCCCTACGTCAAGCGTCGTCTGCCCGCCGATTCTTATAAATACGGTATCATCACCGATCCCCGCCAGGTAGGAGGTCTTCCTGAATACAAGGGTGAACCTCGCGTCGATACCGACGGTGACGGTCTGCCCGATGCTTGGGAGAAGATCCATCGTCTTAATCCCACCGATCCCACAGACTCGGCTAAAATCGGCCCCGACGGATATGCCTGGATCGAGGTATATGGCAATGAACTTGCTGAATAAGAGTACGGCAGATTTCATTAATTGACAAAACTATTCCGGCCCGAGACAAATCTTGTCTTCGGGTCGGTTTTTTGTTGTTTAACAATAGTTTTAGTTTGTTCATTTGTGGATGTGACAGATTTTTTCTAACTTTGTTTACGAAATAAAATCTGCCATGAAAATAACTTTTAAATCATCATTAATCGGTATTTTGTTGCTTTCCTCCGCCATTTCACAGGCGCAGGAGCACAAATTGTGGTATGATAAACCCGCTCAGGTCTGGACCGAGGCCCTTCCCCTCGGCAATGGTCGACTTGGTGCGATGGTATTCGGAAATCCTGCCACCGAACAAATTCAGCTCAATGAGGAAACCCTCTGGGCCGGACGTCCCAATAATAATGCCAATCCGGAGGCCCTTGAGTGGATCCCCAAGATCCGTCAGCTCGTCTTCGAGGGAAAATATAAGGAAGCTCAGGACATGGCCACTGCACATGTCAAGTCTCCCACCAATCAGGGTATGCCTTATCAGACATTCGGAGATCTGCGCATCAGTTTCCCGGGTCATTCCCGCTATGAGAATTATTATCGTGATCTCAGTCTCGACTCGGCACGTACAGTGGTGAAATACACGGTGGACGGAGTCAACTATACGCGTGAAACATTCTCGTCCTTTCCTGACGATGTGATCATAACCCGCATTACGGCAGATAAACCGGGAAGCATCACATTTAACGCATCGCTCACTTCTCCCCATCCCGATGTGATGATCGAGACCGAGGGTGATGACATTACCCTCAGTGGCATCGGCTCAAATCACGAGGGTCTCAAAGGAAAAGTTGAATTCCAGGGTCGCGTTAGAGCAGTGCCCGTCGGCGGAAAGATGACCGTCCGTGACGGGGTCATTTCAGTTGAGAATGCTGACGAGGCTGTGATTTACACAACAATCGCTACTAATTTCAATAATTATAAGGATATCGAGGGTGACGAAGTGGCCCGCACGCAGGAGCAGCTTGGCAACGCCGTCACTCGTCCCTACGCCGAGGCTAAGAAGGATCATGTGGCTTCCTATCAGAAGCAGATCGGGACCTCCGATCTCTGGCTCGGGGAGGATAAATACGCAGATCTTCCGACCGATATCCGTATCGAGCGCTTCAAGGATCACAATGATCCCTACCTTGTCTCCAATTACTACAAATTCGGACGCTATCTGCTTGTGAGCTCTTCTCAGCCCGGTGGGCAGCCGGCCAATCTCCAGGGTATCTGGAATGACAAGCTTTTCCCGTCATGGGACAGCAAGTACACCTGCAACATAAATCTTGAGATGAACTACTGGCCTTCGGAGGTCACAAATCTCACGGAACTCAACGAACCTCTCTTCCGTCTCATCAAGGAGGTGAGTGAGACAGGCAAGGAAACAGCCAAGACAATGTATGGCGCTCCGGGCTGGGTGCTTCATCACAACACTGACATATGGCGTGTCACCGGCGCTATCGACAACGCTCCCTCGGGCATGTGGATGAGCGGTGGCGCCTGGCTCTGCCGTCACCTCTGGGAACACTACCTCCACACGGGCGACATCGAATTTCTCCGTGAGGCTTATCCCATCATGAAGGGTGCCGGAGAATTCTTTGATGCTACCATGGTCTATGAGCCTACCGAGGGTCGGCTTGTGGTCGCTCCCAGCAACTCGCCCGAGAATGCACCCAAGGGTAACAATGCAACGACAGCGGCCGGCGTGACTATGGATAATCAGATCATCACCGAGCTCTGGAATAATATTATATCAGCCTCGGAGATCCTTGATACCGATAAGGAATTTGCCGCTCATCTTGAGAAACGACTCCAGGAGATGTCGCCCATGCGTGTCGGTAAGTGGGGTCAGCTACAGGAATGGATGGCTGACTGGGATGATCCCGAGGATGTCCACCGTCACGTGTCACATCTTTACGGCATGTTCCCATCCAATCAGATCTCTCCCTATCGTACTCCCGAACTCTTTGACGCCGCCCGCACTTCGCTCATTCATCGTGGCGATCCATCCACCGGTTGGAGCATGGGCTGGAAGGTATGTCTCTGGGCTCGCCTGCTTGACGGCGATCATGCCTATAAACTCATCACCGATCAATTGTCTCTCGTGAGAAACGAGAAGAAGAAAGGCGGAACGTATCCCAATTTCTTCGATGCACACCCGCCGTTCCAGATCGACGGCAATTTTGGCTGTGTGGCCGGTATCGCCGAGATGCTCATGCAGAGTCATGACGGTTTCATTTATCTGCTTCCCGCCCTTCCCTCAGTGTGGCCTGAAGGTGAGATCAAGGGTCTTCGTGCACGTGGAGGCTTCGAACTTGACCTGAAATGGAATGAAGGAAAACTCACGGAAGTTAAAATCACATCTACACTCGGCGGCGTATGCCGTCTCCGCACCCTTACCCCTCTCAAGGGTGCCGGGCTGAAAACCGCCAAAGGTGAAAACCCCAACAAGTTCTTCGCCACCTACGATGTCCTCGAACCCATTATCTCCCCTGAGGCAAAACTTAACCCCGTAGAACTCAAGAAGACCTATCTCTATGATCTTCCTACCCGCAAGGGTGAGACCTATGTACTCAAAGCTAAATAAATTTAATCACCCCAACTATATCATGAAAAAACTCAGCTCTCTGATCCTGCTCATCCTTCTCGGAATGATGACCGGCGTCAACGCTCAGGATCCCGAACAGAAATTCACCAAGCCCTGGGACAATGGCAAACTCCGTGTCTCGGACAATCACACTTATCTTCAGCACGAGAACGGCAAGCCATTCTTCTGGATGGGTGAGACCGGATGGCTCCTCCCCGAGCGCCTTGACCGTGCAGAGGCTTCCTATTATCTCAGCGGTGCGCGCGATGCCGGTTTCAACGTCGTACAGGTTCAGACCATCAACGGAGTGCCCGCTATCAACTTCTATGGTCAGCTTTCTCACCCCGACGGCTGGGATTTCTCAAATATCAACAAGCAGGGAGTCTACGGCTATTGGGACCACATGGATTATATCATCAAACAGGCTGAGAAAAACGGTATTTATATCGCGATGGTTCCCATCTGGGGCAATCTCGTGAAGGCCGGTCTCATGAGCGTTGATGAAGCTGAAGCTTACGGCAAATTCCTTGCCGAGCGCTACAAGGATTCACCCAATATTATCTGGGTGATGGGTGGCGACGTGAAGGGAGACATCAACCCCGACCAGTGGAACAAAATGGCCACAACCATCAAGTCGATTGATAAGAATCATCTTATGACATATCATCCGTTCGGGCGCACTTCATCGGTCCGCTGGTTCCACAATGCTCCCTGGCTTGATTTCAACATGTTCCAGAGTGGACACCGTCGTTATGACCAGATCCGTGGTGACGGTGACGATACAGCCGAGGCTGCTGTAGCTGAAGATAACTGGCGTTACGTTGAGGACGGTCTCTCCAAGACTCCCCGCAAGCCTATCCTCGACGCCGAGCCGAGCTATGAGGAGATACCCCAAGGTCTCCATGATCCCAGCCAGCCCTGGTGGAAGGCTCCCGACGTACGTCGTTATGCTTACTGGTCAGTCTTCGCCGGTTCTTTCGGCCACACCTACGGCCACAATTCCATCATGCAGATGCTCAAGACTGCCAACAACGGCGGCTACGGTGCCACCAAGACCTGGTATGAAGGCATGAAGGATCCCGGTTTCAACCAGATGAAGCACCTCAAGAACCTCATGCTCTCCTTCCCATTCTTCGAGCGCGTGCCTGACCAGAGCGTTATCGCCGGTGAGAACGGAACCCGTTATGACCGAGCCATCGCTACCCGTGGCAATGATTATCTCCTTGTCTACAACTATACCAACCGCCCTATGGATATAGATCTGAGCAAGATCTCCGGCAAGAAGAAAAACGTGTGGTGGTACAGCCCGGTTGACGGCTCGCTTGAATACGTAGGTGAATTTGACAGCAAAGTGACACCGTTCCGTTATGACGGCGCCACCGGAGCCGGCAATGATCACGTGCTCATCGCCGTTGATTCCACCAAAGATTATATCGGTAAGGACTGGAAAAAACTTCCCACAAGATATTGATACTTCCTTATGCAAAAAATAAGCCTGTTCCTGGCTTTGGCACTCTCGGCTTCATCGCTGAGTGCCAAAGTCAGTGTCGGGTCTCTTGAGACCGAGGGACTCGCAAATCCTCTCAATGTCGAGAATCCTTCTCCGAGATTGAGCTGGATCATAACCTCTGACGACCGTGACGTGATGCAAAATGCGTATCACGTCCTTGTTGCATCTTCCCCGGAGCTTCTCGCTCAGGACAAAGGTGACCTCTGGGATTCCGGAAAGGTTGCCTCCGACGCATCCATCTGGGTCCCCTTCGGTGGAGGAAAACTTGCCGATAATACCCGCTGCTACTGGAAAGTGAAAGTCTACACTACCAAAGGTGAATCCTCCTGGAGCGAACCTGCCGAGTGGGGTATGGGCCTCATCGGTGAAGGTCACTGGGGAGGACAGTGGATCGGTTGGGAAGGTCCCTTCGAATGGGATGTCGAGGACTCCCACAGCCGTATGAGTTCACGCTATCTCCGCAAAGAGTTCAATACTGAAAACAAGCAGATCAAGCGTGCCACCGCCCATATCTCGGGCCTTGGCATGTATGAGATGTTTATCAACGGACAGAGAGTAGGGGAGGATGTACTTGCTCCGGCTCCGACGGATTATCGTCAGAAAGTTCTCTATAACTCTTACGACGTGACAGATCTTCTCAAGGGTAATGGAGAGCCTAATGCTGTGGGCGTAACCCTCGGCAACGGTCGCTTCTACACGATGCGTCAGAACTTCAAGCCCTATAAGATTCCTACTTTCGGATATCCAAAGATGCGTCTTAACCTCATCATAGAGTATGCCGACGGGTCCAAGCAACGCATCAATTCCGATCCAAAATGGTCTCTCACAGCCAATGGTCCCATCAGGAGTAATAACGAATATGATGGAGAGATCTACGACGCTAACCGAGATCTGGGAGCGTGGACGCTGCCCGGCTATGACGATTCGAAGTGGGAGAAAGCTCAAAGGGCTGAGTTGCCTTACGGCTCACTACACGGTAATACAGCGCCCAATATGCGAGTGATGAAGACTCTGGAACCCAAGTCAATTCGTCGGATCGGCGATCATTTCCTCGTTGATTTCGGCCAGAATCTCGCCGGTTGGGTGAACATTGCTGTCAACAATATTCCCAAGGGTGACACCGTGACCATCCGATACGCTGAGCGTCTCACTCCGGACTCATTGAAAATCAATGTCGAGAATTTCCGTAACGCCCAGAGTACCGACCGTTACATTGCCAACGGAATGGAGAAGGGTGAGCGCTGGAGTCCGCGTTTCTCATATCATGGATTCCAGTATGTGGAGGTTTATGGACTCAAGGACCTTAAACCTTCTGATATCGAGGCTCAATTCGTTTATGACAATCTTGCCAACAATGGCACATTCTCTATCTCCAACCCTGTGATGAATGCCATCCATCGCAATGCCTGGTGGGGTGTGGCAAGCAATTACAAGGGAGTGCCTGTGGACTGTCCTCAACGTGATGAGCGTCAGCCATGGACAGGCGACCATGCCGTGGGTACTTATGGAGAAAACTTCATGTTTGACAACGGTACCTTCTATAGTAAGTGGATGGACGATATGCGCGAATCGCAGCGTGAAGATGGCTGTCTCCCCGACATCGCCCCTGCTTTTTACAACTATTTCACTTCGGACATGACATGGTCATCCACTCTTCCCATCGTGTGTGAAATGATCTATGAGCAGACCGGAGACCCCGAGCCTATATTGCGCAACTACGATGCCATGAAAAAGTGGATGAACCACATACGTGAGAATTTCACGAAGGATGGTCTCATCACGGCTGATAAATATGGCGACTGGTGTGTTCCTCCCGAGAAACCGGAGTTGATCCATAGCCAGGATCCTGCAAGAAAAACGGACGGTGTTCTTATCGCTTCCGCCTATTATTATAAGGTGTCAAGAATGATGGCACAGTTCGCACGTCTCAAGGGCCTTGATTCCGAGGCTCAGGAATGGATTAAGGATGGCGATTTAGTCAAGGAGGCCTTCAATCGTGAGTTCCTCACGGTCAAGCCCGGAACCTCTCAGGCATCAAGGCCTCACATCCTTTATCCGGACAGCATCTTCTATGGCAATAATACCGCGACAGCCAATGTGCTCCCGCTTGCCTTTGACATGGTGCCCGAGGAGTATCGCCAGGCCGTGGCCGATAATCTTATCTCAACCATCATCAACACGAACAAGGGTCACATAAGTTGTGGTGTGATTGGAGTCAACTGGCTCTTCCGCGAGCTTTCCCGCATAGGTCGTGGCGATGTGGCCGCGCTCCTTGCTTCCAATAAGAGTTATCCCAGCTATGGTTACATGATCGAGAAGGGTGCAACTACTATCTGGGAGCTCTGGAACGGAGATACTGCCAGCTCTAAGATGAATTCATGCAATCATGTCATGATGCTCGGTGATCTCATCACCTGGTATTACCGTGATCTTGCAGGTTTCAATCCTGCCGAGCCCGGCTACAAGAAGATCCTTCTAAAGCCTGACTTCTCCATCCAGCAACTTGACAGTCTTGATGCCACTTACAATACACCCTACGGTCTTCTCGCAAGCCGTTGGGTCAAGACTCCCATGCATATAGATTGGGCTATCGAGGTGCCCTGTAATACAACTGCCGTTGTCTGTGTTCCTACTCCCGATAAGAAAGCGGTCAAGGTGAAGGATGCCCGATATATGCGGTCTGATGATAAGAACTCTTATTGGAGTATCGGGTCAGGCAAATATTCATTCAGTATTGACGTGAATCCCTCATTGGGAGAGAATCGTGACGTTATCGTGACCGATGAGTTCCTCTACGAGAGCACTTCATTCCCGGAGTGCCATGGTGCCACAATCCTTGAGGAGCCTAACGGTGATCTTGTGGCCGCTTTCTTCGGAGGCACGAAGGAGAAAAATCCCGACTGCGTGATATGGGTTTGCCGCAAGCCCAAGGGTGCAACTGAATGGACGGCTCCCGAGATAGCTGCCGACGGTGTGTTTGATCTCAGCGATCCGACCATCTCCCTTGCCGGTCTCTCCGGCATAAATGCAGAGACAACTCCTGCAACTGCCGGACCAATCGGCCCAAATTTCAAGGGTGACTTAGCAAATGCACGTCGCAAGGCATGCTGGAATCCGGTGCTCTTCCAGATCCCCGGAGAAAAAGAGATCATGCTTTTCTTCAAGATCGGTTCCAGCGTGGGTGACTGGACAGGATGGGTGACCCGTTCATCGGACGGGGGTAAGACCTGGTCGCAGCGCGAACCTCTCCCCGAGGGTATCCTTGGCCCGATTAAAAACAAGCCTGAATACATCAACGGCCGTATCATCAGCCCCAGCAGCCGCGAGGGTAACGGATGGAGGGCTTGGATCGAGCTCAGCGATGACAACGGAAAGACCTGGCGCTCCACCGGACCGCTCCCTTCCGACTCGGCTTTCGTTACCAATAATCATGAGAAGCTCCAGCCCATCTATGCCATCCAGCCCAGTATCCTGCGTCTGGCCGACGGTCGCCTGCAGATCCTTTGCCGTACACGCAACGCCCGCCTGGCCACCTCGTTCAGCTCGGACAATGGCGAGACATGGACTCCGATGACTCTGACGGATCTTCCCAATAACAATTCCGGCACAGATGCCGTCACAACGAAAGATGGCCGACACGTTCTTATCTACAACGATTTTGCCACCATCGAGGGTACACCCAAAGGTGTACGTACGCCACTAAGTGTGGCTATTTCACCTGACGGGGAGAGTTGGGAGAACATCGCTGTCGTGGAGAACAGTCCCGTAAGTCAATATTCCTATCCAAGTATCATACAAGGTAAGGATGGTAAGCTGCACGCCATATACACATGGCGCCGTCAGCGTATCAAGCATGCCGTGATTGATCTTGACAAATTAAAATAACAGGACTTCGCAATAGTATCACTAAATGAAACGAACAGGTCTTATACTTTTCTCGGCGGCTGTCACCGCGGCTTTTTCGCTCGGAGCCACCGACCTCATACACTTTTCCGGATCAACCCTTTCCGATCCCAACCGTCATGACGGCGGCCTCTCTCCGGCTGTGGGTGTACATAATATTCAGACCATGCGCGCCAACCGCCGCTATGACCTATACCATCCCAATGATAACGGCTGGACTTACAACCATCAGCCCATGATGGCTTACTGGAACGGCAAGTTCTACATGCATTATCTTTCCAATCCTGTGGATGAACATGTCGGTGGTGGTCGCACTCTTCTCCAGACATCTGAGGACGGCTACAACTGGTCGGCTCCCGAGGTGCTCTTCCCCCTTTATCCTGTCCCTGACGGATTCAAGAAAGAAGGAGTCGAGGGAGAAGCTAAGAATATGGATGCCGTAATGCACCAGCGTGTAGGTTTCTATGTGAGCAAATCGGGTCGTCTGCTTGCCACGGGCAACTATGGTATCGCTCTTCATCATAAGGATGATCCCAATGACGGTAACGGTATCGGTAGAGTGGTGCGTGAGATCTTGCCCGACGGTTCGTTCGGACCTATCTACTTCATCTATTACAACCATGACTTCAATGAGAAGAATACCCTCTATCCTAACTATAAGAAGAGTAAGGATAAGGGGTTCCGTGAAGCTGTGGAAGAGATGATAGACAATCCGCTTTACCGTATGCAGTGGGTTGAAGAGGCCGATCGCAACGATCCCCTCATCCCGCTCTCAAATCCCTATAAGGCTTTTTGCTGGTACACTCTTCCAAATGGTGACAAGGCCGGTTTATGGAAACATGCTCTGACCTCGGTCAGCACTGACGGAGGTAACACTTGGTCACAGCCGGTCAACAGGGCCAAGGGTTTTGTCAACAGTAACGCCAAGATCTGGGGTCAGAAACTGAGTGACGGTACATATGCCACTGTCTACAATCCCTCGGAGTTCCGATGGCCGCTCGCCATCTCTCTCAGCTCCGACGGACTTGACTATACGACCCTCAATCTCGTCCACGGTGAAGTACCCCCCATGCGTTATGCAGGCCAGTATAAATCATTCGGACCTCAATATGTCCGCGGCATACAAGAGGGCAACGGCACTCCCGAGGATGGTGACCTTTGGGTGACCTACAGCGTCGGTAAGGAGGACATGTGGGTGGCCCGAGTGCCTGTCCCGGTACAGCTTGTCGCTTCAGAACATGCCGATGAGAATTTTGCCGACTACAAGAGTCTCTCTGATCTCACGATGTGGAATATCTATTCACCCGTCTGGGCACCTGTGTCTATTGAGGAGAAAGATGGCAAGACCTGGCTGACACTCAAGGATAAAGACCCGTATGATGTCTCAAAGGTGGAGCGTAAACTCCCCCCGAGCCGCTTGCTTACGGTCGAGTTTGATCTCATGGCCGAGCAGAATGATCACGGAGATCTTCTTATAGAGTTTGTGGATGACAAGGGTACGGCTTGTGCACGTCTTGATCTTACTGCCGGGGGTGAATTCCGTTCGAAAGGCGGCGCGCGTTACGGGAAAATCAACAACTATCAGCCCGGTAAAGCTTATCACGTGAAGGTAGATCTCGACCTTGACAATCGTAACTCCACTGTCTACGTCGATGGGGAGAAGAAGGCTACCCGAATGCTTTTCGCTCCTGTTAAGGCTGTGGAGAGAGTGGTGTTCCGCACCGGTCAGCACTCCACTTATCCTACGGTTGACACTCCGGCCGACCAGTATAATGACATGCCGCGCGCTAATGATGTGGATAAGGAGGCTGTCTACAGAATCGCAAATGTGAAATCATCTTCACGAGACGTTGACGGCAAGGCGGCCGTGCTGAAATATGATGACTTCGCTCACCATGCCGACCGTTTCAACACCATGGAGGATGAGAATATTGTCCAGGCTATTCCTAACTCCGAGTCTTCGGAATGGATGAAGGAGAATATTCCCCTCTTCGAGTGTCCCGATGAGGACATGGAGGAGATGTACTACTTCCGCTGGTGGAACCTCCGCAAGCATATTAAGGATACACCTGTGGGGTATGGCATGACGGAATTTCTCGTAGACCGTTCCTATGCCGACAAGTATAATCTCATAGCCTGCGCGATCGGTCATCATATCTATGAGAGCCGCTGGCTGCGCGATCAGAAGTACCTGGACGGTATCATCAACACCTGGTATCACGGAAATGACGGCGAGTTCATGCCCAAAATGATGAATTTCAGTTCATGGAATCCCGATGCGATCTACAACCGTTATCTTGTGAACGGCAATCTCGATGAGCTTGCCAAGATCTATCCGGATCTCAAGGCTGAATATTCCCGCTGGGAGGAGTCTCACCGTCTGCCCAACGGACTTTACTGGCAAGGCGACGTGCAGGACGGTATGGAAGAGAGCATCAGTGGCGGTCGTCGCAAGCAGTATGCCCGTCCAACTATCAACTCCTATATGTATGGCAACGCTATGGCTCTCGCCGCTATAGCCGATAAACTCGGCAAAGCCGACGAGAAGGCTCTCTATGAGGGTAAGGCCAAGGAAATCAAGGATCTCGTTCAGAATCGTCTCTGGAATGAGGAGAGCCAGTTCTTTGAGACTGTCCGCGGCGATACATGTGCTCAGGTACGTGAGGCCATCGGTTTCATCCCCTGGTACTTCAATCTCCCCGACTCTGCAAAGTATGACAAGGCTTGGCTCCAGGTCGAGGATGAGAAGGGTTTCTCAGCTCCCTATGGACTTACTACTGCCGAGCGCCGTCATCCGGAATTCCGTACTCACGGTGTCGGTAAATGCGAATGGGACGGTGCTATCTGGCCTTTTGCAAGCGCCCAGACCCTCACTGCCATGGCCAATTATCTCAACCACACAGAGAATCCAGTGATCAGTGACAGCACATATTTTGCCCAGATGAAACTCTATGAGGAATCGCAGCATCACCGCGGCCGTCCCTATGTGGGTGAATATCTGGATGAGGTAACCGGCTATTGGCTCAAGGGTGACCAGGAGCGCAGCCGCTATTACAACCACTCAACTTTCAATGATCTTGTTATCACCGGTCTTGTCGGTCTGCGTCCTCGTCAGGACGACACAATCGATGTCAATCCTCTTGTTCCTGATGGAGAATGGGATTGGTTCTGCCTTGACGATGTGCCCTATCACGGTCGCTCGGTCACCATCCTCTGGGATAAGGATGGAAGCCATTACCACAAGGGAAAAGGCTTGCAGGTGATGGTGGACGGCAAGGTTGTCGGCCGCCGTGACACTCTCGGCCGTCTCATCTGTAAAGATGCTCTGAAATGAAAAAAATAATTCTATTGGTAGCCATCATGATGGGCGTCCTCACGGCTGATGCCATGCAGGTGACCTGCATGACGACTGAAATGGCTGAATCTCCGCTTGCTCTTGAGACTTCCACTCCGCGTTTCGGGTGGCAACTCAAGGGTGAAGATGGAGCTATGCAATCGGCCTACGACGTTGAGGTGTTCACTGTTACAGGTGATAAAAAATCCGTTATCTGGAACTCCGGTAAGATACTCTCCGGTCAGAGTCAACTCGTTAAGTATTCCGGCCCAGCGCTTGATCCTCTCAAGAGATATTTCTGGCGTGTCAGAGTGTGGGATCAAAATGGTGTCGAATCTCCGTGGAGCAATCCTGCAGAGTTTCGCCTCGCTCCCGACACAGCATTCTTATCGGGCGACTGGATTGGCGCTGTGAGCTACGAGCAGGCTGCACTCCCCGAGGGAAGAAACTATACTTATGACAAATGGAAGATTCCAGAAGTGAAGGAGAAGTGGGAGAAAGTCGACTCGATGGCCAACCGCAGCATTCTTCTCCGCAAGGAGTTTGACCTTAGCCGTAAGATTGAGTATGCCACTGTCTACGTCTGCGGTCTTGGTCATTACGAGCTTTCCATCAATGGCAGGAAGGTCGGCGACGGAGAGTTCACCCCTCTTTGGAGTGATTATGACAACACGGTGTATTATAACACTTATGATGTAACCTCTTTTCTGCGGAAAGGTGAGAATGCTATCGGTGTACTGCTCGGCAACGGATTCTATAATGTAGTCCGCGGTGAGCGTTACAGTAAACTCCAGATCGGTTTTGGTCCCGAGACATTGTGGCTCAAGTTGATCATCCGTTTCGCTGATGGTCATACGGAAACTATCGCTACAAACGGGTCTTGGAAATATGATCTGAGTCCCATCACTTTCCACTCTATCTATGGAGGTGAGGACTATGACGCCCGACTCGAGCAGGCCGGATGGAACGAGCCCGGATTCAACGATAGCAATTGGAAGAATGTCGTGGTGCAGCGTGCACCAAAGGGTAAGCTCGCGTCCCAACTTGCGCCCCCGGTTAAGATTATGGAACGATATGGCATAAAGAGCTTCCATAAACTCACTCCCGAACAGATCGAGAACTCTCACAAAGCCACGAAGCGAACTGTAGATGCGTCAGCCATCATCCTTGACATGGGACAGAATCTTGCCGGCTTCCCTGAAATCACTGTCAAGGGTAAGCGTGGGCAGACTGTGATTATGATCGTGGCCGAGAGCCTTACGGCTGATAGCGCTGCCAACCAGCGCCAGACCGGACGTCAGCATATCTACCGTTACACCTTGAAAGGTGATGGCCCTGAAACATGGCATCCGAGATTTTCCTACTACGGTTTCCGCTATATTCAGGTGGAGGGAGCAGTCTTAGCCGGTCAGCCTAACCCCGAGGGCCTGCCGGTCATTGAGGACATCAAGTCATGTTTCATCTACAACTCGGCTGAGGAGCATAGTTCTTTTGAGTGTTCAAGCCCGGTGCTTACTTCTGCTCATCGCCTCATCCGTAATGCGGAGCGAAGTAATATGCAGTCAGTCTTCACCGACTGTCCTCACCGTGAAAAACTCGGTTGGCTCGAGCAGGTGCAGCTCTGTGGTCCCGGCCTGTTCTACAACTATGATCTGACCGGTTTCATCCCTAAGGTGATACGCGATATCTCCGATACGCAGCGAGTGAATGGTCGAGTTGCCACTACTGCTCCGGAGTATGTCGTGTTCGAAGGGCCTGGAATGGATGCTTTCGCAGAGTCACCTGAGTGGGGTGCTACGCTCATCATGACTCCTTGGATGTACTATGAATACTACGGCGACGATTCGCTGATGAAAAAATACTATCCGGCCATGAAGAGTTATGCGGCCTATCTTGACTCTAAAGCAGAGGATGATCTTATAGATTTCGGTCTCGGTGACTGGTATGACTATGGAGATTTCCGTGCAGGTTTCTCGCGTAATACTCCCGTCGGTCTTGTCGCATCGGCCCATTACTATCAGGACTACACTTACCTTGAGAAGATAGCACGTGAACTCGGTGAGAACGAGGACGCTGACCGGTTCGCCGCAAAAGCAGCTAAGATCCGCGAGGCTTTCAACAAGAAGTATTTCGATCCCGCGTCCGCTGACTATGGCACCGGAAGTCAGACTTCCAACGCTCTTCCTCTCTTTACGGGTCTCGCACCCGAGGATCGTCGCGCAGAGATTATCGCCAATCTTGTGGAGGATGTCCATGAGCATGGTGACCGTCTCACCACCGGAGATGTCGGAAACCGATATCTCTTCCGTGTGCTGGCTGACAATGGACTCGATTCCGTGATGTACAAGATGCACAATCACTATGATGCCCCCGGCTACGGTTTCCAGCTTCAGTTCGGAGCCACCACGCTCACAGAGCAATGGGATCCCCGCCAAGGATCTTCATGGAATCATTTCATGATGGGCCAGATTGACGAGTGGCTTTTCCGCTCACTCGCAGGAATCCAGGTCGATCCGGCAAGCCCCGGCATGCAGCGTATCATCATCCGCCCGTCCGTGCCCGGAGATCTTTCATTTGTGAAAGGGAAGACGGCAACCCTCTATGGCGATGTTGCGGTAGAGTGGACTCGCGGTGATGACGGTCTTTTTACCATCAATGTTGATCTCCCGGCCAATACCGAAGCTACGCTTTATATGCCCGGTGAAACAACTCCTAAAATGATTAAATCAGGTCATAATACCTTCTCTTCAAAACTCTGAAAAATGAAAGTATCAGGAATATTGCTTCTTGCAGCCCTTGCCTCAGGCAGTGCGGCCGGTCAGAACACATTCGAGAATCAATACCGCCGTCCGCTCGGTGAGGTGCTTGATGAGATATCTCATCGTTTTAACGTAAAGATAAAGTATAATGTGGACACGACGGGTCTCGTCCTTCCCTATGCAGACACCCGTATCCGCCCGTATTCGGTGGAGGAGACGTTTGCCAATGTTCTCGCACCCTTTGATATGAAGGCTCAGAAGCAGAGCGAAACTTCTTACAAGATCAAATATTACGAACCGGCCCGGCGAACGGATGCCGACGGTGAAAAGATGCTCGCATACCTCAGCTCCCTCTATTCTGACAAGGACTCCTGGGAACTCCGTCGCGACTCCTTGCGCAGAGAAGTACGCGAGCGTCTCACGATCGACGAGGAGCTTGCAAAGAGGGTAGGGGCTAAGCCTGTGTTCTCGAAGGTAAGAAAGTATGACGGTTATACCGTCCGTAACTTCTATCTCGAGACCCAGCCTGGACTTTACGTCTGCGGTTCCATCTATGCTCCTGACAGCAAGGGCAAGCATCCGCTCATCATCTGCCCGAACGGCCATTTCGGTAACGGACGTTATAACAAGGAACAGCAGAAGCGTCTCGCCACGCTTGCCCGTATGGGAGCAATCTGTGTGGACTACGATCTCTACGGATGGGGAGAGTCAGAGCTCCAGGTCGGAAGTGAAGCTCACATGACAGCAAGAGCTCATGTTGTCCAGGCCATGAACGGCATCTCGATACTTGACTTCATGATGGAGCAGAAAGATGTCGACCCTACCCGCGTCGGTGTCAACGGAGGCTCAGGTGGCGGAACCCAGACTGTACTCCTTTCCGTGCTTGACGACCGCTACACGGCAGCCTGTCCTGTAGTGAGTCTTGCTTCTCATTTTGACGGAGGTTGTCCTTGTGAAAGCGGTATGCCCATTCAGCGCTCAGCGGGTGGGACATGCAATGCCGAGCTTGCAGCAACCTTTGCTCCACGACCCATGACTGTTGTCTCTGACGGCAAGGACTGGACTCATACAGTGCCCTATCTTGAGTATCCATATCTACAAAGAATATATGAATTCTATGGAGCCAAGGATAAAGTGGGTAATGTCCATCTACCGGAGGAAGGTCATGATTTCGGTCCCAACAAGCGCAATGCGGTCTATGATTTCTTCATTGAGACATTCGGTCTTGACCGAAGCAAGCTTGACGAGTCAAAAGTGACCATCGAACCATTTGAGGCAATGTATAGTTTTGGCGCCGACGGATCTGCCATGCCTGCTGGTGCAATCAGAAAGAAATAGTTTTTTGAAATGAAAAGGACAATAATTCTTCCCATCTTTGCTCTGCTCGCTCTCTCGGCTTTCGCCTGGGGGCAGAAAGGGCATGATACGACGGCAGCTATAGCCGAGCGTCATCTCACTCCGGCCACTCAGGCTGCAGTGGATTCTATATTTGAAGGACGTTCGCTGGTCTACTGGTCCAATTGGCTTGACAACGCCAGCCATACGCCCCCATTTGCCTACACCAAGACTTGGCACTATAAAAATATTGACAAAGGTGACCGTTATGAGGAGGCGCCTGCCAATCCGGCAGGAGATGTCGTGACAGCCATCAAGGCCCAGATGGAAACTCTCAGCTCCCCCGGACTCACTCCCGGACAGTCAGAGCTGGCCCTTCGCATCTTAGTCCACATTATGGGTGACCTCCATCAGCCTATGCATATGGGACATGCCAATGATCTCGGTGGCAACCGTGTGAAAGTGAAGTTTTTCGGCAGAGACAATAATCTTCATGCGATATGGGATTCATCTATTCCCGAGAGTGCCCATAAGTGGAGCTATTCGGAGTGGGTGGATCAACTCGATCGTCTGAGCCCTCAGGACGAAGCCATGCTCGTCAAGGGTTCGGTGGATGATTGGGCAAAGGAAACTTTTGCCATAGCTACGCAGATCTATGAGACGACTCCGCCCGACAGCAACATCTCATATAATGAGGTAGCTTATTGGACACCCACTGTAGAGAACCAGTTCTTGATCGGAGGTCTCCGTCTTGCTCACGTGCTGAACCTTCTCTTCGACCCGGAGTATGCTGCTACGCATCAGTCCCCCTATACTCCTGCGAAGTAAACAGAGAATAATATAGTCCATAATTAATCCCATCAAAGGTGTCTGATACCTTTGATGGGATTAATTATGGTGAAGGGTTATATTTATGCAAGCGTATGTGCACAAAAAAAGCTGGTCGACCGCCGTGCGGACAATCAGCTTTAGTTTTCTGTGTCTGACCTTCTGAGAAGTTCAGACGTCGCTTCCGTTGTAAGGATTACTCAGCAACAACTGCAGAGTCAGCGGGAGCAGCAACGCTGTCAGCGGGAACAGAGTCAGCTACAACGACTTCCTCAGCTACAACCTCCTCAACAACAGCTGCGGAGTCCTGAGCTTCAGCAGCCTTGTCGGAAGAGCCGCAAGAGAAGAGAGATGCGCTGAATGCTACAGCAGCAACTAAAACTAACTTTTTCATTTTTCTTTTTGTTAAATTATTGAACAATATTTAAGCTTCAAAAACGCTACAAAGGTAAGACAAAAAACTGACATACCAAACTTTTTTTACACATTTTTTTAGCGCAAGTGTTATTTTGGTGAAAATTTTAAAAAAATGGTAATCTTAACAGCATTTTTTTAACATATTCGTCGGTATGTCCTATTTTTTTCGCATTTGTGGTATCCAATTCCTCCCTCGGTCCCTATTATATATTATTAAGGTAGAATGGCCGGTAAGGCGGTCGGATGGCCTGCTTGATTGTGTATTTCAAAAATTCTGACTACCTTTGCAACCGAAATCCAAGTAAATAAAAATGAGTTACAACCTTTTGAAAGGAAAGCGCGGCGTAATATTCGGTGCGCTCAATGACAAGAGTATCGCCTGGAAGGTGGCCGTAAAGGCTGTCGAGGAAGGTGCCACCATCACCCTCAGCAACACTCCGGTGGCTGTCCGTATGGGCGACGTAAGCAAGCTCGGCGAGGAGCTCGGTGCAGAGGTGATACCTGCTGACGCCACTAATGTCGAGGATCTTGAAATGGTGTTCCAGCGCTGCATGGAAGTGCTTG
>CAZOOY010000008.1:0-29123 GCA_964581555.1 uncultured Staphylococcus sp.
GTTCTAAGAACGGCCGTGAGTCAGAAAGCAAACGACTCGGTGTAAAGATTTTCGGTGGTCAGCGCTGCAAGGCAGGCAACATCATCAAGCGTCAGCGCGGAACTGTGCACCATCCCGGTCTCAACGTGGGCATGGGTAAGGATCACACCCTCTTCGCTCTCATCGACGGTGTTGTAGTATTCACCGTAGGTAAGGAAGGTCGCAAGTTCATCAACGTGCAGCCTGCCGAGGCATAATCGCCGGAAAAATATCATCTAAACTGCTTCAAAAAACATCGCGCAGGACGGCTGAACAATTCAGTTGTCCTGCGTTTGTTTTTTGCTGTTTGTCTTGACAGAATGTTGCGACAACATTCAATTGATAAAAATTTTGGAACAACGCGATATTATCGCACCTTTTTGGAAAAATCCAATGATAATTTTGCAGAAAAAACATAAAAGTCATGTCTGCAAAAATCACTCTACCCCAATTTCGTATCAGTAATGCCGCCCTCGGACGCCGTCTTGCATCGACAATTCTAAAGGCACGCGAAGCCAACCTTTCATCTGAAGAATTTCAAAACCTTCTTAATGCGGTCTTAGACAATTGTATTTCAGAAACGCCCGTACCTGAAAATCTGGCAGAAGATGAGATACTAATTTCTGAACGAGCTGAAATTGAGAAGTCAGTAAGAAGATCAATTGCTGCGAAACGAGCTGCTGAACGTCGCCACCTTCAGCGGGAACAATCCGCTGTGGAACAAGTTCAGACTTTCATACAGGGACAAGATACTGAAACTGAAATCAAATCAGCTCTCCCTGAAGCAAGCGATCCGGCTACTGAAACTGCCCCGACTTCCGGTAACGGAAGAAAGAGAAGGCGCAGAAACCGGCGTAGACATAAAAAATAATATCGATCTATTCCGCGATACTATCGATTATAGAAAAGGCAAAATCACGTCCGGCCCGAATACGTGACGAGTAATGCGCATCGCTATTGACGACAACCGGAATACCGGCCCTTACAAGCATTCGGATAGACTCAGGAGATGGAAACAATCTCGGAACATATGCCGCAACCTTCTCCGGGGTCGCTCCAACCGGAGGAAGCACAGCCTTGGTATTGATTTCAGCCACGATTCCTGACCCTGATAAGGCATCAATTACATCGCATATATGTTGGCGATACCAAACCTCATCCTCAATTCCGGGTGAGAAAGTCGATGCATTGTAACCGATCTTGTCAAAGTGACCGATTATATCGAATCCACCCTTCTCTATCATTTCAAGAGTCCTGGCATAGAAGGAATCAACCACATAACGGATATCACCATCAAAATACTTCGCCATCTTGACGGCAAAACCTTGTGGACTTCCGTCAATATCAATCTCTTCACCTGTCAGCGGGGACTCCACGAAGTGTATGGAACTGAGACGATAATCAAGAGGAATATCCTTAAAGAAAGGATGTGTCGCACCCCATTTATCACCCAGAAAATCTATCTCCATGGAAAAATATAGGTTTATCACATCCTTATACATTTCCTTAAGTCGGAGAAATTCCTTTCTGTAAGCCTCGACATCGTTTGATGCCATGTTACAGGAGGACTCAACACAGATTGGTGAGTGAGGGGTGAAACCATAATGCTTCATCCCCTCTGCCACAGCCTCGGCAGCCATGACGGCCATGGTCTCACGGCCGTCACAGAACTGCGTGTGGGAATGGAAATTATAATCTCTTGTCGAGGATATTATCTCTTTGATATCAGGCCTCATACTTGTCACTTGGCCGAAGCCGGGGGATTGGCGATATTCTGGCGCATTGTGGTATCGCTCTCGATATTCTTCATGCGGTAGTAATCCATCACTCCTAGATTGCCGGATTCAAAAGCCTTTGCCATAGCCATGGGGAGTTGCGCCTCGGCTTCAATTACTTTTGCACGAGCCTCCTGAGCTTTAGCACGCATCTCCTGTTCGAGAGCGATCGCCATGGCTCTGCGTTCCTCTGCCTTAGCCTGGGCAATATTCTTGTCAGCCTGCGCCTGATCAATCTGAAGGGAAGCTCCAATATTTTTACCTATATCTATATCGGCAATGTCAATTGAAAGGATCTCGAATGCTGTGCCTGAGTCAAGGCCCTTGCGCAACACGACTTTGGAGATACTGTCAGGGTTTTCAAGCACCTGTTTGTGGCTTTCTGACGAACCGATAGAAGAGACTATACCTTCACCAACTCGGGCGAGTACGGTATCCTCACCCGCTCCACCGACAAGCTGACGGATATTAGCACGGACAGTAACACGTGCTATAGCAATAAGCTGGATGCCATCCTTGGCCACAGCAGTTACGGGAGGAGTCTCTATCACCTTGGGATTTACGCTCATCTGAACAGCCTGGAATACGTCACGACCCGCAAGGTCAATGGCAGTAGCCATCTTGAATCCAAGATCTATATTGGCTTTGGAAGCCGAGACAAGAGCATGAACCACTTTCTCAACATTTCCGCCTGCAAGATAGTGAGCCTCAAGGTCATCTCGGTTTACATCATTTAAACCGGCCTTATGAGCCTCGATCAAAGCCCGGACAATTACTGACGCGGGCACCTTGCGGATGCGCATAAGAAAAAGCTGGATCAGCGAGATGTGCACACCGCTGACACGGGCCGAGATCCACAGGAAAAACGGGACGTAGTAGAAAAATACACATAGCACCACAAGGAGAGCTACGCCTAAAAGTATGACTGTAAGTTCCATAATTAATGGGATTATAATTACATTTCAAGTGTTATCACCTCGTTTGCAAGTCCACGAAGTGTCTCGGAGGACTTCTCGAGACTCTTCTCAAGCCGGAGTATCTCGCCACTCTGCGAACGGTCACCCTTAGCAAAATCAACTCTCAAGGAAGCGAGACGATCTTTCATAAGAGTGGTCTCATGAAGTTCATCAAGATAACTCCTCATCGCTTTTCGTGCCATCGGAGAATGGAAATCGCTCAGGCGATGAAGCACCCGTCCGTCAGGAAGCTGGAAATTGAAATCGGGCTCTCCGGAATCTTTGCGGCGTTCATCAACCGATGCTATCGCCCTGCGCAGGCGATCGTAATCTTTTCCTGTCTGCCAGGTATCTTTTATAGATGTCACACGTGCCCGCGAAGTGAGATCGGGAAGATCAACAGGATAATTCTCTCGTATTTCTTTGGGAATAAATGTGTAGATCGTCACTGAATCCTGAAGCCGACTGCGATCCGATACCCACCATCCTGTACCTGTCTCCTCGTCAATAGCATAAAGATAATCATTATAAGGAGAGTTGTAAGGCATACCGATGTTGGAGGGTTGAAGGAATTTATTATCATCCCTTCGGGTCATGAAAATATCGAGTTGTCCGAGAGATTCGGAACCCTCGGCCGCAAAATATAAGGTCACGCCATCATTCAACAGGAAAGGATAGTCAATCCACGATCCATCGGAATTATTGAAAATATCTTTGTAATCAAAGAGCTTCATCGGCTCATCCCATGAATCATCGGCCAAGCGCGAAGACTCTACCAAGACCGACTGGCCGTTTCCACCCGCTCCGATCCAGAGCACTTCATCACCTCGCTCCGTGACAAATGCCGGCTGAGAGATATCGTCGATGCCGAGAGACTCCATCTCCTCATTGCCTACAATCTTTTCAATCTGTTCTACACCGGCAAGTGACCCGGCGCTCTTGGCAAGTCGAATAAAATTGAAAAATCCATCGACAGGGACATTAATACTGTCGATAATCTCGATATTCTCCACACGATCAAGCATGGAGCGACCGAGGGAAATACGTTCCGACAGGTAGTCAGTCCAGTCAGAAAACTCACCGGACGAGTCCATGAACCGTCCGTCTCTTTCTGCCTCGGCCTTTGTACGCTTTGCCAGATACTTGTCAAGATACTCTCCGGCCGATTCAAAATCATATAGATAAAACGCAGCCTCGGCCGCCCCGAGATTACCCGAGTTACCACCTTTCAGATAGTAACCGATAGCCTCGTGATAGCGTCCGGCATCCTTGAGCGCATCGCCGGCCTCACGGTTGAGGTTCTGATTCTTAGGTGCTTTCTTCGCTGCCTCGACCACTTCTTCGAGAGTGTCGGCCAGAGTAGTCACAGGTGTAACTGCTGCCAGCGTCAAGGAGAAGAATGCTATTATCAATTTTTTCATGAGCAGGATAATTGATTGTGCATTGCTGCCGCAGCTTTACGTCCATCACCCATCGCAAGGATTACAGTGGCACCACCTCTCACGATATCACCTCCGGCAAAAAGATCCGGAAGCGAGGAACGCATGGTGGCATCATCAACTACGATCGTTCCCTTATGAGAGATTTCCAGCGAGTCAATTGCATTCGGAATAAGCGGATTTGGCGAAACGCCCACACTTACTATCACGAGATCAACCGGAACTTCCTCAATAGCACCTTCGACAGGAACTGGAGAACGTCGACCTGAAGCATCGGGCTCACCGAGTTCCATGCGCTGAACACGCATTGCTCTTACACGGCCCCTCTCGTCTGCAAGATATTCGACCGGATTGTGAAGCGTCATGAACTTCACACCCTCCTCCTTGGCATGATGGACTTCCTCCACTCGCGCAGGCATCTCTTCCTCACTACGCCGATAGACAATCATGGCCACTTCGGCTCCTTGACGGCGTGCGGTACGGACTGAATCCATGGCCGTGTTGCCCCCACCGATCACCGCTACCCTGCGACCTTTCAGAACGGGAGTGTCCTCCCCGGGTTGTCCGGCGCCCATCAGGTTGATACGCGTAAGATACTCGTTGCTCGACATGACACCAACAAAATTTTCTCCGGGAATTCCCATAAAGCGAGGCAAGCCGGCTCCGGAAGCAACGAAAATTCCTTTGAATCCTTCGGCATGGAGATCATCATACGAAAGGGTCTTCCCTATGATGCAATCCTTAACGAATTTCACACCGAGCGCACGCAGCCCGTCGATCTCAGCTTCGACCACGCTGTTGGGGAGACGAAATTCAGGGATGCCATATTTAAGCACACCTCCGATTTCATGAAGCGCCTCGTAGACAGTCACGTCATAACCTTTCTTGATCATATCGCCGGCGAAAGAAAGCCCGGCAGGACCGGAACCTACGACCGCCACCTTTATTCCATTAGGTTCAGGTTTCTCCACAGTTACAGGATGAATCTTGGCCTCCTCACGCTGGAAGTCTGCGGCGAAGCGCTCCAGATAACCTATGGCAACCGGAGCCTTTTTCATCTTGTTGTAGATACACTTTGATTCACACTGTTTCTCCTGCGGGCACACACGTCCACAGACGGCGGGAAGTGCACTTGTCTCCTTCAGGACGTCAGCAGCCTCCAGAAACATCTCACGCTCTATATTCTTGATGAAACCGGGAATGTTGATAGAGACAGGACATCCATGGACACACTGTGGATCGGGACAATCAAGGCAACGACGGGACTCTATCACCGCCTGCTCGGCCGATAGTCCCGAATTGACCTCATCATTACAGGTGATTCTATATTCGGCGGGGAGTTGAGGCATCACGACACGAGGGATGGATGTGCGCTGTTTAGCGGTCATTCCCTCGCGAAGAGTCTCACGCCAAGGTGCCTCTCGGCTATTATCTTGATTCATTGTTGAATGCTTTTGATTTAGTTGTAACTCTTAAGTCTCATCATCATCTCATCAAAGTCAACCTTATGAGCATCGAACTCCGGGCCGTCAATGCAGACGAAACGGGTACGACCATCGACGGTGACCCTGCATGCGCCACACATACCGGTTCCATCTACCATAATGGTATTTAGCGAGCACATGGTAGGTATGCCATATTTTGCAGTAGTGAGAGAGACGAATTTCATCATGACAGCCGGACCGATAGTTACGACAAGATCCACTTTCTCACGGTTAATGACATCCTCCACTCCGGCTGTGACAAGTCCTTTCTTGCCGAGCGAACCGTCGTCAGTCATGATGATGACCTCGTCACTCCACCGGGCCACCTCATCCTGAAGAATGATCAGATCGGCAGTACGGGCCGCAAGAACAGATATAACTCTGTTTCCGGCCTGTTTCATGGCCTTGATGATGGGGAGAAGCGGAGCAACACCTACACCACCGCCACTGCACACTACAGTACCGACATTTTCTATATGTGTAGCCTGGCCGAGAGGACCGACTACATCTGTCAGATAGTCTCCCGGTTCGAGGGCGCAAATCTTGCGTGTGGAAACTCCAACTTCCTGGACGATGATTGTGATGGTGCCTTTCTCTACATCGGCATCAGCAATAGTTAGAGGGATCCTTTCTCCCCCCTCCCCTGTTCGGACAATAACGAAATGTCCCGGCCGACGAGCACGGGCTATCATAGGCGCTTCCACCTTAAACTTGACCACGTGCTCAGAGAAATGCTCTTTGGAGATTATTTTATTCATCTGTGTTTTCAACTGTTCATTACTCCACAAAGTTACGATATCTGAATCAAATAACCTTTAACTATAGTATAAAAAATTTGTTTTTTTGTGCCATCCCGAGTAATTTTGCAATAAAATCATAAATCTTAAGAACAAGATGCTAATCATAGGTATAGCCGGAGGTACCGGCTCCGGAAAGACTACCGTGGTCAATAAGATCATCAACTCTCTTCCGCCCGGCGAAGTTGCGGTGCTCCCTCAGGATTCTTATTACAAGGATTCAAGCCATATACCCGTAGAGGAAAGAAGCAAGATCAATTTCGATGAACCCGCTTCTATCGAGTGGTCATTGCTTGAGGAACAGCTCAAACAACTTAAGGAGGGTAAGGCTATCGAAATGCCCACATACTCCTATCTGACCTGTACGCGCCAACCCGAGACCATCCACGTAGAGCCACGAGAGGTAGTGATCGTAGAGGGTATTCTTGTTCTCACCGATCCAAAGCTCAGGAATATGCTCGACGTTAAAGTGTTCGTTGACGCCGAGCCGGACGAGCGACTGATCAGAGTAATTGCACGTGACTGTGTGGAGCGTGGACGCACGCCCCAGATGGTCCTTGACCGTTACATCGAGGTGCTCAAGCCTATGCATGAAATGTATATCGAGCCTTCCAAGAAGACGGCAGATCTGATAATTCCGCAAGGAGGCAATAATGTAGTGGCAATCCAATTGCTTACAGATTATATCGAATCCCGACTCCGTAAAAGCTAAAATAAAAGATGGAAGAGTCCGAAAAAAAGATGGTGCTCCGCACGGAAAATCTTGTTAAGAAATATGGTAAGCGCACGGTGGCCAACCACGTTTCCATCAATGTCACACAGGGTGAAATCGTGGGCCTTCTTGGGCCCAACGGAGCGGGTAAGACCACGACTTTCTATATGACCGTAGGGCTTATCACCCCTAACGAGGGGGAGATTTATCTGGATGACCTTAACATCACCAAGTATCCTGTATACAAGCGTGCACGCAACGGCATCGGTTATCTCGCACAGGAAGCAAGTGTGTTCCGCAAACTTTCAGTCGAGGATAACATCAAGGCAGTTCTGCAGCTCACCGACACCACACCTGAATACCAGAAAGAGAAACTCGAGAGTCTCATCAAGGAGTTCCGGCTGGAGAAAGTGAGACATAATCTCGGAGACCGTCTTTCAGGTGGCGAACGCCGACGCACCGAGATAGCACGCTGCCTGGCCATCAACCCCAAGTTCATCATGCTCGACGAGCCTTTCGCAGGCGTTGACCCCATCGCTGTGGAGGATATCCAATCAGTCGTCTATAGTCTTAAAGAGAAAAACATCGGGATTCTCATTACCGACCATAACGCCCAGGAGACTCTCCGTATCACGGACCGCGCTTATCTTCTTTTCGAAGGTAAGATCCTGTTCCAAGGGACATCTGAAGAACTGGCTGAAAATCCCATTGTCCGTGAGAAATATCTCGGCCGCGATTTCATGTTCTACCGCAAGAAATTTGATTCGCAATAAAACTCCACTGTAAATTAACGCATCAAAAAAAGGTCACAAACCCGTCTTGGGAATGTGACCTTTCTTGTACCGTTCATTTCAGATTATGCTATGTCAAAGCCGGCGGCGCGGACTGCTGAAGCAATGGCTTCCGACTCGGGATTGCCTTGAACGACAGCTTTTCCGGTAGAGAGGTTAACCTCTACAGCCTCCACCCCTTCAACTCCGGAGATAGCCTTGGTGACTGCGGCCTGACAGTGGGGACAGTTCATCCCCTTGATGATAAATTCCTGTGTCATATCTGTGAATTGTATTTGATTGTTTCTATAACATCTTATGAATGAGTAAATGAGAAGCGCGACGAGAATAGCCGAACATATTGTCGGGAATATTCCGAAATGGGCATGATGGCAGGCAGGTCCTAACCCCTCGGATGAAAGGGCGAACCATGAGGAGGGAAGCAGATAATCAATCGCCAGACCGAATGCAATAGCACCCGCAACAATTGCGCCCAAATATATGGCAGCAGCTTTCTTCCCCATCTCACGCGAAATGAGCGTGAAAGATGCAAAGTTTGCTGCGGGACCGGCCATGAGGAGTACGAGCGCAGTGCCCGGAGAAAGTCCCTTTAACATCAGGGAGAGAGCAATGGGTATTGAACCCGTGGCACAGACATACATAGGGACGGCGACAATGACCACAGCTATCATAGCGAGAAGCGGACGGGAGCCGAGCGAAACAAAGAAATCATCCGGGACATAGATCGTGATGAGAGCAGCGATAATCAGACCGGCTACCAGCCATGAGCCTATACTTGAAACAAGGTCGACAAATCCGTAGCGGAGAGCAGAACCGAACTTATGCCATCCCGACACAGACTCATCAGAGGTTTCCTCTACAAGGGTAGTACTGACATTACAGGTTTCTCTCTCCTCGGTATGTTCACTCTTTCCTACGGCAACGCCTGCAAAGAGCGAGGTAACGAGGGCTGCAACCGGGCGAACTACCGCAAACGCCGGTCCAAGGAGCGACCAGGTGGCAGCAATACTGTCAACACCGGTCTGAGGTGTCGCGACAAGAAATGATGTGGAAGCCGCGCGGGATGCTCCTCCGCGTCGCAAAGCAATGGCTGTCGGGAGAACACCGCAAGAACACAATGGCAGAGGCACACCAAACATTGCAGCCTTAATGACCGGAAGGAAACCTGTGCCGGCAAGATGTCGAGCCATCATCTTCTGCGACACATAGGCATGAAGAAGTCCGGCTATAAGAAAGCCCAGGAGAATGTAAGGTGACATCTCGTTGAGCATATAGAGAAGTGTGTATAACAGTTGCATTATGGATTGATTTAGTTATGCAAAATTACACACTTTACCTCCCGGCAATGTTACATTATCTCCTCAAAGATTTATATTTTACACCTCCTGCAGCGGTTTCCTCTTCCCGATTTCCCGAAATTGAGAGGGTGTGAGCCCGGTGAGCTGCTTGAACTGACGGGAAAGGTGTGCCACGGAAGAGAATCCCGTCCGGAAAGCTATTTCGGAAAGCGACAGGTTTGCATAACGAATGAGCTCCTTGACTCGCTCAATCCTCAGATTGAGAAAATAATTCTCTATGCTCCTCCCTTCCACCTCAGTGAAAATCCGGCTCAACTGCTGATAGGACATCGGGATAGCTGCGGTGAGAGCGTCGGCTATTGAAATTCTTTCTCCCCCCTCCTTTCTTGACTCTTCGATGAGTGTGTGCTTTATCCCTTCTACTATTGCAGCCTCCCGGGAATGAATGAGTTCAAACCCTTCGGACTCCAATGCATCCCCTATTCTCATCAAATCTTTGTCATCGATCTCTTTCGCATTAAATTCCGCTACGCCGAGGTCGACACGTGCATCCCGGAAACCGAGCTCATCAAGGACATTGCTGACTTTATCCACACAATGCCGACAAACCATATTTTTGATGAGAAGCTTCATAAGCCCCGATAGTCCACCTTGTAAGGATTGCTTTCCTTTATGATGCCGTGACGGAATGCAAAGAGAAGCTCCGTGAGTTCGTCAATCTGGCTCTGGAGCACACGACCCATATCCGTGTCACGGACACAGACTCTCTTGGCAGTCTGCTCGACCATTTTCGTAGAGCCGACAATGTCGGTTCCGTTGGCGATCGCTTCTTCCACCGATGTGAATGGCTCGTGTTCCACAAGTTCAAAGTTGGAGCTATGATAGATAAGAGTATAGCCGGCTATACCGGTGGTCTTGTGATAGGCCTTCGCAAATCCGCCATCTATCACCATCAGTTTGCCTCCGGCTCTAAGAGGACTCTCCCCTTTTCCGGTACGGACAGGAACGTGGCCATTGATCACATGACGCTGCTTGCCTTCCACACCGAACTCATCAAGGATCATATCTATCACCTCCTCATTGTTGCGGAGCTTATAATACCACCCTTTCTCTTCTTTTATAGCTTCGGGATCCTTGATGAAATATCTCTCGAAGGTTGCCATCCTATCCTTGTCAAACAGAGGAGAATCAGGCCCACACCACATGTACCAATAATAATCTCGGGCAAGAGTTCTCTCCGGCTCAGGGGTATCGTCATTATAAGCGGAACGGAGCAACATTCCGATGCGCTCGAAGAGCATGCGTCCCTTGTATTTTTCGCTTCCGACCTGAACCTCCTTCAGAGTTCCATCCTCGTTCAACGGCATCGAGGCATGGAAAAGCAGATTGGAGTTAAAGATACCATACATGCATCCATGAGAGAAAAGCAAGTCTACATGGCGGCGCAGAGAGGCGCTTGATGTGAAGGATCGGTGCAGTTTATGAACGAGGTGAAGCTCCTCGGGAGTGAGACGATAGGGATCGGCCGGATCTATCGTGGGGAAATTCTTGTCGGACATCTCGTAGACTTTACCGTCGATATTCACCGTGCCTTTCTCATAGTCTATCTTATCAAGCATACGCCTGTCGGACATGTTCCATTCTGGATGCTTCTCTATCATCTGACCCTCAAGCTTGAATTGGATTACGGAGATAGCCTTGTGCATTTTCGACATAAGACGAAGCGTTTTCTCCGAATGGGTGTTGTCCTCAGCGGGACAATGAGAGCGGAATTCCGCACACTCATCATCCGAATAGGTCTCCATGGCAAATGTGGCAAGAGGGAGAAGATTTATTCCATATCCGTCTTCAAGCGTGCCGAGATTACCATATCTGAGAGAGACTCGAACAACATTTGCTATACAGCAGTCATTTCCCGCAGCTGCACCCATCCATAGGATGTCATGATTGCCCCACTGAATATCCCATTTCCCATAGCGGCTGAGAGTCTCCATTATATGATGAGCACCGGGACCACGGTCAAAAATATCTCCGAGAATATGAAGTTGATCTATGGACAGACGCTGGATCACGTTGCACATGGCAATGATGAACTTATCAGCCTGACCAGTAGAGATGATTGTTTCGATAATTCGGTTGAAATATGCCTGCTTGTCATAGTCGGAAGCGGATTCATGAAGAAGCTCCTCGATAATATAAGCGAACTCTCCGGGAAGAGCCTTTCGCACTTTTGAGCGGGTATATTTTGAAGTAACGCTCTGAAGCACCTTCACCAGCTGGTGGAGAGTAATATGGAAGAAATCCTCAAGATGTTCCTCGCTATCGTGGATTGACTGAAGCTTCTCCTCGGGATAGTAGATGAGAGCGCAGAGCTGGCGAATCTGCTCCTCCCGCATTGAAGTACCGAAAAGTTCCCTCACCTTTCGCTTGATGTTACCTGAGGCATTTTTCAGCAGGTGGCGGAAAGCTTCATGCTCGCCGTGAAGATCAGCCACAAAATGTTCCGTCCCTTTAGGGAGGTTGAGGATAGCTTCAAGATTGATGATCTCCGTGCTCGCAGCTCCGATGGTGGGAAATGTCTGGGCAAGAAGTTCGAGGATGCGGCGGTCATTCTCCACCTTCTCAAGAGTTAGCTTATTATCAATGGCTGACATGAGTTTTTCGGTCTTTAAGGTATTTCTGAGGATAGATGAGGTCTACAAATGTACGAATATTTTCTTCACTTCACCCTCTTTATCTCAAATATTTTTTTTAATTTTGTGCCAAAATATACATGATAGCTCTTTAAGAATATGGTAAACCGAGTTTTGATAAGAATCAAGGTGGTGCAACTGCTCTATTCCTACTTCCTATCCTACAGGGAGTTCAAGATAGAAGCACCGACGGAGAATCCCTCGCGCGACAAGAAATACGGCTATGAGCTCTACATGGATCTCCTTCTCATGATCCTTGAGCTTTCAGGCATTCGGGTCAATGACGCCGAGGTGCGTCTCTCACCCCTGCGCGGTATCGCCCTCAACAAGCACATCAACCAGAATCAGCTTGCGAAATCGCTCAACGGTCTTCCTGAGCTTCGTGAAATCATCGTAAAGAATAAAGCCGACATCAGTATTTTTGATTCGGTCATTCCCTCTATTTACGAGGCAATTCCCACACTCCCCGCTTTCAAGACCTACAGTAAGCTTAAAAAGCCCGAGCTTAAAGATGACGTGGCCCTCTGGCTCTCCATCATAGAGAATCTCGTTGAGAAGAATCCCGAGTTCATGGCGGCAGCGCGTGAGAATCCTGGATTTACACATGCCGGATTCACCCGTGGTGTGCAGGCTCTTGAAAGGACATTGAGAGAGTATGGAGACAATCGTTCTCTCCTGCTCCAGGCCCGCAACTCTCTCGATTATTCGCTCGACAAAGCATATGAACTCTATCTCAGTCTTTTGACCCTTCCGGTTCATATCTGTCGTGCTGAAGAGCTCCGTCTTGACAACGCGCGTCACAAATTCCTGCCTACCGATTCTGATCTCAACCCCGACATGAGATTTGTGGAAAGCAAACTTGTGGCCGCTCTGACAGCCAATCCCGTGCTGAGTGAATTCATGGAGAATGGCAAGCTCTCCTGGAGTGCAGATGATGATCTCGTGGCATCTCTGCTCGAGACCATCACCTCAAGCGAACTCTACAAAGAGTACATGAGTTCTCCGTCCGAGCACACTTTTGCCGAGGATGCCGACTTCTGGCGTCAGGTCTTCAAGACACTCATCCTCCCTTCGGATGCTCTTGCCGAGTCCCTCGAATCGAAATCAGTCTACTGGAACGATGACCTCCACGTGATGGGTACTTTCGTTCTGAAGACCCTGAAGCGCTACGCATCAAGTGGAACAGACGGACGCGACGTGATGATCCTGCCTCAATTCAAGGATGATGAAGACCGTAACTTCGGCCCCGATCTCTTCATGAGCGCGGTGAAACACTACGGTGAGTACAAACAACTCATCGATCGCTTTGTCAATACCACACGTTGGGACTCCGAACGCCTCGCCTTCATGGACATCGTGATCATGATTGCAGCCGTCACTGAACTTCTCGACTATCCTGCTATTCCTATCGCCGTCACTCTCAATGAGTATATCGAGATCGCCAATGCCTACTCTACTCCGAGAAGCGGTGCTTTCATCAACGGTATCCTCTACTCAGTGATAAATTATCTCAAAGAGGAAGGCCGTCTACTTAAAAACTGATAAACCTCTAAATACGCTTAAAAGTTATGCTTAACACCATTCTACTCCAATCACAGGGCGCCGGATGGGCCAACATCCTGATGATTGTGGCTCTTATCGCCATCTTCTATCTCTTCATGATTCGTCCCCAGCAGAAGAAACAGAACGAAATCAAGAAATTCCGCGAGGCTCTCAAAACCGGTGACCAGATCGTGACCGCCGGTGGAATCTACGGAAAAATCCGTTCCGTAGAAGAAAACTCTTTTATCGTTGAGATCGCCAAGGATGTCAAAATCACCATTGACAAGGGTTCTGTCTATCCTTCAGCAGCTCAGGCCGACCGCGACGCAGCAGCCAAGAACTGATTCATTTTTTTCATTCCAAACCGATGACTGTGACGGAATCCAATCCTCGGTTGGACTGTGATTCTTCGCGTCAGGCGAAGGGATAAGGTAGTTGTTTACTTCATCTCTTCCGGACGCGAAGAATCCACGTACCTGCCTTGGAGGATTTCGTGACTCTCATCTAATCTCTCAATAATATGGGTGACCGACTGCGCCTCATCATGGCCCGAATCAAAGAGGCCATGCACTCGAAACAGGGGAAAGACGTGATGCTCTATCTGCTGTTTGTGGCAGTGGCTTTCGTTTTCTGGGTATTCATGTCACTGGATACTCAGGTAGAACGTGACTTTGAGGTGCCTGTCGAACTCCAGAGTGTCCCCGATAGCGTCACCCTCATCAGTCCTCTCCCACCCTCATTTACCGTGAGTGTAAAGGGAAAGGATTCGCAGCTCCTACGATATCTGTGGGGGAAAAATTCTCCGGTAAAATTTAAGTGGGATGAGGTTGCGACAGATAATTTCGTCAGCCTTCCTTCCATGAAGATCCTCGCAAAAATGCGAGATTATTTCGGTAACGGAGTGCAGGTTGTCTCCTGCCGACCTGACTCAGTGAGGATTTCTTATACCACCCAACCGGGTGTAAAGGTGAAACTTATTGTCCAGGCAGATATTCATCCGCAGCTTCAGTATATCCTCTCCGGTGCTCCGAAGGCTAATGTTGACTCAGTCACTCTTTTCTCCGCTACCGATTTACCCCACTCACTGCAGACTGTTTCCACCGAACCAATTGTAAAATCAGGACTTAAAGACACTGCCCGCTATGAGGTGAGAGTTAAACCGATAGCCGGTGTGAGAATTATCCCTGATAAAGTTACCGTAATGATTCCTGTGGAGCCACTGATCGCACGCAAACGTACCGTGAGCCTGGAAGTGACCAATCTTCCGCCGGACAAACGTCTCGTCACTTTCCCATCCAAAATAGAGATTTCCTATCTTGTACCCATGAGCGAATACAACAATGATTATCCTGTCAACGCTTATGTGGATTATAAGGATGTAGAACTCCCGGGCAATAAGATTCCGGTCAATCTCTCTCTTGTTCCTATCGTCTATCACAACCTGTCGTTTTCACCCACGAGCGTCGAATACATCATCGAAAATGCAGACTAAACTCATTGCAGTCACCGGTGGCATAGGCGCCGGGAAAAGTGTTGTAAGCCGGGTGCTTGTTGCGATGGGCTATGAGGTATATGATTGTGACTCAAAAGCTAAAGAGATCATGGATCATGACCCCGACATATTGCTTAGAATAGGCGAAGAGATTGATCCCTTGGTCATTGTGGACGGAAGAATAGATCGATCGATCCTCTCGGGAATCGTATTCTCCGATTCTGAAAAACTTGAGGCTTTAAACAGTATAGTCCACGGAGCCGTAAGAGAAGATCTTCAAAAGTGGAGAGAAGAACGAGATACGGCTCTTGCCTTTGTCGAAACCGCTATTCTCTACGAGAGTTCACTTGACAAAATGGTCGATGCCGTCTGGGAAGTTACAGCACCAACTGAACTCCGGGTCAACAGAGTCATGAATAGATCCGGACTTACAGAGGAAGCTGTCCGTGCCCGCATAAAATCACAGGAAGCAACAACCGTCACTACTCCTCATCATACTATCATAAAATTGAAGAACGACGGCATTTCTCCTATTCTTCCTCAGATAGAATCAGCTCTTAACCTTATGCAACAGCTATCATGAAACATCTTCCTGTAGCATCCATTTTACTTTTATTATCCCAGACATCTTTTGCCGTAATAGCACCATCTTCGCTTATCAGTGATAATATGGTGTTGCAGCAATTAACAGACGTCGACCTGCGCGGCAAGGCCACTCCTGGATCAAAAGTCGAGGTATCTCCTTCCTGGTCAGAAAACAAATTCTACACTACGGTTGATTCTGAGGGGAAATGGCAAATTGAGATTCCAACACCGGAAGGAAGTTATACTCCCCATACTCTCACCATATCAGACGGTGATACTCTCACCCTCTCCAATGTGCTTATAGGAGAAGTGTGGCTGGCGTCCGGACAATCCAACATGCAGATGCCTCTGAAAGGATTTTCGGCATGTTACGTGAACGGCGGATTTGACGAAATCGCAAAATCACGTGAGAAAGCCGATAAGATCCGATTCTATACAGTTCCTCTCAACCAAAGTTATACTCTCGTCGATTCGATCCCGGCTTCATGGGTTGTACCGTCACCCGAGACATCTCAGGAGTTCAGTGCGGTAGCATGGTTTTATGCCAACAGGCTCTCAGATGTACTTGACGTTCCGATCGGTATTATCAACTCTTCCTACGGAGGAGCGAGAGTCGAAAGCTGGATGCCAAGAGAGATTCTCGAGACTTATTCTGACATCTCACTTGATTCAGCCGATATAGAGAACATGACTTTCTATAGGCGTCCACTCGTGATGTATAACGCGATGTTTCACCCGATCAAGGATTACACATATAAAGGGATAATCTGGTATCAAGGGTGCTCGAATGTCGCGGCATGGGACACTTATGCCGACCGTCTTGCCACAATGGTGGAGCATTGGCGTAAAGAGATCGGACAAGGTGAAATACCTTTTTATGCAGTGGAAATCGCTCCTTACGATTACGTGGATAAGACAGAAAAAGGAATGGCACCTTATCTGCGCGAAGCCCAATGGGAATCAATGAAGAAGATTCCCAATTCCGGGATGATTACCACCAATGATCTGGTTGAAAACTACGAACGCACCAATATTCATCCGGGCGACAAGCGAACGGTTGGAAATCGGTTGGGCAATCTTGTGTTGAATACCGCATACGACCACAAAGAATTTCCGGCTGAAAGCCCGAGATATAAAACGCACCATGTTAAGGGGAATGAAATGTGGGTTGAGATAGAGACTCCGGGAAGTGCCATTTGCCGGAACTGCGATGTTAAAGGTTTCGAGTTAGCCGGTGCAGACGGCATTTATTATCCCGCCGATTCGGTCTCACTCAATATCCCGACCAATGAAATGATTGTCAGGAGTTCTCAGGTTCCCATCCCGGTCTATGTCCGCTATGGATTCCGTGATTTTCTGCCCGGCACACTTCATGCCGGAAATAATCTCCCACTCATCCCGTTCAGGACCGACAACTTCGATCCCCGTATGAAATAATTATTTTATAAACAGATCCCTGAGGGCGGTAAGAAAACCGACAGCACCCATCACAACGATAATGGCTGCAAGAATACGGTTGACAAGCCACATTGAGCGGAGATTGAAGTGACCTCTCACCTTGTTGACAAACCATGTAACAAGGAACCACCAGAGTACAGCACCAACAAAGATGGCCAGATACCCCGCCACATAATGATACGCCCTGAACTCCGGAGCCAAAAAGCTGAAACGGGCAAAAAGGCCTATGATGAGGAAAAGGATGAGAGGATTGGAGAAAGTGAAAAGGAATCCTGTGGCAAAATCTTTCCAATAGCTTGACGAATGGGCCGAAGACTTGTTGATGGACCTTGAGGGATTAGAGCCGAAAAGATAACCGGCATAGACGAGAAGCACAACTGAGCCAAGGAGTTGCAGAAGGCTCTGATGAGTCTCGATAAAATCGGTGACAAAAGAAAGGCCGAGACCAGTGAGAAGACAGTAAGTGAGATCGCTCAGGGCAGCTCCTACACCCGTAAAAAATGCGGGCCAACGTCCACGGCTCAACGTCCGCTGAATGCACAACATTCCTATCGGCCCCATGGGAGCCGAGACGAAGATACCGATAAGTATCCCTCTCAACATTATGACAGGAAGATGTATCACAATATGCAAAGTTACAAAAACCCCACGGATGCTGCAAATACTTTTTTCTGTAAGCTTCCACTTAAAGAGAAAGATAACTTTTCAAAATTATGACACAAATCCTGTACTTTTACAGTAATTTAAGGGTAAAATCCGGGAGACCTTTTATTTTTTTCCGATCATCTTGAAACTATTCCTATAGATTGACGTCATATATTCACACAATCACCAGTCACTACAATGATAATCGAACTGAAGGATGTAAATAAGTCTTATCCTGGCGTGGTTCCTCTCCATGTGCTTAAGGATATAAACCTTTCCATCAGGAAGGGTGAGCTCGTCAGCATTATGGGAGCTTCAGGATCCGGCAAATCCACACTTCTCAATATTCTCGGTATTCTTGACAATTATGATTCTGGAGATTACTACCTTGACGGAGTTCTGATAAAGAATCTATCCGAAAACAGGGCAGCCGATCTGAGGAACTACATGATAGGCTTCGTATTTCAGTCCTTCAACCTCATCAGCTATAAGAATGCTCTTGAGAATGTAGCTCTTCCTCTCTTCTACAGAGGGGTGTCACGCAGGAAGCGCAATCAACTTGCGATGGAACAACTTGAAAGGATGGGTATGGCAGACAGAGCCACTCATCTTCCCGGTGAACTGTCGGGAGGCCAGAAACAGAGAGTCGCGATTGCCCGCGCTCTCATCACCAATCCCTCAATTCTTCTTGCTGACGAACCCACCGGTGCGCTTGACTCAAAGACATCCCGTGAAGTCATGCAGGTTTTCCGCGACCTGAATGCCGAGGGACGTACCATAGTCATCGTGACTCACGATCCGGCAGTGGGTGAGCAGACCAACCGTATTATCCGTATATCAGACGGAAGAATTCTTGAGTAATGATCGATCTTATCAACGAAATACTCGCCACGCTGCGCCACAACAAGCTGCGCACGGCCCTTACAGGATTTGCTGTGTCATGGGGTATTTTCCTCCTCATTGTCCTTCTGAGTGTCTCACGAGGGCTGGTGAACGGTATGGAAGATATGTTCTCGCAGCGTGATTATGAGTCAATGACTGTCAACGGAGGGTGGACTAACAAAGCTTACGACGGACTCTCGGAAAACAGACGTATAGTGTTGCGGGACGGGGATCTCGAGGTGCTTGGCAGTCACAATCCGGCGGTCGTGTCATCAGTGTCAGCCAATATCAATAATGATACTACAAGGATTTCGACAGGAAAGGATTATCTCACTGACGGATATATCGGTGTCTACCCTTCGGGACTACGTGAAGATGGCAGTAAGCTTGTCGCCGGGCGTTTCATAAATGAGGCGGATATCAAAGAAGCCCGCAGGGTGATTGTGCTCCATGCAGAAAATGCAGGCATACTTTTTAATCGGAAGGAGGACGCTATCGGACGCCATGTGGATGTCGGTCCCCTATCATTTACTGTGGTCGGGATCTATGAGCATGAGTGGAATAAGACGAGTTACATTCCATTCTCTACGGCCAGAAATATGTCGGGTGGATCAGATAAGGTTAACCGTATTACAGTCGGGGTGAAGAATCTCGAAAATCTTGAGGATGGCTCCAAAGCAGAGGATGCATTCCGGGAGACACTCGGCCGCAAGCACCGATTTGATCCCACGGATAAAAGCGCCTTATGGATCTGGAACCGGTTCAATGACCATCTAACGACATCAACAGCAATGAACGCACTCCAGATAGCAGTGTGGATTATCGGAATTCTCACAATGCTGTCGGGTATCGTAGGAGTAAGTAATATCATGTTTGTATCCGTCCGTGAACGCACTCATGAAATAGGTGTGCGTCGGGCTATCGGAGCGCGGCCACTCGCCATTCTCAAGCAGGTCATTCTCGAAAGTATTGCCATTACCACTATCTTCGGCTACATCGGTATCATACTCGGTCTTCTCGTGGCCCGTGTCATAAACACAATGGCTGAAAACGGTAACTGGTCGTTCATGAAGAATGTCACGGTTGATCTCGCAATAGCGGTGCAGGTGACAGTAGTACTTATCATTGCCGGAGCGATAGCCGGGCTCTTCCCTGCACTCCGGTCACTAAAGATTAAACCTGTCGAAGCCCTCCGGGACGAATAATTTTACGCGATTATGAAAATTCCTGTATTCGATATCGAGAATTGGCGAGAGATAGGTACAACTCTTGCGCAAAACAAGACTCGGACATTCATGACGGCCTTCGGTATTTTCTGGGGCACAGCTATTCTCGCCCTTCTAATAGGAGGATCGGAAGGTTTGAAACACTTCATGAGCCGAAACTTCGAGGGTTTTGCCACTAATGCCGCTGTGGTCTTCCCCGAGCGTACAACAATGAATTATGCAGGATTCAACAAGGGGATGGAAGTTGAACTCAATATTGAAGACATCGAAAATATCCGACAGGCTATCCCTCAGATAGACTATTCATCCGCACTCCTCTTCAAAGGAGCTAACGCTGTCTATGGCCAGAAGAAGAAAAATGTGCAGATCACAGGTGTGGAAAGTGAATATGACCATATCTTCGAACCAATAATCTATGAGGGACGCTTCCTCAACGATGCCGATGATGCCAACTATCGTAAAGTCTGCGTCATAGGACTTGAGGTTGCACATGAATTATTCGGATCGGAAAGTGCGCTTGGTAAGGATATCGAGGTCAACGGCATATATTATAAAGTCGTCGGCGTGGTGGGCCAGACATCTGAGATCAGTATTGGAGGAAAAATGGATGAATCCGTTTTCATTCCATTGAACTCCATGCGCCGCAGCTATAATTTCGGTAATAAAGTCCACACCTTCATGATGACCTTGAAAAGGGGCTATTCTCCCGCTGATTTCGAGAATCTAATAAGAAGGATAATTTCATCCAATCATCCCATATCGCCCGATGACCGCGGAGCAATCTTCTATTTCAATGTATCGGAAAAGTTTGACATGGTGGACAATATGTTTCTCGGAATAAGTCTGCTTGCTCTTTTTGTGGGTGTGGGCACGCTTCTGTCCGGTGTGATAGGTGTGGGAAATATCATGTGGATAATAGTGCGGGAGCGCACCCATGAGATAGGAATCAGACGGGCTATCGGAGCTAAGCCAAGAGATATTATCACTCAGATTCTCTCAGAGAGTATGGTGTTAACAACGGTTGCCGGTATAGCCGGAATCGTTTTAGCGGCTATCATTCTCGGTCTTGCGGAATTGGCCACAACTGGACCGAAGGGACCTATAAAGTTTCAACTGACCTTCACTCAAGCCACCGGCATTCTTATAACTTTCCTGGTTCTCGGGACTGCCGCCGGTCTCATACCGGCACTGAAGGCTATGAAGATAAAACCTATTGAAGCTCTTAATGATAAATAATAACATACCATAATAATGAAAAAGTTTCTCAAAATTCTCATTTGGTCACTTGTGGCCGTGGTCTTCATCGGGACTTTCGTCTATCTCTATCTGAACTCCCGACCTAAGGGAGTGACCTATGAGATTGTATCCCCATCCGTAGGCAATATTGAACGTACAACCGTCCTCACCGGAAAGATCGAACCTCGGGATGAAATCGAAATCAAGCCGCAGGTATCAGGCATTATTTCTGAAATCAATGTTGAAGCCGGAGATATGGTTAAGGAAGGTGACGTAATCGCCCGTATCAAGGTCATTCCTGACGAGGGACAACTTTCACAAGCTCAAGCCCGCATCGAATCTGCCCGCATCGCACTCTCCGATGCCACGGCAAAACATGAGAGAAACTCCATGCTTCTTGAAAAGAAAGTAATCAGCCGTGAGGAACACGAGACATCTTCAACAACACTCGCCCAGGCCAAGGCAGAACTTGCAGCCGCCCAAGATGCCTATTCAATTATTAAGGAAGGCGTCTCACGCACCAATGCCAAGGAAAGCAATACGCTCGTGCGTGCCACCACATCTGGTTTAGTTCTTGATGTACCTGTCAAAGTGGGATCTTCCGTGATTCAAGCCAATACGATGAACGACGGTACGACAGTTGCGACCGTCGCAGACATGAAAAATCTTATTTTCAAAGGAAAAGCAGATGAGACGGAAGTCGGACTATTGTCCGTAGGACAGCCCATGACCATAACGATCGGAGCCCTACCCGATCTCTCGCTTGATGCGGTCATAGAGTATATCGCACCGAAAGGGACAGAGACAAACGGAGCAAACACGTTTGAAATCAAGGCAGCCATCAATCTGCCGGAGGGACAGGAGCTAAGGGCCGGTTACAGTTCCAATGCGAGAGTCTCCCTCAGCAAAGTGGAAAATGTACTCACTGTCCCGGAAAGTGTTATCGAATGGCAGGGTGATAGCACATACGTCTACATTCTCACTGACAGTGTGAAAGGGCAGCAGTTTGAACGTAAATCTATCATAACCGGAACTTCGGACGGCATAAATATTCAAGTCAAGGACGGATTGAAGAGTGAAAACCGTCTTCGTGGTGTTCCTGTAATAAATAAATGATGTCATGAGACTAAACTTCATTCTTTCACTATTCATTATAGCCTCATCTAATTGTATTGCTTCCGCCGGGACTTGGAGTCTTGACAGTTGCATCAATTATGCGATAAATAACAATGTGGACGTACGAGCCGCACTCCTTGACCGGTATAAAGGAGAACTTTCGCTTGAAGAGGCAAAGAACCGTTTTCTTCCAACCCTTAACGCCAGCGCCACAGAAAACTGGTCATTCGGACGAGGCCTCACAGCCGACAATACCTATGCCAACCGTAATACATCTTCGTTTGGCGTCGGAGCACAACTGTCACTCCCGATCTTTCAGGGGATGAGTGCCCTGAGGCAACTCCGGCAGGCTCAGGCCACGATTCCGGCTCTTGATCTCAGAGTTAATGCCACTCGTGATCAGGTGACCCTCAGTGTCATCTCATATTATCTACAAGCTCTTTACAGTCAGGAGCTCGTTAATGTGGCCAAAGAAGATCTCCGTCTCTCCAACGTGCAATTATCCCGTCAGGAGGAACTTCTTGCCGCAGGAAAAGTACCCGAGATCGACGTCCTGCAGGCCAAAGCCCAAGTGGCGGAAAATGAGATGAATCTTGTGAATGCACAAAACGACTACGAACTGGCAATCGTGGATCTCACCCGAGCTCTTGAGCTTAAGGAAACCGGAGACTTCAAGATCCTTCCTGTAGACAATTGTGAGAGCGGAATTATCCCCTCGGCTGAAAGCATAATCAGCAACGCACTTACCCACAACAATTCCATTCTGGCCGCACGTGCCAACATAGGGCTTGCCGATCATGCCATATCTGTAGCTAAAACAGGATATTTCCCCCGGCTATACTTCAATGCCGGTCTTTCCAGCAATTATTATACAATGTCAGGAGTAACCAACAACTCATTCCATCGACAGATGCGTGATAACTTTGCCAAATCACTGGGATTCTCTCTTTCCGTGCCAATATTTGACGCATTCCAGACCCGCAATAATATCCGACAGGCCAACGCACAAAAAATTTCGGCCGAGATTGAACTCGACCGAAATGAGAATGAACTTCTTAAGGCTATCCGTCAGGCACACAGTCAGACTACAGGTGCCCAAAAGAAATATTCAGCTTCACTGATAGCCGTTGAGGCGGCCAAAGCAGCCTTTGAAGCAATGACTGAAAAATACACCTATGGCAAGGCTAATGCCACGGAATGGGAGCAAAGCCGGACCAACTATATAAAGACATTATCCCAGCAGGTGCAGGCCAAATATGAAATGATCCTGCGCAAGAGGATTCTTGACTTCTACAATCAGTAACTTCAGGCCAGTATTTGAGCGGCGTGATCTTTGGTCTTGACTTGTTTGGGACCGATCACGCGCTCGACAGTGCCGTCGGGATCAACAATAAATGTAGTACGGAAGGTACCCATGTATTTTCTACCATACATGGATTTCTCACCCCATACTCCCATCTGTTCCACAAGCTTGTGGTCAACATCAGCTATGAGAGGGAAAGGAAGCGAATTCTTTGCTATAAACTTCTTGTGAGAGTCTGCCGAGTCTACACTCGCTCCGATCACCTGATATCCGGCGTCAAGCAGCTCATGGTAATTGTCCCTGAGATTGCACGCCTCTGCAGTGCATCCTGCAGTCATATCCTTGGGATAGAAATAAAGTGCTATCTTCTTTCCGGGATAATCGCTGAGTCTCACTTCGTGACCATCCTGATCTGTGCCAAGGAGGTCGGGGATTTTTGTTCCTGGTTCTATCATATCAATTTTTTTCTTGGAAATGCGTCAATAAATGAGTCGGGAGTAGCATTGAAGATCTTCACACCTTTTTCGTCAGCATATCGGGCAATAGTGTGATAACTTTTGAAAGCAAGATGCATTGAGAGAAGAATGTCGTGTAACCTGACATTACGGTACACACTTGTCACTCTTGCTTTCTCTTCGTTATTATCCTTATAAAAATGGGGTTGGACAGAGATGACGCAGTTGTCACTGTCAACTTCCAGAGTACTTGTCCATGAGTGATCAGCACCGATAATATAAATCTCCCTGAAACCCAACTGAATTCCAATCATAATGGCGGGTATAAGGACATTACGCGGGCGTGGCATGCCTCGTCCCGAACCAAAAGCAGCATTCTCAAGCCATCGGAAACCTTCTACTCCGACAGGATTGAAGTGTTGGACAAAAATGTGAGGGTTTCTCAGTCCGAGAGAAGATTCACTTCGTTTAGCAGGAATGAATAATGTCATATCCCAGTCAACGAGGTTCTCAAGCCTTTCAAATAACTTCTTGACATTTGGATCGGATTCTTTACCTTCAAAGAAGTGGGGATCTGCAAGAAGATAGAAATCAGGACGCAAAATGGAAAATTCCTCAGCATTGGCAGCGAAATTTACAGCCATAGTCCGAGAATCGCGCAACAAGGTTGCGTCTTCCTCGATATTCTTTCTGAGTGAAGGACCGTTGCCCATGATTATCAGCCTCTCCCCTTCCTCAGCAACTTTTTTCACTGAGGATTTTTGAGACTGAAGCAAAAGCTTGGCTACGCTTTTGGCAGACGAACCAAATCTCGAAAAAAATTGGGAAACGGAATCACTATTCATACTCTCAACAATCAGAAATTATAAGAGGCCGTGACATATCCTCCCTGGAGCCAACCGCTATGAGGATAAAAATTCTTAAACGAAACATGATTGTACTCCAGATTGCGATACATACCGTAGATATTCAAGCTTGATGCGACATAGCCAAAGTGAAGGAATACGGGACCGGCGTGAAGATACAATCCCGCACGGCAATCGACCGCGAACCATTCACCCTTGGTAGTATGAACCTTGACGTTATCATTATAATCCCAATCATTAGCAATCATTATCGTGACACGCTGCTGCGGCACATTGAACTGGAGACCGGGGCACGCCGAGAGACCAAAAGCAACTTTCCCGATCTTAAAGAGTTCTGAAGTCATCAGAAGAACTGACGGGCGGATGAACACGTTGGACGGGTGACGGTCACTTCGAAGCACCCACCAATTGGGTCCTTCAGGGGAAATCGGAGATTTATACTGTCGCCATCCACCCACACTTCCTCCTAATCCGACATGAGGATTCAACATGTAATGACATCCGAAATCAATCTGCCATGAATGAAGGGTAGTAAACTGAAGATTCATCCCAATACGAAAACGGCTCGCATTTCCGAGATTATAGGGATTTTCCTCTCCTCTCAATGCGAGAAGCGAGGATACGATAAATACAAAAAAGATAAGATGGCGTTTCATAAGCATAATGATTGCAAAGATAATAAAATAAAAAATAAGGAGCCCGTTTTGTTCATTTAAAACGGGCTCCTCATACTTATATATTATGGGAAAAGTCTATTTCCTTATTCCTCGACCTTAACTCTTGCACTTGCGAAGACGTTGAGATCAAGAGCAGTAGCGATTTCCTTGACAGTCATCGCTGACTTGAAAGCGATCTTCCCTTCCACAAGTTCGGGCGCGAAAACCGCAATAGATCCGAATCCGGGAAGGACTGCAAGCATTCCTCCACCGAAACTTGTCATGGCCGGCATACCTGACACCATAAGGAACGGTTTGGAGATACGTTTAGGACCTTTAGCTGCCATCATTCCTACGACAGTCTGAGAAATTTTTCCGTCAAAGACAGGTACGTTCTTTTCGGGATCAACACCATCAGCAGCAATAACCGCTCCCATTCTGGACAACTGATCAGCAGTAACGAGCATCGAGTCCAACTTAGTTGCAACCTCTATTGCAACAGGAGCGGCATCAAAGAGCTCGTAGCCATCGGCTGCGAGAGTATTCTCGACATTCTTGGCAAGATTTTCCTTCATTGATTTCTCATAGAGACGAGTTTCAAGAACAGGCGCCTTACCCATAAGCGAAGCCATCAGATCTGTGAGAAGCTGCATCTTACCGTCGGCATCGCCTTGAGGTTGAATCATGCTGACCATACGGAGATTCTTAGCATGGACACCCTTGGGTTTCTTTGTCTCTCCGCCGTTGCAACCGGCAGGACATTTACCTGAATTCATATTGCGGGCGAAATCCATAGGTGAGATTTGAGTAAGAGCCTCAATTGCGACAGGGATTCTCAACATCGAGCCGAGAGGAAACAAAGTCTCGGTATCACCGAAGTTGTAGGTTGTACCATCAATAAGTCGCACGGAAACACCGTATTTTCCTGCAACAACAGGATCCATTCTCGGATCAAGAGCGGCTCCATCGACCTTATAGGTCTTGAACTTTTCGTACGCATTCTTCACAGCGGCTTCTACGGTCGCCTTCTTGATAATTCTTTCCATGATTATGAAGATTTTTAGTTCTATAACTTTCGACAATAGAACCGCTCCACAACCGCCAAAGTTTCCAATATTTGGTTTAATTGACTGAAATTTAAACTTTTTAACCGCACACTGCGTTTAGTAAAACAAAACTTAAACCTCCTCTTTAGCTATATGAAACTTATCTTAAAACTCATTTGCCTGCTTATCATTCCAGCATTTTATGCTCTTTGCTCATGCGCATCCGACGCAATTGATGAGACACCACAGAGTATCGCAAGTTTCATAACTCAGTATTTTCCAAACCAGAGGGTTGAAAGCTATACTCCTGTCGGGGATGGAAATCACGAGGTAAAACTGGCAAATAGCGCTACCTTGGTATTCGATAAAGAGAACAGATGGATTGAGATTGACGGCGAAGGGATGACACTCCCTGAGGTTCTTCTTTATGATCAATTACCCCCGGCCCTTTTCTCCTATCTGCAGGCTTCTGAACAGCAACGGGAAGTTTACGCTGTAAAGCGTGACTTTCTGTACTATAAGCTGACGATGACCAACACCGTTCTGACTTATACCATCTCCTCCGGAACAATTACCTATCCCGGAGAACAACCCGGAAATAATGATGATTGATTAAATTTTAAGCCGAATCACCCGATAAGACCGCTCACAAGAATAGCTGCAATCAAAACAGGCGCAATCCATTTGACAATGAAATGAATCGTACCCGTGAAGCGAGAACGGAGGGTCCCATTATTGGAAAGCTGACCGGCAAGGAAGGATGAAGGCGCCACCCATCCCATATAGAGACAGAGAAGAATTCCGCCGAGAGGAAGCATTATATTGGTAGTGACATTGTCCAGGACATCAAAGAGGGTCATTCCACCAATCGTATAGTCACTCCAAGGGCCTACCGAAAGCGAACAGATTGGGCTAAGAACAGCGAGAGGGAGAAGGACTACCAGACACGCTTTCTTTCGTGACAGGCCACCTCTACGCTCCATAAATGCCACCGAAACCTCAGCCAATGAAATTGTGGAGGTGAAAGCAGCAACTGTGAGAAGCAAAAAGAACAATGATGACCATATGCGCGTCCCATGCATCTGAGAAAAGATTTCCGGGAGTGTGATAAATACAAGGGATGACCCGGCAAGATTAGCGTCAGCCAATCCGAAAGTCATCACAGCCGGGAAGATTATCAGACCCATCAAAAGTGCGACAAGCAGGTCAAGCAACGAAACAGTCACTGCCGTACGCGGCAACTTGGTCGACGCCGGATAATAGCTGGAATAGGTGAGAATAATTCCCATAGCGAGACTCAGCGAGAAGAAAGACTGTCCTAAAGCATCAATAACAGTCTTCGCGGTGAAAGCCGAGAAATCAGGTGCAAGGAAAAACTTCACTCCCTCCATGGCGCCTGGGAGCGAAAGCGAAACGCCACAAAAAAGAAGAAGGAGCAGGAAAAGAATAGGCATCATGATATTGGACACTTTCTCAATTCCTCCCTGCACTCCGCGCAACAATACGTAGAGATTGCCAGCAACCATGAAAAGAGTCATCACGATAGGACGATAAGTTCCGGTGATATAACTGGACATCCTATCCATAAAGGCAGCTTCTCCTTGACCGTGAGATGTAGAATATAGATCACCTGTGATCGACTGTACGAGATACTCGAAAGTCCAGCCCGCCACGACCATATAGAAAGACAGAATCAGATAGGATGCGAGAATTGCGAGCGCCCCCACAAACCGCCAGTTACGATGATCGGGTGTAACACGGCTGAAAGCACCGACGGCATCAGAGTCACCGCCACGACCGAGAGCCATCTCGGATGTCATGACGGGAATACCGAGCACAAAAATACATACAATATAAACGAGGAGGAACACGGCACCGCCTCCCGACTGAACCTCAGCCGGAAAACGCCAGACGTTTCCCAATCCTACAGCAGACCCAACAGTGGCTGCAATGACTCCAATACGAGAAGTGAATTTAGCTTGTCTACCCAAATTTTGATATTTTACGGAGCATAGGCTCGTTCAGAATCTTGATCTTTCTTCCATCAACCACGATAAGATGCTCGCTGACGAAATTGGAGAGGGTGCGGATGGCATTCGAAGTGGTCATATTTGAAAGGTTGGCGAGATCCTCGCGACCCATATAGATCTTCAATGTCATATTATCATCCTCTTCATATCCATAGTTATCAAGCAGGACTATCAGAGATTCAGCAAGACGACCACGGATATGCTTCTGTGTGAGGTTGACAATCTTTGTGTCGGAAGATCCGAGATTTCGCGACAATTCATGAATGAAGAACATAGCGAGATTATTGTTCTTCGAAAGCATCTCCTCAACAAGTGCCATGGGAAGAGTCCCTAAAGTGGAAGGCTCAAGAGTAGCCGCACTCGACACATAAGGCTCTCTGGCAAAATAGGCACGGTAGCCGAAATACTGTACAGGTTTAATAAGACGCAGGATCTGCACCCTACCGCCGATACCATCCTTATATTTCTTAACCTTACCTTCAAGAAGGCACCAAAGAAATTCAGGATCGTCCTTTTCGGCATAGATTATCTGATTCTTTTTATAATGGTGTATGTGGAAATTCTCAATGACGAGACGTTTCTCCTCGCCACTGAGTACCTGCCATATTTCTGAAAGATCCTC
>CAZOOY010000009.1:0-26945 GCA_964581555.1 uncultured Staphylococcus sp.
GACGGTGACCGTTCTTACGACGATAGCCCTTGCGGCGCTTCTTCTTGAAGACGATTACCTTATCACCTTTCACGAGGGGAGTGAGAACCTCGCAAACCACTTTGGCTCCTTCAAGGGTAGGAGCACCAACCTTGACTGCATCGTCGGCTTCAGCGAGGAGAACTCGGTCAAACTCAACCTTGTCACCTTCTTTGACAGCATCGCCGAGATAGTGAACATACAGGAACTTGTTGGCCTCGGCCTTGAACTGCTGTCCCTGAATTTCTACGATAGCGTACATCTGTTATTTGATTGTATTACAGGTTATTCCGTCGGGTGAAATCCTTCGGTGGACTTGCTTCTTTGAACCCGGTGCGGCTAAATCGACTGCAAAATTAGTAAATCGTTATGTGAAAAGCAAGAAATTTTGTTAAATATTTTCGTTGTCTGACAGTTTTTTATCCTTTTTTGGTAACTTTGTTCTCAAAATGGAAGCAAAGCAAAACGACCGACTTAACGAACTCTCCACAGTCTCTCCTGCAAGACTGTTGTGGCGTTACTGTCTCCCGGCAGTCGTGGGGATGATCGTGATGTCACTCTACAATATTATTGATCGTATATTTATCGGTCAGGGTGTCGGGCCGGAGGCTATTGCCGGTCTTGCCATTACTTTCCCTGTAATGAACTTATCTGCTGCGCTCGGAGTGCTGATCGGTGCCGGCGGATCGGCTCGAATTTCCATTCTCCTCGGAGCCGGAGATAGGGAAGGGGCGAAGAAAGTTCTTGGAAATGCGCTGGTGCTCCTCTCGATAATCATCGCATGTTATCTCACCTTTTTCGGCCTTTTTATTGACGATATTTTGCGTGCCTTTGGAGCAAGTGACGTGACGCTTCCATATGCCCGGGATTTCATGCTTTACATCCTTCCCGGCATGTTCATGACCAATTTTGCTTTTACTTTCAATAACTTCATGAGAGTTACAGGCTATCCGGTCAAAGCTATGATTACGATGTTCATCGGTGCCGGGATAAATATTCTTCTTGCTCCTGCTTTTATTTTCTGGCTCGGCTGGGGGATCAAGGGTGCGGCGATTGCGACAGATATATCGATGTGCATCTCGGCGTTGTTCGTGATGTCTCACTTCTTCAATCGTTCGAGTGTACTGCATTTTGAGTCTCGCAGCCGCATGTACCGACTTAATCTGAAAGTTATCCTTGCCATCATATCAATCGGTGCAGCCCCTTCGCTTGTTAATGCGGCTGCCTGCCTGATCAATGTCATAATCAATAAGACTCTCTACGCCTATGGCGGAGATATTGCCGTTGGTGCTGTGGGAATTTTCGTGTCATTCACCTCGTTGATGACAATGGTTGTCGTAGGGATATGTCAGGGAATGCAGCCGATCGTCGGATATAATTATGGAGCCAGACTTTATCACAGACTTAAGAGGACTTATTGGCTGGCGGTGGCTGTATCGACTGTTATCGTCACCACAGGGCAACTTGTCGGATTGCTGTTCCCTGGATATATAGCACGTGCCTTCACTTCCGATCCCCACCTCATAGATGTGACGGCTACGTGTCTCGGCAACACTCTGTTGGCTTTCACGGTGGTAGGATTTCAGACTGTCTCTACGACGTTGTTCCAGTCTCTTGGCAAAGCTGCAGCTTCGATATTTCTCTCACTCGCCCGTCAGGTACTTTTTCTTGTCCCGCTACTTGTTATTTTGCCTCCACGCTACGGTCTGCTCGGAATCTGGTGGTCTTTCCCGGCTTCCGATGTCTTTGCCACTGTGGTTACGGCCACGATGGTGGCTTATGAGCTAAGGCGTATCACACAGCTTTCACGTTCCCGGCTTGAGCCGGCATGAAATTTTACCACATTCGTTTGTGTGATGTGACGAGAATGACTAACTTTGCATAACAATCAACAAATTTAAAGAATATAGAAATGCTCAAGAACGTTTTATCTATATCCGGACGCCCCGGGCTTTACCGTCTTGTCAATCGCGGTAAAAACATGCTCATCGTAGAAGGTCTGACCACCGGCAAACGTACTCCTGCCTATGCTCATGACAAGGTCATCTCTCTTGCCGACGTCTCAATCTATACCAATGAAGGTGATACTCCTCTCGGCGAAGTCCTTGAAGCCGTGAAGAAAGCAAATGACGGGAAACCCGTTGATGTCAAGAGCCTTGGCAAAGATGAAAAGGTGCGCGAATATTTCGCGACAATCCTTCCGGAATTTGATCAGGACAGAGTTTATACCACCGATATCAAGAAACTTTTTGCATGGTATAATCTCCTGCTTGAAGCCGGTATCACAGATTTTGTCGAGACTGAGGCTGAAGAAACTGATAACAGCAAGGAATAATTGCCGTGAAGCACACAGCTCCCTTCTCGACCTCCGACAGTGTAGTCGATCTTGTTAATGCCGATTATGATATTCTTCCGGTACTCAGTCGGTTCTCTCTGCCGCTGGGTTTTTCTAACAAGACGATAGGAGAGCTCTGCGAAGCTTCAGGTATTAACTCCGACGTTTTTTTATTAGTGATCAATTTCCTCCTCACCGGGGAAATTGATCACTCTCTTCTCGGGAAAGTCCAGCCTCTGGATGTGGTTACTTTCCTCCACAATTCTCATGACTACTATCTGAATTTCAAGTTTCCCCACATAAGGTCCAACCTGACTGCCGCTCTTGACCCGCTCCATTCTTCGGTTAATCCTGTCATTATAAAGTACTTCGACGATTATATCCGCCAGGTAGAGGCTCACTTTCAATATGAGGAGAATAAGCTCTTCCCTTATGTCAAGGCACTTGCGGAGGGGAAGGATACCCATTGCTACAAGGTAGATCTTTTCACCCGGCAGCATGACCACGAAGTGGAAGAGAAACTCAACGAGCTGAAGAATATCATTCTCCGATATTACACCACATCCGTCCCGTATAAAATGTATGATGTCCTTGTGGATATCTATAATTGTGAGGAAGATCTTGAGAAGCATTCCCAGATAGAGGAAAATATTCTTGTGCCCCTTTTGAAAGATAAGGAGGTGAAGGGATAATGAAAAGGACGGTGACCGGGAAGATAGCCGTGAGGCTTCAATCTGCCATACTCGGCGAGGGCATCGTCTCTATTTTGCGTAAAGCCCCGGGTCTTATCGTATCAGAATCTGATGGCTCGGTGTCATCATTAGTCACTTTCGAACCGGACATTGTGATAATGGAAGCGGTTGACTGTGACTTTATTGCCGTTGTAAGGGAGAACAGTAATGCTATCATTCTCCCTGTTTTGACCGCAATGCTTCCTGAAAAATCTCTTGCCGGTTTTTCCGAGACTCTTAGTCTTTATGAAAGTGAGGAGGCTATCCTGAAAAAGATAAGTCTCTTGCTCGGATCAAAAGAATCGTCACGGGAAGAAAAAGGAAATGACGAGCTGTCGCCCAGAGAGAGGGAGGTAGTTCTTGGTATAGTCAAGGGGCTGTCTAATAAGGAGATTGCTTCAGAAATGAATGTCTCGGTCAATACTGTTATGACTCATAGACGCAATATCGCTTCCAAACTTCAGATTCATTCACCTGCCGGACTCACGATTTATGCTATAACGACAGGGATTGTGGATATTGAGGATATTAAAAATTCTGCGTTCCTATAATGTAGATTAAGATATTTTTTAGTATTTTTGCAAAAAATACGACTTCTTCAAAATGAAAAATCTTCTTTTACGGGCAACTACCGGAGCCGTATATGTTGCTCTTATATGTACTGCTGTCCTTCTCGGCGGATGGTGGTTCATCGTCCTTTTCTCACTGTTTGCCATTTTGGCTTTGAATGAGTTCTACGGTCTGTGCAATGCTTCTACCGGTGGTGAGAATGTCATCACTCTCGTGCTCGATGTTGCCGGTGGACTGATCATTACTGTCGGACTCGGATGTGTCAATATCGATCTTCTTTCTCCTTTCGCCACCCGTGTGCTTGGAGGGACATTCTTCACTGTCTATCTTCTTTATCTCGTTGTCCGCCTTGTCGCGCAACTTTACAGTCAGGAAAACTCTCCTCTCACCAATCTTGCCTATTCCTATATGGGGCAGATGTATATTGCGCTTCCTCTTGGACTTATGTCGATGTTCTATACATTCCATGACGGCGCACAGTTACTCCTGGCTATGTTCATCATGATATGGCTTAGTGATACGGGTGCCTATCTCGTGGGTTCACAGATTGGAAAACACAAGCTCTTCCCCCGCATCTCTCCTGGAAAGACGTGGGAAGGTTTTGTCGGCGGAGTGATCTTTGCCATCGGCTCGGCATTCATTTTCAAGTATTGCTTCGGCGAATGGTATAGCAACTATTCGATCACCGTTCTCTGTGGAATGGGACTTGTGGTCAGTCTTTTCGCCACCTGGGGTGATCTTGTGGAGTCACTCGTTAAGCGTACTCTCGGCGTCAAGGATTCAGGGCGACTCCTTCCGGGCCATGGTGGAATACTTGACCGCATCGACTCTCTTCTCCTGGTTATCCCCGCCACCCTGATCTATCTGATCACTATATCGCTTTATATCTGAATCATACTATTTATCATCTTACTTACACTTTCTCAATTTCTTTCTATGAAAAAAAATCTTTTATTGGTTTCCTTGGGGACCTTGATCCTGACCGGATGTAATCCGGGAAGCAAGAGCTTGACGGAACCTACTGAGGATGACGTGATACTTCACGCATGGTCATGGTCATTTGACACTATCGCAGCTAATATGAAGAATATAGCTGAGGCGGGATATGCATACGTGCAGACCTCCCCGGCAAATACCTGTTTTGTAGGAGAGGATGGCGGTCTCGCCCTATATTCACTTCCCGGTGATTCGGTCAGGGGCAAGTGGTACTATTATTACCAGCCCACCGACTGGAAGATCGGTAACTATCTCCTCGGCAACCGTGATCAGTTTAAGTCCATGATGGATAGCGCGGCAAAGTATAAAGTAAAGGTCATTGTCGACGTTCTTCCAAATCACACGGCTGTCGATCATACGGCTGTCCTCCCTGACCTTGATGCAGCCGTAGGTGGACACGAAAAGTTGTTTCACGCCAACGGTTTCACGGATATCATAGATTATAATGACCGCTATCAGTGCACGACCGGCAAGATGGGAGGACTCCCTGATGTGAATACCGAAAATCCTGATTTTCAGGCTTATTATATGCAGTATGTCAATGATCTTCTCAGTCTAGGTGTGAGAGGTTTCCGCTATGATACAGCCAAACACATCGGTCTTCCTTCGGATCCTAAGGACAGCCTTGCCGCACGTAATAATTTCTGGGACGTCGCTACCGGTCGTGAAGATGTCAAGGGAATCCGGCTCGCGGTGCCTGTTGACAGTCTGTTCTTCTATGGAGAGGTTCTCCAGGACAAGAATGTAAAGGAGACAGAATATGCCGAGTACATGAAACTGACTGCAAGCAGCTATGGACATGCTATCAGAAATGTGCTGCACGAAGGAAACTTCGGCGCTGACAGTCTTCTCGACTGGCATCATCCGGTTGCTCCCGATCAGCTTGTGACATGGGTGGAGTCTCATGACACCTATGCCAATGAGCACGAATCGGCCGGACTGACCGATGAGCAGATCCGTATGGGGTGGGTGTTCCTGACCGCTCGCCAGCATGGCACACCTCTCTTCTTCAGCCGTCCTGCCGGGAGTACCCGAGAGAATTACTGGGGCAATAACAGAGTGGGTGCTCGTGGTAATGACGAGTTCCGTCATCCCGAAGTCGTGGCTGTAAATAAATTCCGTCGTGATATGAGCGGCCAACCCGAATCCATTGCAACAACTGATAGCGGGGAGGTTGTAGGTATTTCCCGTGGTAATAAAGGTGAGGCCATCGTGAATTTCTCTTCTTCCGAGCAGAAGATTTCTCTCCCTACCGGGCTGCCTGACGGTTCATACAAAGATAAGGTGTATGGAGAGACCTTCAATGTCTCTGACGGCACACTCTCGGGAGAGGTGAAACCGTTGACTTCCTATATTTTAGAAAAGAAATAAACAGGTGAACTATTATTAGTCCCGGATTGTTGTCAAAATATAAGGGTAATTAACAAAAAAAGTTAAATACTCTATTTTGAAAATTGAAATAGTCAACAATTAATGTTTAACTAAAACAAAAGCAAAAATGAACACAGATACAATTGGCCTGAATGCAGGAAGTGTCTGGGCTGCTCTCAACGAGGCTGAGGCAGTGGACACAAAGCAGCTTAAGAAGCTTGCAAAACTGAAGAACGAGAAAGAGCTCTATGCTGCTCTCGGCTGGCTTGCACGTGAAGGTAAGATTAACTTCGTGCCCAGCGAGGATGGCAAGGAACTCATCATCTCTCTTGTTCAGTCTTGCTAAAAAGCATTTGAAAAAGTCCTCCATCTGTTTTATGAACAGTCTCTGATACTACTCTCGCCACCGCTGTATCTGTCTTCAGAATAGCGGTAGCGGGAGTTTTTACCTATTCTAATTCATCCGTTATGGCCTGGTTAGGCAAGTCTGTCAAATATTTCCTTCGCATTCTTCTCGGAATAATAGTGGTTGTTCTGCTGATTCCGGTGCTTCTTTATGTCCCTTTTGTCCAAGACTTCGCCGTGCGTATTGCGACTGAGAAGGTGAGCGAAAGTACCGGCATGAAAATCGGTATCGGGAAATTACGCCTTGCCTTTCCTCTCAACCTTAGTCTTAACGATGTGAGTGTAGTGCAGGAAAATCAAGACACTCTTCTCACTGCCCACCGTGCTGAAGTCAAGGTGAAGCTCCTGCCGCTGATTGATGGAAAAGTCGAAGTTACGAGACTTGAACTTGACTCAGCGTTCTATCAGATGGGTAATTCCGACTCCGTCATGTGGCTGAGGGCTCATGTGGCACAAGGTGTAATCTCCAGAGCGGCAGTAGACTTGAAAAATAATGATATCGATCTTCCGAAGGCGGAGATTGAAGGGGTTAGAGTAAGGATGATAATGGGGGAGGATACTGTTCCTACCCCAACTGACACAACGGCTTCCGCACCATGGCTGATTAAGGCGGGAATGATCAGACTGGCTGATGTGTCCTTTGAGATGCAGATGCTCCCGACCATTGATTCTCTCGGTTGTAAAATTGAGACCGGTGTTCTTCGCAGTGCGATCGTTGATATGGCCCACCACAAAATATCAGGTCGGAGTCTAAGCATTGACTCTGTGTCGGCTGCTTATATTTATCCGGCTATTCCGGTGAGTGCTTCCGCAGACACAACCAGTGCTGAGACTTCCACTTCATCGGAGATGTGGACAATCAATGCCGATTCACTTCGACTCACGGGTCGGCAGGCGCTCTATGCTGCAAAAGGAGCCGTTCCCGCTCCCGGTCTGGACATGTCCTATATCATGTGCAGCGACATCTCCATCGAGATTGATTCTTTTTATAATCGAGGGACCTCTATAAAGGTACCTCTGAAGAATCTCAGGCTAAACGAACGGTGCGGCCTTTCTTTGCATGCCGACGGTCTCTTCACCATGGACGAAGCCGGGATGAAAGCTCAAGACTTTTCAGTCGAGACACTGAAATCAATCCTCCGGTTCTCGGCCGCAATGGGAATGGGGGATCTTACTTCCGATCCATCTCTCCCGATATCACTCAAGGCCTCCGGACTTCTGGATCCGGCGGATGCTGCTACTGCTTTCCCGGATATGAAAGCTATTCTTGCGCCATTCCGTCCGGCATCGTTTGCTGCCGATGTTGATGGAACGGCATCAGAGCTTAACGTTTATTCCCTCTCTATGTCAATGCCGGGGATTGCCGCTTTCAAAGCTATGGGAGCCGTCGAGAATCCCTTTGTCCCTGAAAAAATTGGAGGTAGTCTATCCCTTGACGGGTCTCTTGCCTCCCTGTCTGACCGACAGTTCTCATTCCTTCCCGTTAAGGTCCTGCCGGCTCTTTCTCTTGCCGGTAATGTGAATTATTCTCCCGGAGAAGCTTCCGGAGATATTGAGGTAAAAACACGTGGAGGAAAGATTGCTGCAGATGGATCCTGGGTGGCAAGAAGTGAGGATTATGACGCGCATGTGGTGCTTGACCGTTTTCCGGCCGGACTTTTCCTCCCTTCGACTGTAGGAGTTGGAGAGATTACCGGACGTCTGAGCGTGGAGGGGAGAGGCTATAATCCATTGAGCGCCCGTACTTCCATTGACGCTGATGTGATAGTGGACCATGTTGTGTATCAGAAAGAACATTTCAGGGATATCTCGCTCAAGACCACTCTTCATGCGGGTGAGGCATCCGGAACTCTTGTCAGCCATAATCCCGGAGCTGATGCTACCATAGGGTTTGATGCATCCATAAAGGGTGACTCCGTCACCTACACTCTTGACGGCGATCTCCGTGATATAAATCTCCTCACTCTCAATCTCACCGATACCGTAAATAACGGGCATCTGCATCTGATATCGGGCGGTAAATATAATATTGCAGATCAAAGCTTTGACGTCACGGCGGATGTGGACAATTTTTATTGGCGCATCCCGGGGACAATTATTTCTCCTTCAGCTCCAATCACTCTTTCAGCGCAGTCGCAACCTACATCCACTATGGCCAGACTCGCCAACGGAGATCTCAATGTCGAGTTCTCGACACCCCAGTCTGCTCTGGATTTTGTCGGCCAACTTACACCTGCAATGGATGTAATCCAAAAGCAGATAGACAGTATGAGGGTAAATGTGCCGGCTCTAAGTGAAGCACTTCCGACCTTCGCACTCATGGCAGATATGGGGCAGAATAATGTGGCAGCCGATTTTCTCCGCGGTAGCGGTACGGTCATAAATCATCTGTTTGCGTCGATGGCCAATGACTCACTCATCACCATGGACGCTCGCGTAACGGGAATAAAGGTTGGAGAGACGAGAGTAGACACAGTGACCCTTAATGCTATTCAGCACGGGGATTATCTCGTCTACAAACTTGAAATGAATAACAGGCCGGGGACTTTTGATGACTTCGCTCATGTCACAGCTAATGGATTTGCCGGATTCAACCGTATGTCCATCTTCTTCAAGCAGGAAAATATCAAAGGAGAGAAGGGATTCAATATCGGTATGAATGCAAGTCTCGTTGACAGTCTTCTGACAGTCAGATTTGTGCCCCTCAAACCTATGATCGCTTATAAGCCGTGGGCTATCAACAAGGATAATTTCTTGAGTTACGATCTTACGACCCACCATATTGATGCTGATCTGAATCTGTCAAACGGTGACAGTTATGTGAAAATATTCACAGCTCATGCTGACGGTGAAGCTTCGGAACACGGACAGGAAGATGTCAAGGTTGAGATTTCACAGATCAAGCTGCAGGATTGGCTCTCGATTAATCCTTTCGCACCGCCTATCAAGGGTAGTCTGTCAGCTGATCTCAAGTTCAGATATGATAAGCCCATGATAACCGGAAACGGAACCGTCTCACTTGCTGACCTTTATTACGGTCGTGAAAGAGTGGGCGATTTCGACCTGGATGTCAATGTCTCCAATACCGCAGGTGGAAAGACTATGGCAGATGTGGCTCTACTCGTTGATTCGGTCAAAACCATCACTGCAACCGGCGTGCTTAATGATTCCACACTTGCCACTCCGTTCCTTCTCGATTTCAACATGGTTCGCTTCCCGCTTAGAGTCGTCAATCCCTTTATTCCTAATGACATGGCTCAGCTGAGTGGTTTGCTTAACGGTACAATGAAGATTACCGGTGATCTCGCTGCACCTATTTTTAACGGCTATATCAATTTTGACACTACCGCTGTCAAGATAAATATGCTTGGGACATCCTTCACCTTCTCCGACAACAAAATACCTGTTGATAGCAATGTCGTACTTTTCAACGATTTCGCTATTATGGGCTGCAATAAGAATCCGTTGATGATCAATGGTGAGGTGAATGCGCGTAATATTTCATCGATCCTTCTTGACCTCTCGATGAAAGCGTCCAATATTCAGGTTATCAAGTCTAACCGTGCTTCAAAAGGCGCCGAGGTGTATGGAAAGGCGTTTCTTGATCTTGATGCAAGTGTGAAAGGCTCAATGTCCTATCTGAGAGTCAACGCCGACGTGGCATTGCTCGAGGAGACCAATGTGACATATGTCATGACTGAAGCGGAGACTGCTCTGACGCAGAACTCTACGGAGGATATGGTTCACTTCGTGGTCTTTGCGGATACAGCGGCGGTGGCAGCATCAGATTCCCTTACTTCCACCGCCATGATGCTTGCTCTTAATGCAGATCTGCATCTACATGAGGGTTGCACGATAAATGTGGATCTCAATGCAGGCGGATCTAATAAAGTCCAGATTCTTCCGTCGGGCGATCTTGATTTCTCCATGTCGCCTCTCAACGGAGAGCGTCTCACAGGACGAATAAATATCAATAGCGGTTTCGTGCGTTATACTCCACCGCTCCTAAGCGAAAAGAATTTCAGCTTCCAGGAGGGATCCTATGTGGCGTTCAATGGTGACATGATGAATCCTGTGCTCAACATTCATGCAGTGGATGAGGTGAGAGCCAATGTGACACAGTCAGGTCAGAATTCCCGCCTTGTCAACTTTGATGTCTCACTTGCCGTGACAAACACATTGCAGAATATGAATGTGGCGTTTGACCTCGCGACAAATGACGATATCACAGTTCAGAATGAGCTTGCTTCAATGACCCCTGAGCAGCGAGCCAACCAGGCCATGAATCTTCTCCTGTATAACGTCTATTCAGGTGGCGGAACAAAGGCTAATGCGAATCTGTCAGGCAATCCGCTCTTCTCATTCCTCACTTCGCGACTCAACTCATGGGCTGCCAACAATATCAAGGGTGTGGACATCTCATTCGGAATTGATCAGTATGACAAGACCTACGAGGGGCAGACATCTACTGCAACCTCCTACAATTACCGTGTGTCGAAGTCGCTATTCAATGACCGTTTCAAGATTATGGTCGGTGGTAATTACTCAACTGATGCCGATGCTGATGAGAATTTCTCTCAGAACCTCATCAACGATATATCTTTTGAATATATGCTCAACCGTTCCGGATCAATGTATATACGCATATTCCGACACACCGGATATGAAAGTATTCTCGAAGGTGAGATCACGCAGACCGGTGTAGGTTTCGTACTAAAACGTAAACTTAACTCTCTGAGGGAACTTTTCGGAATAAAAAGAGATTAAAAATGAGAAAATTACTGACAGTTTCCATCTCCGTTGCGCTGCTGGTTATAGTGGCGGCATGTTCGACCACCCGTCGCATCGAAGAAGGAGAGCTATTATATACAGGTCTGAAAGGAGTTAAAGTCGAGACTCCCGACAAGGAGAAGTTCCCGGGTGGAATCACGTCCTCCCTCACTGAGGCTGTCTCCGTAAAGCCGAACAATCCGCTTCTCGGATCAGCGTCCTACCGTGTTCCTTTTCCTCTCGGACTATGGGTTTATAACAATTGGTCCAATCCTCCCAAAGGACTGAAGCACTGGCTGTATGAGAAACTTGTGTCCGAGCCTGTGCTTGTGAGCGATGTGCGTCCGGAATTGCGTGTCCACATGCTTGACGACATTCTTGATAATAACGGATACTTCGGCGGAACGGCTTCCTATGAACTCGTGCAGGGAAAGAATAAGCGTAAGGCTTCGATCCTTTATAAGGTAAATGCAGGTTCACCATATCTTCTGGATTCAATCAGGCTGCTTCCCGATACGACACATCTCTATCGTCTCATTGACTCTGTTGCCATCAGTTCGAAATGGTTTAAGCCCGGTTCAAGATACTCCACGGACTCTCTTTCGCTGCTTCGGTTTAATATTGCAAATGCCGTGAGAAATCATGGTTACTATTTCTTCCGTCCGGAGTATATCCAGTATCTTGCAGACAGTACCTTAGAGAAAGGTAGAATCTCCATGCGTCTTGATGTGGCCAATAATCTCCCGTCATGGGCGCTTGATCGTTATCGTACAGGAGAGATCACCACCTATATATATAGGAACGACGGAGGTGGCACCCCGGATACGACCGAGACACGAAAGGGAAAGATAATCCGCTATCTTCCTTCCCGTCTAAGAGACGGATTGATACCATCATGCATATTATTCCGTCAGGGGAGAATCTTCTCTGTCAGGCAGATGAATGTCACGCAGACCCGACTTGCCCGTCTCGGAATCTTCAACAATATCAATATTAATGTTGTTCCGGATACTCTTGATAGGGATAAACGCCAGCTGAATGTCGTTATCGAGTGTACGTATGATCGCCCTCTTGAAGCTTCAATAGAGGCAAACGTCTCCTCCAAGTCTAATTCTTATCTCGGCCCGGGTATCAGTTTCGGAGTAACCAACCGAAACTTGTTCGGAGGAGGAGAATTGCTCAACGTGACCCTTACCGGTTCCTATGAGTGGCAGACAGGCCACGGCCGTTCGTCAGCATTTAATTCCTATGAGGTCGGGTTGAACGGGACGCTCGCATTTCCGCGACTACTTGCCCCGAAGTTCATCCCTCGCCTACGTAGGGAAGTGAGTTGGACCAAGCTCTCTCTCGGTGCGGATGTGCTTAACCGCCCCCGTTACTTCCGCATGGCTCAATTCAATACAGGTATTTCATATGACTGGCAGTCGTCAAAATATCTGTCAAATTCATTTACGCTCTTCAAACTGACATACACGAAGCTTCAGAACACCACTCCTGAGTTTCAGGAGATAATGAATGAAAATAAGGCGATAGCACTTAGTTTCCAAGATCAGTTCATACCTCAGATGAGCTATAACTTCACCTACGACCGTGCGATAGACCGCAATAACACCATAAACTTTCAAGGACAGTTTAGCCAGGCGGGTAATATTTTCTGGTCAATATACGAGGTATGCGGTAAAAAACATGAGAAGAAACTGTTCGGTACGCCGTTCTCCCAGTTTATCAAAGGCTATCTTCAGGTAGTGTTCAGTTGCAGGGTCATCGGGAATACCTGGCTTGTCAACCGTGTGGCCAGTGGTGCAGCATATGCTTATGGAAACTCCTCACAGGTTCCTTATAGCGAGCAGTTCTATGCCGGAGGTGCCAACTCGGTGAGAGCATTTACAGTCCGCTCCATCGGCCCCGGCTCATATAGGGTTCCCGCAGACAAGATCAATGGTTATTTTGACCAGACAGGTAACTTTATTTTCCTTGCAAACAGTGAATTAAGATTTCCCATTCTCGGCCCTCTCAATGGAGCTGTATTCCTTGACGCCGGTAACGTATGGACCCTCAAGAATGAACCCTCCCGTCCTGGCGGCCAATTGAAAGGTTCTACCTTTTTCAAAGACTTGGCTCTTGGTACTGGCGCAGGCTTGAGATTCAACATCTCCATGCTTGTGATACGAGGTGATCTCGGTATCGGAATCCATGCGCCTTATAACACCGGGAAACGAGGGTATTACAATATGACTTCTTTCAAGAACTCACTTGCGTTCCATCTCGCCATCGGGTATCCTTTCTGATAAATAAAGTCGGAAAGAGTTATAGTTCAGGAGCGTGCTCTAAGCTGCCAGAAAGCAACCGCAGCAGCTGCTGCAACATTAAGCGAGTCAACGTGATGGGACATAGGGATACGTGCCACGAAATCTGCGCTTTCGATTGCCTGTCTTGAAAGGCCGTCCCCTTCGGTACCCATAATTATTGCAAGACGGTTTTGTGAGCAGAGGGCAGGATCATCAATCGGCACCGAATTGTCAGTAAGAGCCATAGCAACGGTTTTGAACCCGAGGTGTTTAAGTTCCTCCGTGCCGCCCTCAAGCCATGTCCACGGAACAAGGAAGACAGATCCCATCGACACCCTCACAGCACGTCGGTTGTAGGGATCGCATGAAGTGGGAGTCAGAAGTACGGCGTCAATCCCAAGGGCTGCTGCCGAGCGGAAGATTGCTCCGATATTTGTGGTATCAACCACAGAGTCGATCACCACAATCCTTTTTGCTTTTTCACAGATCTCGCTGACGCTTCGAGGAGCAGGTCGGCGCATTGCACACAGGACTCCCCGTGTAAGTGTATAGCCTGTAAGTGAAGCGAGAAGTTCCCTATCTCCCGTGAAGACCGGTATATCACCGCATCTTTTCACTATCGGAGCGGCATCGCCTGTGAGATGCCGGCGTTCACACAAAAGTGAGACAGGTTTATAGCCGGCATCAAGTGCCACGTTTATCACCTTGGGACTCTCGGCAATGAAAATACTCTCATCAGGATTGAGACGGTTGCGCAACTGTGCTTCAGTCAGTGAGGCAAACACCTCCACGCCGGGATGAGTGAGTGAAGTGATCTCTATGACAGCCATTGGGCAATATGGGAGAACTTAATGATGCTCGTGGGTCACGACGTATTTCTTCACCTTCTGAAAAAGATCGTTAGCGAAGACAAACTCATTCAGAGCTTCGTTGGCTGTATGATATATCTCTTTCATGTTGCCAACCCATTCACGGTAACCCTTATTAATAAAAACAATATTTTCTCCGATACCAAGTACGGAGTTCATATCGTGGGTATTGATGATGGTGGTGATGTTATACTCGTGAGTGATATCATGAAGTAGTTCATCAATAACGATGGATGTTCTCGGATCAAGGCCGGAGTTAGGCTCGTCGCAGAACAAATATTTGGGATTGAGAGCAATGGCACGAGCAATGGCCACACGTTTCTGCATTCCACCGGAGATCTCCGACGGGTACTTGTTATCAGCACCTTTTAGATTCACACGTTCAATACAGAATTCAGCTCTATCCTTGATCTCCGCGGGAGTCATGGAAGTGAACATGGTGAGAGGAAACATAACATTTCCCAGCACTGTCTCCGAGTCAAAAAGGGCAGACCCCTGGAAAAGCATACCGATCTCCTTGCGCAGATCCTTGACCTGATTCTGAGTCATCTTCATGATGTCACGACCATCATAGAGAATCTCACCCTCTTCCGGACGGATGAGTCCGATGATTGACTTTATGAGCACTGTCTTTCCCGAGCCGCTCTGACCTATAATGAGATTAGTTTTGCCGGTCTCAAAGGTTGCTGAAATATCATGGAGAATCGTGCGACCGTCAAATGACTTCGTGATATTCTTGACTTCAATCATTGCAGGAGAAGTTTAGTGAGAACGACATCAAGAAGCAAGATAAGGATACTTGAAGCGACAACCGCATTGGTCGAAGCCTTTCCAACCTCAAGAGCTCCACCCTTTACATAGTAACCGTAAAACGAAGCTACCGTAGTGATTATATAGGAGAAGAAGAGCGACTTAATAAGTCCATACCATACGTACCATTCGCGGAACATGGTCTGAAGACCGTAGATGAAACGGTTGAGCGGTATGATATCGGTCACTACGGAGATAAGCACACCTCCCATTATAGAGGTAAAGATACAGAAGATGACGAGAACAGGCATGATGAGAAGAAACCCGACCATTTTGGGCAGCACAAGGAAGTTGGCCGAATTGACTCCCATTATATCAAGAGCGTCAATCTGCTCCGTTACTCTCATTGTACCTATTTCAGATGCAATGTTTGATCCGACTTTACCTGCAAGGATCAGACAGAGAATAGAGTTGGAAAACTCAAGGAGAATGATCTCTCGGGTTGCCAATCCGGTCGAGTAGGCCGGGATGAGAGGAGAGATGATATTGAGCTGCATCTGAATGGTACATACAGCACCTATGAATAGGGAGATAACAATGACGAGCGGGATAGAGTCAATGCCGAGTTTTGTAATTTCAGCCACTGTGCGCTGAAAGAAAACCTTCCATCGGTCGGGCACTCCGATCACCCGATTCATGAACATGCAATATTTGCCGAAAGTGGCAAGTGAGTCTGTAATGATCATTTGAGTTTTTCAATAAGTTCTGACATCGTCATCACCGTCTGCTCGCCGGACGCCATGTCCTTAAGAGTAATCGTGCCGTCGGCCAGCTCGGTTTCACCTATTATTCCGACATAAGGGATACCGAGTGCATCGGCCCGTCCCATCTGTTTCTTCATCTTTGCATTGTCGGGATAGAGCTCAGCCGAGATACCCGCAGCTCTCAACTCCCGGATGACGGCGAGAGAACGATTTGCCTCAGCGACACCGAAATTAACAAACATCACTTTTACAGCGCCGGAAATTTCAGCAGGGTAGAGGTCAAGGGTATTGAGCACGTCATAGATACGGTCTGCTCCGAAAGAAATACCGACGCCCGAGACACCGGGTAGACCGAAAACACCTGTGAGATTGTCGTAGCGGCCTCCACCTGTGATGCTGCCTATCTCCACGTCGCGCGCCTTAACTTCAATGATGGTGCCGGTATAGTAATTCAGACCGCGGGCAAGAGAAACGTCAAGTTCAAGGTCGGCCGTGAGCCCGAGGGCTTCAGTCCCGGTCATGACCTCCCTGAGTTCAGCGATTCCCTTCATGCCTGTCTCACTTTCAGCAAGCAGTTCTGCCAGACGGTCAATGCGCTCGGCATTTGTGCCTGATAATGTTATGACAGGTGTGATAAGCGAGATCGCTTCTTCAGTGAGTCCACGCGATGCGAGCTCCTCTTTCACCTTGTCAAGTCCGATCTTGTCAATCTTGTCAATGGCAACTGTTATATCAACGATCTTGTCCGGAGCTCCGGCCAGTTCGGCGATTCCTGCAAGTACTTTACGGTTGTTTAGTTTGATGTTTATTCTAATACCAAGACGACGGAACACTTCGTCGATGAGCTGGATAAGTTCGATCTCATTTATGAGAGAATCTGAGCCTACCACATCAGCATCACACTGGTAAAACTCGCGGTAACGACCTTTCTGAGGGCGGTCGGCACGCCATACCGGCTGAATCTGGAATCGTTTGAACGGGAACTGAAGTTCATCACGATGCATCACCACGAAGCGGGCGAAGGGAACCGTCAGATCATAGCGCAGACCTTTTTCACAGATTTTCGCAGCAAGTTTTGGACGGTCACTTTCGGCTGTCAGCATGTCAGGAGTAACACCTTTAAGGAAATCTCCGGAATTAAGTATCTTGAAGAGAAGTTTATCACCCTCTTCGCCATACTTCCCCATCAAAGTGGAAAGATTTTCCATTGCGGGGGTCTCGATCTGACGGAAACCGTAGAGGCGGAACACCTCGCGGATAGTATCAAAAATATAGTTGCGTCGTGCCATCTCAGCCGGGGAGAAATCACGTGTCCCCTTGGGGATGGAAGGTTTCTGTGCCATTGAAACGTCTTTTTAATCAGTTTGCTTAACAGAATGCAAAGTTAAGAATAATTGGTCAAATATCAATGAAAGAGCAGTGTGGGTAGAGTGTAAATTTCCCTAAATGGATCTAAGCGGAGAGATTTTGGCCAATGAAAAACCGAAAGGCTGCCGACGAAACAAATTGTCGTCGACAGCCTTGCATGTGGGGTGATCTTCAAGCAAGATTTCCCGATGGGAAATGTCTTACTTTCTGATACCGAGCTCCTTGCGGGCGATGATGGCGCGGTAGCGGTTGATGTCCTTGCGGATCAGGTAGTCGAGAAGACGACGACGCTTACCTACCAGAGCCTTGAGTGCTCGTGCAGTCGTATAATCTTTGTGATTTGCCCGAAGGTGTTCGGTCAAATGAGCGATACGGATGGAGAATAATGCAATCTGTGCTTCAGGTGAGCCAGTGTCAGTCTTGCCCTTACCGTATTTCTCAAAGATTTCTACTTTTTCATCAGAGTTCAAATGCATTGATACAGATGTTTAAAAGTGGGTAATTGAAAAATAGTATGCTTTAAAAGCGAGTGCAAAGGTAATGAAAAAAAGATTGACTTCCAAACATTTCCCGATCAAAAATGTGATCAGTCAAGGTTGAAGCTGTCTTTTGAGGGATTACGGAACCGGATCTTGTGATCCAGATATTCCTGAGTGGCGATGAGAGTGGGTTTGGGAAGACGCTCGTAGAAGCGGGAGATTTCGATCTGCTCGCGGTTTTCGGAGATCTCCTCAAGATTGTCGTTGAGCGAGGCAAACTCCTGCAGCTTTTTCTCAAGGTCATGTTTCATCTCGGCAGCAATCTGGTTAGATCGCTTTGCGATGATGCATACAGTCTCATAGACATTTCCGGTGTCCTCGCTCATAGTAATGAGGTCACGGGTCTGAGTGTTGAGAGGTGCGTTTGTCTTCTTGTAGTCCATTTGTTTATATTGACAGAATTGTTTGTTTTAGTCCTGGGTATATTTGCTTGCGATCTTGAAAATATTCTCTGCCTCGTCGCGATGGGGTGAGTCAGGATAGTTATTGATAAATGAGTAGTACTCATCCACAACTTCCCTGAATCGGTCACTCTTGCGTTCGTCCACACTCTCCTTGGCTTCCTGATAGCGGGATTTGAGAATGAGGAGTTCAAGATCCTCCTTATATTTGGAGTATGGGTAGTCCTTAATGGCATTGCGCGCTACGATTATAGCGCTCTCGTAGTTGTTGCCGAGATAAGTGCCGAGATTATAATAGAGCTGGGCGTTCTCGAGTTGTTTAAGCGTGAGCTTATCCTGAAGTTCGAAGATGGCATTCTGGGCAAGAGAAACTTTGTCACTACGCGGGAAGTAGTCGAGGAATGACTGAAGCTCCTTGATAGCTTTCATCGTGCCCGATTGATCAAGCTGAGGATCAGGCGAATCGAGATAATAGCCATAACCGCAGAAATAGCGTGCGAGTTCGGTATATTTACCTTTCGGGAAACGTGTGTAGTAAGTCTTAAACCATGTGCCGGACGATTCGTAATCCTTGTTCTCATAATTGGACAGAGCAAGGAGATAGAGGGCATCTTCGGCTTTCTCAGAACCTTTGAAGACAGTGATCACGGGCTCGAGAGCAGTCGCAGCCTGAGTGTATTTCTTTTCTTCAAATGCACGTTTGGCAAACTCAAGATGATAGTCCGGATCATTGCTTTTGAGCACACGCTGGTATTCGCCGCATGACGACAGCAGCAAAAGGGACAGAATGATGTATATGTAGTTTCGCATCTGTGATTATCAGAGTGATGTGGAGTGAAATGCCCTTGTTTTATAGGGTAAACATTTCAACTTGCAAAATTAGTGATTTTCCGTGAAAAAACTCAAGGCATTAAGAGTGTATTATTTAAAAATGTGTTAATTTTGCGTCAGAATTCATGAAATTACACATGCGAGCCCTTTCATTCCTTATATCCCTTTTAGTTTTATCAGTCACTTCCTTGCATTCTCAAGCTCAACAAGGGCCCAAGAGAGAATTGCGAGGAGTCTGGATTGCTACAGTATGGGGTATTGACTGGCCTTCAAAAGCCGGGACGACGGAGGCTATTATCTCAAGTCAACAGAAAGAACTCCACACGATTCTTGACCGATGCAAGAGATTAAATCTCACCACGGTTTTCTTTCAGGTCCGTTCGATGGGAGATGTGATGTTTGAATCGGCTACGGAGCCTTGGAGCGGATTCGTCAGCGGTAAACGTGGTGTCGCTCCCGGATGGGATCCTCTTGAGTTTGTGGTAAAGGAGTGCCATGAGCGCGGGCTGGAATGCTATGCTTGGGTGAATCCTTTCAGATGGTCGTCAGGGACAGACTATAATACTGCGGGAGACAGGAAATGGAAGAATAACGGTTGGCTCCTCAACCACGGGAAATATACAGTGTTTAATCCCGGCCTGGAGGAGGTGAGACAACACATCGTGGATGTCTGCCGCGAGATAGTGGAGGGATATGATATTGACGGGCTGGTGTTTGACGACTATTTCTATCCAAACAGGATTCCCGAGACTGCAGAGACTCCGGATTACACCTTATATAAAAAAGAGGCCCCGTGGATGAGCTTCGGAGACTGGCGTCGAGCTAATGTACACAAAACAGTAGCCGATGTCCATGCAATGATCCGCGATACGCGACCTGATGTCAGATTTGGAATTTCTCCGGCGGGTGTAGCGGGTAAGCCCGACACTTCGGCTGAAAAATGGGGTGCAGAGCATTGCAAGGTCAAGGCGGCCGACTGGCAATACAATGAGATTTATTCCGATCCTATCGGACTGATGTATCAAGGAACTCTTGACTTCATATCGCCTCAGCTTTACTGGAGTACTGATCACAAGACCGCTCCTTTCGGTCAACTTGCAAGATGGTGGACTGATTCGGCCAATCTTTTCGGCCGTCACTTCTATTCCTCGGTCACTCTCGAGCGAATTGATCAAGGGAATCCTAACGATAATATAGCTGATCTCAAAAGACAGATCGAGACTAACCGTGAAGTCACGATTGATGGCAATCTCGGCTTCGTGATCTACAGTGCCAAGTTCCTTCCGAGGGTTGAAAAGATGCTGTCAGCAGGACCTTTTTCTTACCCGTCGCTCTCTCCACGTCTGGGGATAGGCATGGACGGCCCTGCGACACCTATTGAAGGAAAGATAAAAGGGGGCCAGCTCACTTGGAGTCCCGTAGAAAAGGGGGAGCGGGAGATCATGCGTTATGCTGTTTATGAAGTGCCGGCAGGGATGAAAGAAGGAGAGTATATGGCCGAAAATGGAGACGGAATCGCAGGTGATTTTCTCCTTGGTGTGACGTATAAACCTTCTTTCAAGGTGCAGACGAAGAGTGGAAAACACCGCTACGCAGTATGTGCTCTTGACGGGTATTCAGCTGAGAGCGCTCCTCTTTGGATTGAACCCTGATATACTCTTTCGTTCAGGGGAACAACGCACGGTGTCCTGCTTGACATAGAAACGTATGATGGAGTATATCATACTTTGAGTAGGTGTCAAAGTAGCCAATGGATCCTGACCAAGAATGAACTCCATACTGATAGCGTTAGAGATGGCTCCTCGATCAATGTCGGGGAGAGAATTGACTGTATTTATGACCCGCGGAGAGATGATTATTGAAGTGCCCATAAACAGATAGGATTCGTGGATAAGTATTACACTGCAAAGATAAGTCCGTGTATGGGCAAGATTGTGACCCACCCTTGTTAATAGTAATAAAAATAAAGTGTGGATGCCTGGCATCCACACTTTATTTATTTAAGTGGGTTGGATCTATGGGGTCAATCCATGAATTCAATCAACGGAGCCTCAGTCCCGACTATTTCACCGACCTTGACAAGAACACGCTTGACGACTGCATCGGTCTCAACCTCCACATCATTCTCCATCTTCATGGCCTCATAGGTAAGGAGGATGTCACCTTTTTTAACCGCCTGACCGTCCTGGACATAAACGGCAATGACCTTTCCGCCCATAGGTGCAACGAATGTCGGTCCGGTAATGGGCTCGACTGCCGGCTTTTCTTCTTCGGGCTCTGCGGTTCGGGCCTCCTTGTCAAACTCTTCTGCGCGACGCTTGCGAAGAAATCCATTGGCAACATTGGGAAGAAGTTCAAGAAGAAGCATCTCCTCATTATTGGATGCAAGAGGCTTTCCCCCGAGTTCGTCAAGAACGGGATTTGCAGGTTTCTTGTAGGTTGTCACATCATAAGGTGTCTCAACGGGAGAACCTGTGATCTTCTCACGGAATGCAGGGTCAACAGGAACCGGGGTATGACCGTATTCACCCTTGACGAGAGAAATGAACTGATTGTTGGTGGTAGTATAATCGGGCTTGCCGTTCTTGCGGTCAAGAGCAACGAGAACTGCCTGACTTCCAACGATCTGACTTGTAGGAGTGACGAGAGGAATCAGACCGGCATCCCGGCGGACCATGGGGATCAGCTTCATGGCATCCTCGAGAAGATCCTCACTCTTGAGCTGCTTGAGCTGAGCAACCATGTTGGAGTACATTCCACCCGGAACCTCCGCTGTCTTAACAAGCTCATTGGGCTTGGGGAAGTGGAAATGAGCCTCGATCTTATGACAGGCATCGAGAAGGGCCTCTTCGTCGCCTGCGATCGCAAATTCAATGGCAGAGTCAAAGAGAGCTGCGATCTCCGGTGGAAGCTGATCCTTGAGAGGATCGAACTCAATGGGCATATTGTCACGGTTAAGGTCGAAATCAGCCAGTTCCTGACGAGCGCTGAGAAGTTCCTTGCGGATGCGACCAACAGCTTCCATATTAACCTCAATCTCAACTCCCATCCGCTGACAGAAAATATAGATCAGCTCGATGGCAGGAGCGGCGGAACCTCCACCAAACCACCAAATATTGGTGTCAAGGATATCCACACCATTGATGATGGCCATGAGTGAAGAGGCGAGGCCATAGCCCGGTGTACAGTGGGTATGGAAATCGACAGGCACCTTGATCTCACGCTTGAGAGCTGAAATGATTGATGCTGCACGCGCGGGATTGACAAGTCCGGCCATATCCTTGAGGGTGATAATCTTTGCACCTAATGCTTCCATCTCCTTGGCTTTTCCAACGAAATAGTCGTCGGTGAAAATCTTCTCGGGATCGGCAGGTGTGGAGAACATAGCTTTAAGCTTACCGAGAAAACCATTGTTGGCCGGTTTTTCCGGTTTGGGATCTACGGTATAACATACCGCACCGTCAGCGATACCTCCGAGAGAGTTTATGAGCCGTATGGACTCACGCACATTATCTATATCATTGAGAGCGTCAAAAATTCGCATCACATTCAGACCGTTGGCAATAGCCTCCTTATAGAACCCTTCCAGGACACTGTCGGGGTAAGGGACATAGCCGAAAAGATTACGTCCACGAGACAGAGCGGAAAGGAGAGCCTTGGGATGTTCACCCTTGGAGTCCATAGCTTTTGAGATGGTGCGGAGTCTATTCCATGGCGATTCATCAAGATAACGCATGACAGAATCAGGGACGGCACCTCCCCATACTTCCATAATATAAAATTGTGCATCCTCATAGAAGGGGAGCAGACGGTCTATGGTCGACTGGCTCATGCGGGTGGCGAACAGCGACTGCTGTCCATCGCGCAGCGTGAGGTCACGAATCTTTAATTTCGGTCTTTTAATTGTAGCCATTTGTGAGATATAGTTTATTCTTCTGCCTGCAAAGATAGATATAATAAGTCAATTAAAGAAAAATTTCTTTATATATTATTATATTTATACTGAGCCGACTTTGCTCAAAGATAGGGGTTCATTCTTTTTTCTTCGCCGATGGTGGTCTCCGGTCCATGGCCCGGAAGAACAACCGTGTCGTCAGGAAGCGTCAGCAATTTCTCGGTGATTGATCTTATCAGCTGGCCGTGATCACCACGCGGAAGATCTGTACGTCCGATCGATCCCTTAAAAAGGGCATCGCCCGTGATGACGAATTTCGATTCAGGACAATAGAGCGCTATGCTGCCTGGTGAATGACCGGGTACCGACAGCACAATGATGGGTTCTTCTCCAAGGAAAAGTTTCTCCCCATCGGTGAGATAAGTGTCTATACCATGATCGGGGGTAGGAGATTTGATCCCGAATCTTCGGGCACTGTCGGCAAGACTTAGGCCGAGGAACTCGTCTTCCGCCTGTGCCTTGATGTCAAGACCATATTTGTTCTTGGTGCTGATGTTTCCGAAAATGTGATCAAGATGCATGTGGGTGTTGATCAAATGAACCGGTTTGAGCTGATTTCTCTCGATAAAAGAAAAAATCGCATCTTCTTCCTTTTTATCCATCATCCCGGGATCTACAATAGCTGCCTGCAATGATGTCGGATCCCACATCACGTAGGTATTGATCCCAAACATATTGAAAACGAATCTGCTGACTTTCATATCGCTGTAAGTTTTGCAAATTAATAATTTTATGACATTTCCACGTAGACGAGGTCCTTAGTAGAGAAATAGTCATCAGAAAAGTAGTCGCTCAAAGGTACATCAACCGTCGGGAGCTTTACGCGTCCTATCTCGGCTGCCAATTCACCACCTTTGAGGCAGATGAGTCCATTGGGTAGTCTGTTCAACGATTTTGAAGAGATATTCTTTCGGCAAAGCTTCACGAGTTCATCAAGTTGCATTACAGCTCTTGAGACTACGAAATCAACTTTAAGTTTGCATTCTCCGATATCTCCGTGCTGAAAAGTGACATTTTTCAGCCCGACGGCTTCAGCAATGGAAGAAGCCACCTTAATCTTTTTCCCGATTCTGTCGATGAGGTGAAAACGGCAGTCAGGCCATAGGATAGCCAGGGGGATTCCGGGGAATCCGCCTCCGCATCCGAGGTCAATAAAACTCGTGCCTTCAACAGGAGTAAAGAATTTTGAAATGGAAAGAGAATGAAGTATATGATGGGTGTAAAGATTGTCGATATCCTTACGGGATATAACGTTAATTTTCTCGTTCCATTCAGGGTAGAGCTGACCGAGAGCAGTGAATTGTGCCACCTGCTCAGATGTAAGAAAGGGAAAATATTTTAATATTTCTTCCATGTCAATTTAACAATCGGAGGGGAAAAGACGTTTATTAATTAAATGTTCAAAATGCAAATTTAATCTATAATCACGATAATTTGGTTAAATTTGCATCTAAAATTATAAAACAATGGTGAAATTAGGACAATACAATACACTCCGAGTAGTAAAAAATGTAGACTTCGGAGCCTATCTTGAAGGGGATAATGGAAATGAAATACTTCTCCCTTTGCGGTATATCACAAAACCTCTTCAACCCGGAGATGAAATTGAAGTCTTTATATACCGCGATAATGAGGGGAGACCCATAGCAACGACCGAACATCCTTTTGCTCAGGTAGGGGAATTCGCTTTTCTGCAGGTGACTGATGTCAACAAGCATGGCGCTTTTCTGGATTGGGGACTGATGAAAGAACTGTTGGTGCCCTTCAGTGAACAGAGAATGAAATTGAGCCGAGGAATGATCGTGCCAGTCTACGTCTATCTTGATGATGCTTCCAAGCGCATCGTTGCGTCGGCTAAGATAGAGAAGTTTTTAGGAAACTGTGTGCCTCACTACAAGATAGGAGATAAGGTGAAGGCTCTTGTCCTCAAACATAGCGAACATGGCTACCGGACCATCGTTGACAATCTTTTCAGTGGAATGATATATGAGAACGAGCTTTATGCTCCACTCACTCTCGGAGAATCAGTCGAAGCCTATGTGAAGCAGGTCAGAGAGGATGGCAAGATAGACTTAGTGCTCCATGGGAGCAATGACGGACGCATCGATGCACTACGTGATCAGGTGCTTAACCGTCTGCTCGGAGAACCTGACGGTTATCTGCCGCTTAACGATTCGTCATCACCCGCATCGATCAGGGAGACCTTCCATTGTTCAAAGAAAGATTACAAGAAAGCTCTTGGTGCTCTCTACCGGGAACGCTTGATCACTCTTGAGGAGGGTGGCATAAGACTTGCCAAAAAGGAGCTGAAAGGCTAAAAGATACCCGAAGAATTATTCGCCTACGGTGTAACTCAGCATGATGCTGTGTTCACTGTGGGCTTTCATTTCAAAAGGCTCATAGTTTTCGCTCGTTTCGATTGAAAGGGCTCCAGCTTCTTTTCCGATCTGCTGAGAGACGATAATGAGAGCCTCAAAACCTTTATTGACCGGGCCGATGGTTATGGTGAAAACTCCATCAGGACATTTCTTCTCTATTGTCTCAGCTTTTCCATCGGCCTGACGATAGGAGAGGTTAAGGGTATCGCCCGGCTCCGTATAGGCCGTGTACTTGACACGGTAAGTCAAAGGAATGTCGGTGTCCTCACTGCTTTTCTTGTTACAACCGGATGATATGACGAGAAGGAGAAAGAGAAGAATGATTATAAATGGAGAGGTACGTTTCATGACTGTTTCAATGATTTTTCAAGTTCTTCATATTCGAGAGAGGCGAGTTCCCACATTGACATTGAGTTCTCAAGCTGTTTGCTTGTGGATGCATGGCGGGCATATATATCTTCCGGAAGTTCGCCGGTTGCCATAGTTGCCTCGATATCGGCAAGCTCGCTTTCGAGTCGGTTGACCTCAGCCTCAGCTTCCTCAACTTTTTTGCGCGCTTTGCGAAGCATCTTGTCTCGCTCGCGTTGCTCGGCATAAGAGAGTTTACGGTCGGTTGTCGGAGCCGGTGATACAGATTTCTTTTCAACTTCCTTTTTTTGCTCCGGTTTGTTTTTCGGAGCATCTGCGCGGACGGGCGTATTTCTCTCCAGTTCGGATAGAGATGCGAGCTTCTTTTTCTCAAGAAATTCGTAGATACCACCAAGACACTCTTTCACCCGGCCTCCTCCGAATTCATAGACTTTTTCAACGAGCCCGTCCAAGAACTCGCGGTCGTGACTGACCACTATGACGGTCCCGTCAAAATCCTTGATTGCGGCCTTCAGGATATCCTTGGTCTTCATGTCAAGATGATTGGTCGGTTCGTCGAGGATGAGCAGGTTGACCGGTTCGAGGAGAAGGCGGATCATCGCCAGGCGGGTCTTCTCGCCACCTGAAAGAACTTTCACCTTTTTGTCAGAGGCTTCGCCTCCAAACATGAAGGCGCCGAGGATGTCACGGATCTTGGTGCGTATATCTCCGACAGCAACACGGTCGATTGTATCAAAAACTGTGAGCTCCTCGTCGAGAAGCTGTGCTTGATTCTGAGCGAAATATCCGATTTTGACATTATGTCCAATCTTTAGGGAGCCTGTAAACGGTATTTCGTTCATTATGCATTTGACGAGAGTGGATTTACCCTCACCGTTTTTACCGACGAAGGCCACTTTCTCTCCGCGCTTTATGGTGAACGTGGCGTGGTCGAATACTTGATGATTTCCGTAAGCCTTACCGACGTTGTCAGCGATCACCGGATAGTCGCCTGAACGGGGAGCAGGGGGGAATTTAAGGTTGAGATGGGACGTATCCACTTCGTCCACTTCCAGTCTCTCGATCTTGGCCAACTGTTTAATGCGGCTTTGGACCTGAACACTCTTGGTGGCTTTGTAGCGGAACCGCTCGATGAAGTCCTCGGTCTCCTTGATCATCTTCTGCTGGTTCTGATAGGCTCTCATTATCAAGCAAACCGGCAAGTTCCTCATCAGTATAATAGTTGAAGAGCTGAGCG